>NZ_JASHIF010000007.1:0-530401 GCF_030056595.1 Flectobacillus roseus
GAACTTGCTGTTACTACACCACTTGCACTCGTACACTGGGCAGCATCTTCTAATGTATCCAAGATACCATCGTTGTCATCATCCAAGTCACTAGCATCGGCTATACCATCGCCGTCTGTGTCCACAGCAACTTGAAAACATTTAGGTGCTGAAACAGCGAAGCAAGCACCACTTACCTCTGTCAAAATATTTTTCCCAACCAAAAGATTATTTATCGTTCCACTATAATTGACAGCATAAATACGATAGCTCCCCAAAGAGGTTGGAGTAAAACTTGCCGTATTAGATGGCCCATTAAGAATAATATCATTCCCATCAGTCAAAACATACTGTGTAGTATAACCTATACCTGTATTATTCCCTGAAATAGTAGCGGTTAATACACTGCCAAGTGATACAGTATTTACCGAAGTACACGAGGAAGGACTTACTTCAAAACATTTTGGGAGTGAAGTTGCCACACAACTACCGCCAATACTATTAATCTGAATACCTGATGATAAATTAGGTAGACTTGTAGCGTTGGGGTCATAGTTAACTGCATAAATTTGATATGTTGTCAAACTAATTACTGAAGGGGCTGTGAAACTTCCTGTTCCATTCGTGGTGAGAATATTCCCGAGTGCATCAGTCAAAACATATACTGTAGTATACGACAAATTATTTCCAGTAACAGTAGCAGAAATAATACTACCTGAGATTGCTGGGGTACAAACCATCAAAGGTATACCTTTTAGTATAGGCTTGTAAATAGTGGGTAATGCTATTTTGCTGAATCGTTTCCCATTAAAAGATTCACCTGTTTCTGAATAAGAAAAGGAGATATTAACAGATAAACTTATGATTGACAAAACACACAAAACTACCCGAGTAAAAATTATATTTGCTCTTCTCATTATTAGTCTTGTTAAGAGTTCCTACTTAGAACTAAACACGGTACTTAACGGATTGATAAGTACTCTTGTCTTTCATAAGTTTAGTTTAAACTACCAGCATTTGCAGCACAAGTAACTGTTAATGTATAGGTTGCGATTTTACAGTTTGTACCTGTGTTGTCACAAACCTGAATACAATAAAAGTAAGTACCAGCAGTATTAGGAGCGGTAAAAGTATATGCTCCAGTACTAGAATTTACATTAAGGTTACTTGATGCAGGCAGTGGTTGTGCACTAGGGCTACTGCTTGGAGCTGAACAACCCGTTGAAGGAATGCTATAGCTATAAGGGGTAACTCCTCCTGATGGACCAATTTCAGAGGGTGCATTACCTGTAACAGCAGAACCAGCAGGAGCAGATTTTGTAGGGTTGTTAACTGTAAAAGTTAAATTATTACAAGTCGCACCTGAACCAGATACACTGGCGATATTTGAACCTACAGGTGAATTGATAGTAGTTCCATAATCATAGCCATTTACTATACCTGTACCTGATGCGGGTAAGTTATTGGGGTCAACAATTGTTACTGTACCTAAACAAGGTGTGGGCGCAGGAAATGAAAACAAAGTAATTGATACACCATTTGTAAAGGTCAATGCTGTATTTCCACTAGTTGAGAATCCCCAGTAATCAGTTGATGTATCTGATTGTTTCGGACTAGTCAAAGTCCAAGGACCACCAGTGACATCAGTTACTGTGCTGGGTAATGTCATAGTTCCAATTGGCGCTTTTAGCGCTACTAATGAGGACGCTCCAAGTGTAAAGCTTCCCGAAGACGTTGGTGTGAAATTAACTTTGTATGTACCGTTATCATTAATGATTGATAGATTACCAGACTGAGACATAGAGACCTGAGTAATACTCACAAATAATAACATGCACATCACAAATTTCACAAGGTAGCTTGATAGTTTCATGTTTAATTTTACGTTTAGTAATGAAATGCATAACTGGTAAATAGTTACGCTTAAAATGTCTGTGTTACTATAAAGCCAAGTGTTTGAAGTGTATTACCGGGATGTGTGAGTATCGTATTATTGATTGGTAAAATATCCCTTGTCGCTCCTGAATACCTAACTATCCCATCTAAATTGGTATCCTCCTTGGTATATACACTCACTTTGACTCCACCAGCACTCCCAGTTTGAGTGGTCAGGTAACCAGTGACAGCATTTATATCACCACTACTGTAACGAACATTATCTGTACCTGCTACAGTTAAACCTGTGGCATTACCAGCCCAGAGTGCTTTGATACTACCAATAGTCGCACTACCATTTGTTCCGAAAGTAGAGGTAGAAGGGGATGTAAAATCAACTACAGGTACATTACTGGAAAGGGTAATTGTAGAAGCAGTCATTATACCCAAGTGATTTCTATGACGAATAGCAACATAGTAGTTCCCACTAGTGGCCTGAAACTTTAAAGGTGTTGTACCATCTGGATTATATAGAGATCCATCTACAGCGACAAGAGCAGCAATACTCTCTTGGATTGTGGCACCATTCGTTCCAGTACGTAACTCAACACGTACCCAGTCTGTAATTTCATTCGCTGTCAAAACTGACGTGGTAGTAGTTGCTCCTAGATTATATGGATCAGTCAAGGGTATCAAATTTTGCGTATTCAATGCCTTCGTCATTGTGTTGGTAGTAGTATTAAATGCACCTTGCAAAAATACTTTTGCTGTTACTTGTCCATTACAAACAGTATTTAAAATAACAAGTACACTTTCGCTACTAAAACACTGATTGGTTACATCATAATATGCTGCATAATAAGTATTTGCAGTAGCAGATGTTATAGATGGCCCTGTAATTCTATTAGAAGAAGATGCAGGCAAGCCTGTATGATAAGTAACAATAGTACCTAAAGGCTTGTCTGTCGAATCTACCAATGTACGCAAATCAACACCTGTGGATCCAGTACTACAATCATTTGAAGCAACTCTTAATGGGGCAGCTTCACTGTAACAAGATCCTAAATTATATACCCCATAATATAGACCTGGACTAGCAGCTGCAGGATTGGCAACTATATTACTAGGAGATACAGGCAAAGCATTATGCCATTCAAAAGTGGCTCCACTAGGAGGGGAAGATGTAGGCGCATGGGTGGTTAAATCCACCGTTTGGCCTTTTAGTTGATTAGTAATTCCTATCAATGAAAGGCTCAATACCAGCACCAATCGTTTTAGATAAAAGTATTTTTCCATATCAATATTTTTTATAAAGTCTGTAAAACCTAATCGTTACATCATTGGAAAATATATCCAAATAATTGTAACGACTGGTTTTTTCATCTTACTTAAGAGCTGGAGCGGCAATCTTGATAGAACAGTTATCCAATGTCCAAACATCTACTAATGCCTTTTTCTTTGCTGTAGCCGAGCTCAAATCAGCGGTACAAGTACTGGTTCCTACATTAAATGTCAATATTCCTAATACTGTACCGTCATAGTTTACAGGAATACTTATAGTTTGAACACCTGTGCCAGTAGTTGATACAGATGTTGTGCTGGTTGTCATACCAGAACCACTCACACTAACAGGAAAGGCTCCAGCAGTAGTCACATTAAGCGTTACAACTAATAAATGAGTACTAGGCGTACCAGCAATTGGAGCTGGCAATAAACGGGTCTTATTACAATCCAATGTTCCAACTCCAACAGGTACAGTCACATCCAAGGTGTATACAGCTACTCTACAAACCGCTGTTGGGGTTGAACTATCACATACCTTGATACAATAGTAGTATTTACCTGCTATACTTGGAGCTGTATACGTATAGCTACCATTGGCTTGTACTGTGAAGTTGCTACTAGCAGGTAGGGGTTGAGCACCAGAAGGAGCTATACACCCTGCATCGGAAGAACCATTGCTATAAACATATGGAGCTGTTCCTCCTGTTGGAGCCAACTCTACCGAAGCATTCCCTGTTTTAGGTTCGTTGGTAAAAGCTGAAACCTGTGGATTTCCTGTACTCGCACCAGTACCTGTACCTCCAAAAGAGAGAGAACCATCAAGCCCTGCTAGAGTATAAACCGAGTAAGTATTAGGTGCTATAGCACTGGAAGTGGTAATCGACCCAGAAGACGTTGTTGCACCACCTACTATCGTAGCAGGAATATTTGTCCATTGACTCCCATTCCAACCTACAATTTTCACATTAACCGGCACTTGTACTCCTGAACTACTATCCCATGTCAGAGTTATCTGAGCAGGTGTTGTACCATTAATATCCCAATATTCTTTGGTACTTACTCCAGTTACGCCTGAAGCTACAGATGTGGTTGGGTAGCTATCTGTTGTAGGATTGACACCATAATAAGCTGCATCCGTGGGAGCAGAAGTAGATGACGTACTAATACTTGCAGTCCGTAGTTTAGTGCCACTTCCAATTGGAAATGTAAATGCAGCTGTCATGTAAGATTTCACATAACCATTAACAAATGCAGTATTTGACGCACCAGTATAAGTTGATGTTCCAACAAAGCTAAAATATCCACGAGGTGACGTTCGCTGAGTACTAATTACCCCAGGCAGTGCTCCCCCTCCAACAAGAAAGTTATGCTGGCTATTGATTACAGCCAGCTCACCAGAAGAACCAATATTTGTATTACCAAAAGACGATGATTGAGAATAGACTACTCTCGAAATCAGTAGAATCATTAGACAAGGAAATATCCTACTTAGATAAATGTTATTTTGCATAAAATTCGAATTAAAGTTGAATGGAATGTGTAATGTTTGCTATGCTCTTAGATAGATTGTTAAAACAAGAAAAATGAAAGCATAAAATTCACAATACAACTACAAATGGCTAAATGGTAGTTTGACCAAACGATACTAAGTCAGCTTTTAATAAACGTCACATATCATTGACTCCTGAATAACAGCACCTTTTTGAATCAACATTCCTTCAAATATGAATAATTTGCCACTGTCAGTATCAAAAATGCGATGTATGTTTAGTTCATTTGTACCGTTTACAGGAGATATACTAATTTGAGTCCAAGTATTAGGAGCCAACGTAACTGTAGAAACCCCATTGGAGCCGTTGCTAGGTGGCCAAAACTCAAGGACGAAATTTGTAATACTACTACTTGTGGACTTATTATTTCTTATTTGCCAAACCCCTCCTGCACTATTAGCTAAACTGTACCTAAAAGAATAATCGCCTACATTGATTGTCACATTAGGATCAGCCTGAACTAATCTTTGCTTAAAAGAGAGCTTTCCGTCGGAAGAACTCGAAAAATTAACAGCAGACCAAATAGGCGCCGAAGAAGTACCGTTATTTACATACATACCTTCTTTGAGCGCTGTTCCTGAATTATACACCAATAATCCTTTAGCAGGGTTTACTATAGTTGTAGCATCTGTTTCGCTTAGTAAATTTACTCTAGGTGGTAAAAAACCCCTATTTGTGGATTCAATTTCAAGTATAGCAGATGAATTGATAACACCTGGATTATCCCCAACTTTTACTTGAGCAGTGACAGAAAAGCTAATTGTTACAGCAACTGCCAAAACAAAAGCTCGTGATAAATTGTATATTGTCATGATAGTGATAAATTAGTTTAAAATGTGATAAACATCAGTTGCTATTAGAATTGATAAAACAATGACTAGAAAATACAATTATTAAATTTTGAAAAACTGGTAAAAAAACTGACATTTTTCATCTCTTTACACTTTAGTTTTTTGGTGTGATATGCACAAAGTTTGCTCGCCGTAGAGATAAGTTTAAGTACCTAAAAAGGTTATTAATTTTTAAGTAACATATCATATATAGTGGGCAAACATTGAAGCGACTATATCTTATTTCATTTTAAAAAGGGTACGACTTTTCTTGTAACTCTCATAGAAGCAATAGATAAAAGCTTCAGACAGTTACATTAATATTTATTCTAAAAATATAGGGGTATTTTCTAATTAACTCTAGTAAGAGACATTCTGATATAATGAACATTGTCTATTTGATAACCTACCCATACAGCTCTATACCACTTATCATTTACAATGACATTCATAGTTTCGGTTTCCTGCTGATTATTATTAGTCCAGTAAACAAGAGCATCACCATCTATTTCCTCATAATTTGATGTACCTGCTGCTAATACTCTTTTTGTACCTGTTGCTTTGTAATTTACATTCGCAATAGCATCATAAGAAAATGTTACAGAGGCTGTATTACTAGCATTGTAAATTCTTGGCTTCCAGAAAGAAGCGTCACTTTTTGTCACATCCATTTTCAATCCTTCAAAAGTGATTGGAGGGTTTGATGGAACTAATGAAGAAAGTTGAACCAAATTAGCCCAAGAGCTGGCAGGTATAGGTCCGCTGTAATAAACCGCTGTTTGTCCTACGTCTAAAGTAACTATATTAGAATTATTGTTATTAGATGTTGTCGTGGATGCAACAGCTTTAATCCATTTAGTGCCATCATTAACATATAGAGCAGGTACTACATCGTTTGCTGTAGCAGTATTATAAACAATCATACCCTGTATATGAGATGAAAGTGGCGTTGCACTCGTAGTTGAGGTCAAAGCAACTCTGGGAGGTAGAAATCCCTTGTTTGTTGATTCAGCTTCTAATACTGCTGAAGGATTGATATTGTTCGGATTATCACCTACTTTTACCTGAGCTTTCAAAGAAAAACCACAAGACATCACGAGCACTACCATTGATAATTTAACTAAACTTAGACTTTTCATTGTAATAAACGTTAATTGTTTTTAAAAGAATTTTGACTTATTAATTAATAGAATAAACTATTATATAAACATTCTTAACAGATTACCAATTCTGAAGCAAGTGTAACAACTACTACTTAGATGAGTTTAATTTGAAAGAGAATTTAAAGCTTTAACCAATACATCTAAAAGCTACACTGGGTGAATAATTTAAATGAAAAGAAATGTAATTCTTCTATCACTTATTAAGCTGAACCATGATTTTATTACATAAACTCATGGTTACCACAACTATAATTCATTAACTTCACTCCTCAAAAGTATAGTTTTTACACTATGACTACATTAATACTTATCCATCTGGAACCATCGCTCATGATAACCCATTGAGAACCATTTAAGCTAGCTTGCAAAGTATATGACAAAGAAGGAGGCGCTGTGGTATATAATGTTGAAGAGTCATATGTATACATTGGATAATTTGTGTAAACAGATTGCCCTCCCACAAATACTCGATGACTATCATTTACTAACCTCAACACTCTTCCTGCACAAGTCGTTGGGTCTGGTAGAACCAGTGTTGCATTTGGATTGAGAAAAGGGGGTGTCGATGAAATACCTGAGGTCGAACCAGTAGAGGTTCCGTCATATCTTAAAAAAATTACATGATCATTAGCTGTCACAGTATGAGGAGTAGCTGGAGTAAAGACTCCTGTGACAATTTTAAAATTAAAATACTGAGCAACTCCAGATCCCCCAGAACTGCCAGAACCAGATGATGAGGTCACGAAATTTACCCAGTTAGTCCCATTCCAAAAATAATACCCAGAACTTAAACCAGCTGTACCAGTACAAAACACCATTAAACCGGTTGCGGGTGTTGTAATTGTGGTTTGATCTGTTGAACTACTCAAGGCAACTCTTGGGAAAATAACTCCCTTGTTTGTAGACTCAACATCTAGAATTGCAGAAGGGGTAATCACACTAGGATTAGTACCTATTTTAACTTGTGCTTGTGTCGCAAACGTGAAAAACACAGAACATAACAATACTTTGACGATAAGATTTGCTTTCATTTTAATTCCTATTTAGGTTATTTGTTTGTATAAATTATTTAATAAAAAAGTAGTCAATGTAAATCGATGGTGTGATTTATTTATCTATGTCAAAGATTTTTCACTAAATAGATTTTAAGACGATTTTATTTTGTAAACTTCCACAAATGAGAATTGAAACTGTGTAATTTTGATACGTAACACACTTCAAATTTCTACCCAACATTACATATACTATCGACAAATAGGTTACGAAATACAATTTTCGGGTACTAACAACAAATTCTTTAATTGAGTGAATAAAGCCATGCCATTTGTCAAATATTGAGCCAATACACCTTTAATACCCAACCAAAAGATAGAAAAGGTGACGTAATCATTTTGACCAACGTTAACTTCTATCATTTTGCAAATATTCATCTAAACACATACGATATGCTCGTCCTATCTTAATCTCGGTATCATTTAAGATTAATATGCCCTTACCTAAAATCAATCTTCTTATAAAATTCGTGTTGATTATTTGAGATCTATTTATTTGGAGAAAATATGATGTTAATTCTCTCTTCACCTTTACCAAAGATTTCTTTCTCACAAATACTTTTTTATGTATTGTATGAATTGATGTATAATTCCCATCAGCTTCGATATAAACTATTTCTTCACAATTAATCTTAAGCTTCTGTAGGTTTTTACTTAATACCTCAACATACCTTGTAATCTGAGGTGGATATGCACTTAGCAATAGATGAATTGATGATTTTAGAGTTAATTTTAGTAATGGCTTTGCCAAAAATAGACTTTTACTGCGTTCCTTTTCTTGAATCATATTTTTAGTGTCTATCCAATCCACAATGAACAATACAGGAACGGAGTTAAACTTTTCTTGAATCAAGAGTTTGTATAGATCTACATTCTCCATACTTAGTTTACTAATTATCAAATCGGGTTTGTTTACATCATATACCAGATCCAGATCAGCAATTTTTCTTACACTGCCTACATGCGTGAAATTCTCCTGGTTCAAAATAGATTCTATGAGGAGTGACGATTCGTGATCGTCATCTACAACCATCACTTTATATGATTGGTTGTTGTATTTAATACTTTTCATTTTTAAGAAAAAAGGTATCTTAATAATCACAAAACAGAGATTAGAAGCTTGGTTGTACCCTTAAAAGAGATTTTTAGTTTTATTTTTATGTACTTTCAATTGAGTAGGATGATTCTTTTGCAGTTGACTAAATGCAAAAACGGGTGACAGAATTCTCTTAACAACGTTTGAAGGAGGCCAGTATCGTTAATTGAAATGAATAGAATATTAGCGACTAAAGTTCTACAAATAAACAATATAATCTTAATTCTTTAAAAATGTAAAAGATGGGCGTCAGAGCTACATGTAGAATATTACTACCTGTAAATTATGTCTTTCATGAAATAAAAATATACTCCAGTCTATTAATGCGACACATGATTAAAGTAGGCTATCTAAACAGTTAGTTAGACAAAGTCATCAGCATAACATTCTTAAATTCACTAAAAAACCTCAAAGTGTATAAACAACAAATTTTGGTGACAAAAAATAACTTATATATATATACGCTTTTACTAATAATAGAATTTATTACCTCGGATTGACCTAATTATTTTAGATTTATTTCGCAAATTCCTAATACCTAAACTATTCAATTATTTCAATTTTCGAATAACCTCTATAAATAAAACTTATTATTAAAAACCTTGGTTAGTGAAAATACTTACTTTAATTTTAAGACTAGTAAGAACTATCTTTCTACTTCAATTCAGCTTGAAAACTTCTTAATATTCTTCACTTATACAAAGATTGGTTCCTCCCGACAATGTAAAATTACAAACTAATCTCCTTTTTGAAATCAAAGTATAACCAATTCGCTTTTTCATATAATGAAATACCAGTTTTTATATAATGTAATGAAATTTGTACTAATCTTAAATCTGAATTTCTAAGGGAAGTTTTTTCAAATGAATGCAAAATGGCATGCTCGAAATATCAACAACCTTTTAAGTATTCGTGCAGAATTAGATTTAACTTATGAGTTTAGGCACTAGGCAACAGGCACAAGGCAAAGAGTGTTAAAATGTCTTTTAGTCACGATAGATATGTTTTTGCCGAATGCCCAAAGCTGAAAGTCTAAGGCTCAAAAATTAAATTTTATTTTGCCCACCAACTTACATTAATTATTTTATTTCGATTAATCCGGATTTCATCTAAATCTAAGGTTCAACTGTTTAGTCATGCAAAGTCTAGCAACTTTACTATTATTAGAGTGATTATCTCTAAAGTTAACTAATTATAAGGCACTTTTGAATTATAAAAATTTCTTAAATCCATATATTTTCTCTCATAAGCATCTAATAATTAATTGTGGATATCCTTATTCTACCGCTAACATTAATTTATGATATGACTCTAAAAATAAAATCATTAGCTTATGCAAAATTTTACCGCTATAGTATTAGATGACAGCTTTGAAGAAGCCAAAATTCTAATTGATCATTTAGAAAACATTCCTAATCTAAGGGATATACTTTTTTTTAATTCACCCCATGATGCCATGGTTTATCTATCCTCAAATAAGGCAGATATTCTATTTCTAGATATGGAGATGCCTGAATTAAATGGATTAGAGTTTTTGAAAGATTGGGCATCAACGCTACCAACGATTGTTATATCTTCTCATACAAATTATGCCATCGATTGTTTTGATAAAAATAACATAGTTGACTTCATTCAAAAACCTGTTACTTTCAATCGTCTACTAAGAGCATTAAATAGAGTTTATCAGATTATGAGTCAAGGATCAAATAAAGATGTGATTTGGCTTAAGGTCGGCAGACAAATCCAGCAGTTTAACCTCAATGATATTATTTACATAGAGGCCGATGGGATTTACTCTAAAATATGGAATACTGATAAGAGTTACACACTTGTCAATGATAACATATCTGAAATTGAGCAAAGGCTACAAGGTACCAAACTATTAAGATTACATAAATCTTATATTTTCAATTCAAGTCAAATAAAGTCGATTGATAGTAAAAGTATATTTATCGCAAATAAACAGTTTCCAATCGGTGTAACATTTAAGGACAAACTTGAGGATATATTATCTCTTTACAATCATAGTAAGCAATAATGAAATTAATATATAACATATTTATCTGTATTGCTTTTTTTTTACCCAAAGGATTTTCATCTAATAATTCCCAAAAACAAATTGAAGATGATATATCTGCATGTTTGAGTAAAATAGAGAAAGCTAATGGGGTTCTTCAGTATGACAGCATGTTCTATTATGCTAAAAAAGGATATGTACTTACAATTAAAACCCCGAATAGAACATTTCTCCCATACTATTATTTTTACGCATCTCAGTATTGTAGTCATTATAGAAACTACAAAAAGGCTATTCTTTTAGCCAAAGAGGGTTTGAAAAATGCCCTTCGAACAAAAAATTATTTACTGTATGAAAGAATATCATATTTGTTAGCTCTAATCTATTCAGAGATGGGAGACAAAAAGGCTGCTATCAACCAGATATTTATAAATATAAGACCGTCAACTACATTTTCAAAAAGTCCAATCACCAGTGCTGCTAATTTTCAATATTTGGCTAACTTTTATTTTCAGGTAAATGAAGACTCGCTATGGGCCTACTACATAGAAAAGGCAGTCAACTTAAGAGAAAAATACAAAGTAAAGCGTAGTCCGATCGGAAAAGAAACCGATGCTGGTATTCAACTTTTTTTAAATCTTTACAAGCACAATACTAAGGCTACTATTTATTATTTGAATAAAATTAAAAAGATTCATAAACATTATAAGCTTCCTAATGATAACTATTTTCTCAATTTTATTGCTGTATTGAATATCGCTGTAAGGTTTAATGAGGAATCATTAATCCCTGTGTTATTAACGATGGTAGATACTCAAGAATTCATAGATAATGCAACACCTGTTCACTTAGCAGAATACTATCATCATTTAGCAGCCTTTTATGTTTATAAGAAAAAATTCAAATTGGCAAGATTCTATTTTAATAAATGTATAGATAAGCGACAATTATTAGTGGCTATTACACCATTAGTCATCGAAACTGAAATCAAAATATTAGAATATGAAGGAAGATATAGAGAAGCGACCATATTATATAAAGAGGCACGTAAAATTGCATCTAATCAAACTGAAAAGCTTAAAGAAGTGGAGTTGGCAACATTAGAACGTAGATTAGCAGATGACTATCAAGATTTGAAACTAGCCTCTGTTCAACAAAAGGTAAAAATTGAGCAACTTGAAAACAAACAAAAAAAGGAACAATTAAAGAGCGCTAATAATAAAATCCTATTGATTTCAAGTATACTAGTTATACTACTGATAGCTGTTGTGATGTATTGGTTCTTGGTACTCAAACTCAGAAAACAAGCCAAAAGTCTAGCCCTATTAATAGAAAATAAAGATCGTTTATTTTCTATGATTGGTCATGACTTAAGAGGTCCTATTGTCTCTATTTTAAGTCTTTCTTCACATTCACAAACCAACGATTCAAATTTTACTGAAAATCAGGAAAAATACCTTAAAAATCTCTTATTCACAGTCGATAATATTTTACAATGGTCACTTTCTCAACAAGAAAAACTAACTCCAAACACTATTGATATTAGTATTGTAGATATTATAGAAGAAGTTTTGGAAGAGTTAGAAGCTTTCATACATTTATCATATATTAACATTAAAACTAGCTGTGATATTTTAAACCCTGTAGTCAAGTTCGATGAATATCATCTGAAAATTATAGTTCGTAATATAGTACATAATGCTATAAAATATACACCATCAGGAGGCAACGTGTTTATCTCTATTACACAAACAGACTCAATAACATTATCTATTCAGGATACAGGTAAAGGTATGGGGGGACAAATACAAAACCCCAACGCACGCAGTACAAAGATCGGATTGGAGATCGTCCAAAAGCTTGTTTCTCTAAATAAAGCAACACTTCGGATAGAGTCGAAACCAAACGAGGGTACATTAGCTTCAATTGTTTTTAATTGATTATAGCATAAGCTCTTTACATAGCAGAAATATCTAGTATAGTATTCAATATAGTTCAAGTCGCAATAAGAGCTATGATATATTAAATTGCATTGTGTTATAAAGTATCCTTTTTAGGCTACGCTACACCCAGCCGAAGAAGTGTTAAAAACATATTAAAAGCAGACAAATTATGTACATTTTTAATCTGTACTAAAAATGGGAAGCAGATAAAATGTCTAAGTTACCCTTTTGAGCAAAGCCTATTAACTAATTATGTTTACTTAGTTACAAAATCAAATCGGTAATAAAAAAATGCGAAGAAGATGATTGTTCACTACCAATTATGACGAGTCTCGAAAAATAAGACTTTGTCCTAAATATTAATCGTCAACAACTCATCAAACCGTGTAGTAAATCGCTGAGACAGCCTCTCATTTTTCACCCTCCATGTTCTATCAAATCCCTGAGCAGCTAGCTTCAACTTGTTACTTCCATTTGAATGGTTGATGACATCCAATACTTGCATGACCTTTCTGGCATTATTATCAGGATTGGGAGAAAATAGAGCTAATTGATACTCACCCTCTGGTACGATACCTGATACTATTACTCCAGCTTTTTTATATTTAAAGCCATCTCGATAAATCTTTGATAATCCCAATAAGGCATTTTTGATGATTATTCGTGAGTCGCTATCCGCAACGGGTAGGGTAATTGTGATTGAGTTGAAGTATTGTTTTTCATTTTTTGCAAACGGATTTGTGGTAACAAATACCTGAACGAAATTGGCTACACTACGCTGTTTGCGAAGCTTAAAAGCACAAGCAGCCGCAAAGTTGGCAACCGCCTCTGATAATGGAGCTTTGTCTGTTAGCATCATTCCAAAACTTCTGGAGGTACAAATGTTCTTTTGGGGCTCATTGATTAGCTCTAAACTTAAACAGGATATTCCTCTAAGCTCATAAAGCATTCGCTGGCCAACTACAGACATATTTGCTTTAACCCAGTTTTCACTAGCTTTTGACAAATCGTAAGCAGTTAAAATATTATGAGCTTCGAGCATTTTAGCATATCGTCTCCCAACACCCCAAATATCCTCTATAGAAGTAGCTTTGAGTGCTTGCTCTACTTTTTCAGAAGTATCTAATACCCAAACTCCAACACCCTTATGATGCTTTTTAGCGTACCTATTGGCAATTTTCGCTAAAGTTTTGGTAGGTGCAACGCCAACACAAGTCGGAATACCTGTGTGTTGTTTGACTGTACTTCGAATTTGAGTTGCATAACTTTCAAGATTGGAAAAACCACGCAGATTAAGAAAGGCCTCATCAATTGAATAAATTTCTATCTCATCTGTGAATTGAGATAGAGTTTGTACAACACGATTGGAAATATCTCCATAAAGTGTGTAATTACTACTGAAAGCATAGACTTTCTGGCGTTCTATTAAATTCTTAATTTCGAAGGCAGGTACTCCCATTTTAATCCCCATTGCCTTCGCTTCATCGGAACGGGCAATGACACACCCATCATTGTTTGATAAAACTACGACAGGTTTACTTCTAAGTTCAGGAGCAAATAACCTTTCGCAACTTGCATAAAAGTTATTGCAGTCGACTAAAGCTATCATTATTGAGCTTTATGAATAACGTAGGTCACAATTCCCCATATCTCAAAATCATCATCAGAATTAATATGGATTGTTTTATAGGAAAGATTCTCTGGAACTAACATATAACGTTCCCCTTCTATCATTAGTCTTTTAACTACAAACTCACCATTAAGAATCGCAACCACAATCGCACCTGATTTGGCATTCAGTGCTTTATCTACGACCAAAATATCCCCAGTATGAATATTTGCATCCTTCATGGATTCTCCTAGTACACGAACACAGAAGGTAGAAGAAGGCCGTGAGACAAGTAAGGAATTAAAATCTAATTCCAACTCTATATAGTCAGTAGCTGGTGATGGAAAACCTGCGCTCACAAGAGAATTAAAAAGTGGTATTGCTAATGGTTTACCATTCGGCGAACAAACTGTAAAAAACTGGATTTTTTTAGCAAGTAAGGGGTGTGCTATCATAAAAGAACACGTTTTGTTATATTTGAATATATATTTTAACCAAAAATACAAAACGTGTTCAATAAATAATTAAATTTTGTAGCTTTTATTAACTACATTTGATTACAATCAATCTTTTGTCAGTAAAAAGGTTTGGTTAATTGTATTTTTACCATCATTGGAAGTCAAGTCAAGCTTTAAGTTTTTTCCAATCAATTTACCTGTGCCTGTTGCCATGTAGTTTTGACCTGAAGAGTTAACGATTGAATTAATGGTTAGGTCGGTTTCATTAGTACACTTAACATCTGGAATACTGACTGATTTTGTACCTTGTTCGACTACTACTGAACCCTGAGTAACAACATAAGTATTAGACAAAACCATTTTAACTTTGTTTTCGTCAGACTTAGAAATTAAAAACTTGTATGTTCCTTTGGCTCTTTGAAGATTTGAACCCCATTCGTCATAATTTTGGGTATAGGATCCTTGAAAGTTGGTGGTGTAGTCTGGTGTAACATCTTTCTTACATGCCACACATAATAGAACTAGAGATGATAGAATGATTTTTTTCATTTTGAATTTTAATGGTGTTTGAATTTTAGATAGCAAAAGTACTTGATATAATCCAAATTAATTAAGCACTTTTGCAATTTTTACGGCATGGGCAACATCCTCCATGTCTAGGTTTACATAATACTTCTTGGTATCGGCTTTGTTATGTCCCAACATTTTGGATACAAACTTATCTGCTATGTGTGTTTTCTTATACCAATACTGACCAAAAGTCCTTCTTGCTATTTTGGTTGATAGATTTATCTTGAAACCCAACAATTTACCTACAATTTTGAGCTCCTCGTTTATGGTTGTTAAATGTAGAACAGGAATATTCTCAATGCTGCCATATTTCTCGATTAAAGTCAGGGCTTTATCATTAACTACTACAGAATAATCAATCTTAGTTTTTGACCTCTTCCCTCCCAACATCGTTAAATCGTTTAAATCACTGTCTAACTTATGAATCTGTGCTTCACTCAAACCACTTGTATCAACATGGCTCTGACCAGTATAGCACATCCAAAGAAAGCTATCTATCACCTTTTGATATTTTTCAGAAACAAACGGAGAAAGCTTTTCAAGTGACTGTACCTCTTGTTGAGTGAGATGCGAGTAATCCTGTGAGACATCGTTGGTATTAACCGTGTACTTAAGCTCTTTGGCATTTAGAACTTCTGTTTCTACTCCGAAGCTTATGACCTTCTTAATAAATGTAATTATTTTTTTGATGGAGGTGGATTTCATTTTTGATCCATGTGAGTGAGATTTAGGTACATGGATAGTTTTGAAATATACTTCAAGTTTTCTTAGAAAATCTGTATTTATCTGACTAGCTAGAATAGCTGATTGATTAGAATATGTAATATACTCCTTGACATTCTCTGCAGTTGATTTATGACTTTTAATTGTATTGCGTGTTAAATGAATTGTGTACTCGGCGAGGGTCTTTTCAATTAGGGCTAAAAAGGTAATTGGTTTAAACACTGGATTTCTGAACTGTTGAATAATATCATCTGGAGAATAGGCTATTCTCTCATATTCAAAGCTCATTTTTATAGTTTCAAACTTCTTTCTAATGTTAACTAGGCGATTGTTGTAAAACTCAAGACTTGATTTATCTATTTGTCCATCTTTGCCCATACATAGCTGATAATCAACATCTAATGTATTAGCAGGCACCTGAATTCCAGATGCAATCCATACAGTTTTGTATCCTTCAAGTACTATTCCTACCTTAAGATTTACGAGTCCTTTTGAATTAGGCTTCTTGCCATCTTCGCAAAAGCGAATTTCCATAACTTGAAAGTTATAGTGTATATTCATGTTTTAGATGTATTTGTCTCACGAAAAAAATTTTGAGTGATGAGACATATCCGCTTCATGAAAACACATGAAAAAAAAACAAATTTGGAGAATGGAGGGGGTCTTTGGAGAATAAATAAGTGCAAAATGGAGAATAGAAAAAAATCATGTATTAAAACATGAATTATGCTCCATTTAATCATCTATTTATCAGAATACTTAGGTGTAAACTCAAAAAAAAAGTACCCCTCTTTTACGAAAGGTACTTACTGGGTAATTTTGATATAAGAAATACTTATTTGTAGTCCGTACGGGAATCGAACCCGTGTTTCATCCGTGAAAGGGACGTGTCCTAACCCCTAGACGAACGGACCTTGTGGGTTAACCTAATTAATACTCTTACTTCGAAAATATTAACTTCTATCAGTAAATATTTGTAGTCCGTACGGGAATCGAACCCGTGTTTCATCCGTGAAAGGGACGTGTCCTAACCCCTAGACGAACGGACCTGATGGGGACAAAAACGCTTAGAATATGTTTCCTTATCGTTTTTCGTGGTGCAAAATTACAGCTTTAAGGCATTCACTCCAAATGTTTTTCATAAAAAAAGTGAAATTATTTTTTAATCACCTGATTATGAATTTATTATTTTTATAAAATTTTTCAAACTGTAATTTAAAAACTCAATCATAAATCATAAATTGTTTGTTTTAGTCCTAAATGAGTCGCTTTGGTTTTCTTTAACGCTACATTTTTTATTTCTCCCATAACAGCTTCCTATATTATGCCCATTTATACTTTATTACTACCCAATCACTCCTTAGAGCCTGTGATAATGCTTTTTTTTCACCTAAATATATTCTAAATTTAAGCCATTAAAATACCATTTTTGTAAATAATCAACTATGAATGAAATCACCTCGACAAATCTCAGCTCCTTAAAGGCTTGGGAGGATATCAAAAATGATAAGGCACTATTTTCAAAATTCGAGACCGAAATTCTTCCCTCTTACATGAATAGTTGTCGATGGTTTGCAGGTAAAGCCCGAGTTCAACAATATTTTAAAATCGCTTCAGCCCTCGAAATCCCGATCAAAGACTCGATTGCTTTGCTCTGCATTGTGGAGGTAGGTTACGACAATCAGGAGATTGAGCGTTATCTACTGCCTGTTTCATTTATCGAAGCTGCTCAGTCAAACGCAATAGCGCCTGTAGGTATCATCAGCTTGGCATATATCAATGAAAAACGTGGTTTTGTAATTGATGCCTTATACGATGAGCGTTTTCAACAAGCTCTTTTTTACCAAATCTCTCATGCTGAATCGGTCTATCAACAAGAAGGAAAATTGGATTTTGTTCGTGGTAAAGGCTTATCAGGCGAGGATATCAACGCTCCTATTTCTTCCAAGGCTTTAACCTTATCTTCTTCTAACTCAGCGATGGTTTTTGGGGAAAAGTATTTTCTCAAACTTTATCGAAAGCTATTTAAGGAAACCAATCCTGAGGTTGAAATGATTGAGTTTTTAACCGAACATTCGGATTTTGCTTTTATTCCAGCCTTTGCAGGTAGCGTAACGTGGCAACAAGAAGGAGAAAGCGAAATCACCCTAGGCATGATGCAACGAATGGTTGATAATCAGGCTGATACTTGGGAAATGACAGGTAACCAGCTCAATACTTTTGTCAATGCTTTTGTCGACAAAACTTTCGCCATTAAAGAAGAGGTATTTAATCAGGTAGAATTACTGGCACAACGCACTGCCGAAATGCACTTGGCGCTTTATGCTCCAGATGCCGAACCTATGTTTGCCACGCAAAAATTTGATGATACCTACCGCCGTTTTATTCATAAACGTCTGTGCGATTTATTAGACCGTAGATATCATTTATTGATAGAAAAATATACCAGCATCACCGACCCAGTCACTCGTAAATTGGCTTGGGATTTTATGGAGGCAAAAGAATTAATTGATGAATTTGCCGACCAAATTTTGACCAAAGATTTGGAGTCTCTTCGGATTCGTATTCATGGAGATTATCACTTGGGACAGGTTTTGGCTACCAGTAACGACTATATCATTATCGACTTTGAGGGCGAGCCAGAAAGCTCCATTACCGACCGAAAAATCATGCACTCGCCACTCAAAGATGTGGCTGGTATGATTAGAAGTTACCATTATGCAATTTCGGCAAAGATGCTTAATTCAAGCGAAACAGCAGATATGGATGCATTTAGAGTACAAACAGCAGCTGACCGCTGGTATCGTTTAATTATGCAGACGTATTTGGAAAAATATTTAGAAACCTTTGGGCATCCGCATCCACTTTTCAAAAACAATAATGAAATCAACTTTTTACTCCTGATTTATTTATTAGAAAAAGCCGTTTATGAGCTTGGCTATGAGATTAGTTACCGACCCGACTGGGTAAAAATTCCCTTAAAAGGAATTGTCAATGTGATTCGAGAAATTGAGAAAATGAAGATGTAACAAAAATCCCCCTTACCAAATGGCAAGGGGGATTTTTTACTACCTATCCCGAATAAATAATAAATTGTTGTTTATGAGACACAAAGTTAATAAATGCCTCTTATTAAAACTATGGAACATCCGTGATTCATGTCAAATCACTAAATGTTTTTTACTATTTTTTATCAAATAATCACAAACATGACATTAGTCCTTCAAAACACCTAGCTCCTTACCTACTTTGGTAAAAGCGGCTACTGCTTTCTCGAGGTGCTCCATATCATGTCCTGCCGAAATTTGTACTCGAATACGTGCTTTGCCTTGAGGCACAACTGGATAGAAGAATCCTATCACATATATCCCCTCCTCTAATAAACGAGCAGCAAATTCCTGCGCAAGCTTAGCTTCGTACAACATGATTGGTACGATTGGGTGCTCCCCTGGCAAAATATCAAAGCCTGCCTCGGTCATAGCATGACGGAAATATTTGGTATTGGCTTCTAGTTTATCACGTAAAGCCGTCGAACTACTCAAAACTTCTAATACCTTGATAGAAGCGCCAACAATCGCTGGAGCAAGGGTATTTGAAAACAAGTATGGACGAGAACGCTGACGCAATATTTCTACGATTTCTTTACGGGCAGCCGTAAATCCACCAGATGCTCCACCAAGCGCCTTACCATAAGTACCAGTAATAATGTCGATACGACCCATCACATTTTTAAACTCATGCGTACCACGACCCGTTTTACCCATAAAGCCCGATGAGTGGCATTCGTCTATCATAATCATAGCACCATATTGCTCAACCAAATCACAGATTTTGTCTAGCTGCGCAATGGTACCATCCATCGAGAACACGCCATCGGTAACTACCAAAATACGACGACTTCCTTGAGCTGCCTTTAACTGCTCCTCTAAGTCTGCCATATTATTGTGCTTGTATCTAAAGCGTTTTGCTTTGCATAAACGAATACCATCAATAATAGACGCGTGATTTAATTCGTCAGAAATAATAGCATCTTGTTCGTTCAACAGTGGTTCAAATACACCTCCATTGGCATCAAATGCTGCGGCATAAAGAATACAATCTTCCATGCCTAAAAACTCAGCAGTTTTTTGTTCAAGTTCTTTGTGAATATCTTGTGTTCCACAAATAAAACGAACTGACGACATACCAAATCCATGGGTATCGATGGCCTCATGTGCTGCCTTGATAGCCTCTGGGTGTGAGGATAATCCAAGGTAATTGTTAGCACAAAAATTGAGTACCTCTTTACCTGTATTAATTTGAATATTGGCAGCTTGAGGACTCACAATGATACGTTCTGATTTGTATAGTCCTGCTTCTTTGATGTTATCTAACTCTAGTTGAAGAGCCTCTTTTACACTTCCGTACATAAATAATACTTGGTTATTATTGAGTAATTAAGAGTTTTTGTTGGTATTTTTCAGATAATTTTTCAATCATGACCTGTGTCATACGCGCCAAGTCGAATTGAGGTTTCCAACCCCAATCTTGGTAAGCAGCTGTATCATCTACAGATTTAGGCCATGAATCAGCAATCATTTGTCTAAAATCTGGTTGGTACTGTACCTCAAAATCAGGGTAATACCTTTTTATTTCAGCTGTAACTTGAGCAGGTGTAAAACTCACACCAGCCAAGTTATACGAACTACGAATGCGAATATTTTCCACTGGCGCTTCCATTAACTCTAGCGTCGCACGAATCGCATCGTCCATATAAATCATAGGTAAAAGCGTATCTTCACGCAAAAAGCAGGTATATGGCTTGTGCTGAACTGCTTCGTGGAATATTTCCACAGCATAATCTGTAGTACCTCCGCCAGGCATTGATTGATAACTAATTACCCCAGGATAACGCAAAGAGCGAATGTCTACCCCATAACGTTTATGATAATAACCAGCCCAGTTTTCGCCTGCAACTTTACTAATACCATATACAGTCGACGGGTCCAAATAGGTAGCTTGTGGTGTATCGTATTGTGGAGCGCTATCGCCAAAAGCGGCAATTGAACTAGGGAAGAATACTTTATCGAGCTTTACTTCACGAGCTACTTCAAAAACATTGAAGAGGGTTCTCATGTTAAGCTCCCAAGCACGAAGCGGGTCTAACTCGCCTTTGGCAGAAAGGACTGCGGCTAAATGATAAATTTGGGTAATGCCATGACGATGGACTGTTTCGACCATAGCCAAAACATTGGTGGCATCCAATACTACAAACGGACCATTCTCCTCACGAGGAGCTACTATATCTGAGCCAATTACTTGGTCTGTACCATGTATCTTGCGTAATTGCTCAAGCAATACTGTACCAATTTGACCATTGGCACCAATTACTAAAATTTTGTCTTTTGCCATAGTAGTTGATGAGTGTAATTCAAAAATATTACTGATAAAAACATATTTATCAGTAATTATATTGGCACAAATTTATATTTTCAGTTATATTTATCAAAACATATAGATTATTTCAATAAAAATTACTTTATTATAATATTTTTACCATAATTTTTACTTTTCCAAGAAGGCAAAATATTATTTGGGTAGAAAAATTTACTTTTATGGAAGCAATAGACGAAATAGACAAAAAAATCCTCAGGATTTTACAACAAGATGCTAAAGTAACAACCAAAGAAATCGCCAATCAATTGGGCTTGACTATCTCCCCTGTTTATGAGAGAATTCGCCGACTAGAAAGCGTTGGATACATCAAGCAATATGTGGCAATTGTTGACAAAACCTTGCTCGACAATCCTATTATGTGTATCTGTCAGGTATCTATGCGCTATCATAATGAGGAGTTTATCGAGAAATTCGAACAGGCTGTTCAGCAATTGGAAGAAATCCATGAATGCTATCACATGGCGGGTCAGGTAGATTTTTTACTAAAGATTTATATCAAAAGTCTCGACGAATATCATGACTTCGTTAAATACAAACTTTCAAAACTAGAAAACATCGGTGTCCTAAACACAACTTTCGTTTTGAAAGAAATCAAACATACGTATTCTTATAGTTTTTAATGGTGAATTGTGAATGACGAATTAAACTCATTAGTTCTCAATTCGTCATCGATTACTAAACTTTTAGCATTACGCTTGGATCAGAAATATCTTTGAGAAAGTAAACAGTTTTTGTTATCACTAGAAATTTCCCGAAATCAGCGTAAACAGCTAATTCGTCATTCACAATTCACTTATTCATCATTAATTATGGAGCACCTCTACAAAATCATCAGTATTTTGGGCACAGTGGCTTTTAGTATATCGGGCGCATATGCTGGTATTCAAAAAAGATTGGATTGGTTTGGGGTTATTGTGGTAGCTTTTGTAACCGCCGTTGGTGGAGGTACGCTTCGCGATGTATTTCTGGGTCAGCCAGTGCGTTGGATTCATGATGAAGCCTTGATTTTTATCATTTTTATCAGTGCCATCGTAGCAATTCTTTTTGCAACATGGATTCCCAAAGTAGATATTCCACTTCAAATTTTTGATGCCCTCGGTTTGGGTTGTTTTTATGTATTGGGGTATCAAAGGGGTATTTCTGAAAACAATGAAGTATTAAGTAGCTTTTTATTGGGCACTTGTACAGCCTGCGCTGGAGGCGTGATTCGAGATATATTACTCAACGAAATACCTGTTTTATTTCGAAAAGAAATATATGCAACCGCTTGTTTAGTAGGCTTTTTCACGTTTTATCAAATCAAAAGCATATCAAGTTTAGAAGCATACTCAAATCAAATTACCATCTTCATCATCTTTGCTGTTCGTATTCTTTCATGGAAATATGGCCTGTCGTTGCCTCAGACAAATACGAATAAATCCAGTTGAAATTGTGAAAAACTTTTAAAAAATATTACTTTAGCAGTAATATCCAATCAATAGATTATTGGTTGTAGTTAATTCTATGGCACATAGCTCAAAGCCCAAAGCCAATTTATGTATTTCCTTCAGAATTTTGCATGATAAATCAAACTAACACCTCTAAAAGAATACTCGAAGATTTAAATAACGAAAAAGAAATAAGCGTTAATGTCAAATTTTCACCTATTCTCAATGATTGTACTATGACAACCTCTATCTTTACCAAAGTCTATCTAGTTCCTTTTGAAATTTAATCCATTAACCATTTCAGAAAATATGGCTAAGACCACCAAGGCAAAAACTCAATCTGAAGAAGAAAAAGCTGTAACCAAAGCTCCTGCAAAAAAAAGAGTCTCAAAAAAAACTGCTGAAGAAGCGCCAGTTGTCGAAACTACTATTGTTGCTGACCAAACGCCCGCAGCTCCTCCTGTCGAGTTAAAGAATGTAGAAGCGTTTACTCGTTTCTCCGACTTCGATATTTCGTTGTTTAAATCTGGAAAACATTTTAGATTATTCGAAAAACTGGGTTCTCATACCACCGAATATCAAGGTGTGGCAGGTACTTATTTCGCTGTTTGGGCACCCTCAGCAAAAAGTGTATCGGTCATTGGTAATTTTAACTATTGGAATAAAGACTCTCACCACCTTTTTGTCCGTTGGGACGAATCTGGTATTTGGGAAGGATTCATCCCTCATATCGGTAAAGGAGAGGCTTATAAATATTGTATCGAAGCTCATGATGGTCGTAAACTCGAAAAAATTGACCCTTATGCGCACTACTTCGAAACACCTCCTAAAACAGCATCGATTGTATGGGATAACTGGTACGAATGGACAGATACTGACTGGATGGCAACTCGTAAGAGTAAAAATTCACTCTCGTCTCCAATGTCAGTTTATGAAGTACATATCGGCTCATGGCGTCGTAAAGCTGACGAAGAGAAACTATCGTATGTTGAACTAGCAGATGAGCTAGTTGTTTACGTTAAAGAAATGGCATTTACACACATCGAGTTTATGCCTGTGATGGAGCACCCTTACGAACCATCGTGGGGTTATCAAGTATTAGGATATTTTGCTCCCTCTTCGAGATTTGGTACACCACAAGACTTTATGTATTTGGTAGAACAATGTCATAAAAATGATATTGGCGTTATTCTCGACTGGGTACCATCACACTTCCCTGGCGATGCTCACGGACTCTATGAATATGATGGCTCACATCTTTTTGAGCACCCAGACATGCGTAAAGGTTATCACCCTGATTGGAAATCGTATATTTTCAATTATGGTCGCAACGAGGTACGCAGCTTCTTGATTTCAAATGCTATTTATTGGCTAGAGCGCTTCCATGCTGATGGCTTGCGCGTAGATGCTGTGGCATCGATGCTATACTTGGATTATTCGCGTAATCATGGCGAATGGGAGCCAAATATTTTTGGTGGTAATCATCACCTTGAGGCTATTTCGTTGTTCCGTGAGTTAAACGAAATTCTTTATGCCGAATTCCCAGACGTACAAACCATCGCCGAAGAATCTACTTCCTTTACAGGTGTTTCTCGCCCAGTATACACAGGAGGTTTAGGATTTGGTCAAAAATGGATGATGGGCTGGATGAACGATACATTGAAGTATTTCGAAAAAGACCCAATGTACCGTAAATACCACCAAGATCAACTGACATTCTCAACGGTTTATGCCTTTACTGAAAACTTTATGTTGCCTCTTTCTCACGATGAGGTAGTATACGGAAAAGAATCATTGGTAGGTAAGATGCCAGGCGATGAATGGCAACGTTTTGCAAATTTACGTTTGTTGTTTACCTATATGTTTACACACCCGGGAACCAAACTATTGTTCATGGGTGGTGAGTTTGGTCAAACATCAGAATGGAATTTCTCAAAAAGCCTTGAATGGTGGTTATTAGACCACGGCTATCATAAAGGAGTTCAAAATCTTGTTAAAGAATTGAACTTAATTTATCGCAACGAACATGCGATGTTTGATAAACAATTTGCTCCAGAAGGTTTTGAGTGGATTGATACTTCAGACCGTAACAACTCGGTGGTAGTTTACGCAAGAAAAGGCGATTCGCACAAAGAACAGCTTATTATAGTCTTGAACCTTACTCCAATTCCTCATAACAACTATCGTATTGGAGTTCCAATGCAAGGAGTTTGGCAAGAGATTCTAAACTCTGATGATACTAAGTTTGGTGGAAGTGGAAAAACAAACCCAGAACCAATCTTTGCAGAGGAGGTTTCTTGGCAAGGAAAAGCATATTCGATTCCACTAAACCTTCCTCCATTAGGTGGTTTAGTATTAAAAGTGAAATAAAAAGAAAATCGACTCTCAGCAATGGGAGTCGATTTTCTTTTAAATATAAAGTACTATTAGAGTTTCTTTTAAAAAGGAATTTACTTACTTGAACCCTATAAAAAACGAAACCCTCGAAGCCGCCACTCCAAGGGTTTTCTTGTTTTTTTTAGTTCTCCTATTTAGAGGATTACTTTAAGATTACTTAGGCTATTGTTGTTTAATAATGCCAATAAACATCACTGCCGCCACAGTTATTTTATCTTAATTATTAACATAAATTAAATTTTGTCATTGAATTCACTCCTGCCGCCACATTTGTGAACCTCTGACAATTCAAAGTTAGTACAATTAATTTTATCCGCAATATAAATGTTTAGTATTTTTCTAAGATTTACATGAAAGATGGAATTTTGATGCTTTAATATTAAAATTTAATGCTAACAACATCTGTCCGTTGTACTCTCAACGTTGGTAGAAGATTATTCATCGTTAGTAATGAAATTTCATTCATTTGAAAAATAGCGTAGTACAGACATTTTGGACTATACTGCGCTATCGTAACGAGAGATTAGTCTTTCTTTTGTTCTACTTTTCGAACAGTAGGGTATTGAATACCTAACTGCTCCAAATAGGTTTTATACTTTGTTGGATCAAAGTAATACTGCTTGAGCTTTGGACGATACAATTCCATAATATTAGCATTAATCGCAATCGCTGGTTTATCGGTTGGAGCAATCAACGGTTCGTATTTAATATCTTTGGTCTGTACATTTTTGTAATAATCCCATGCACTTTCAATGAGCTTTGGCTCATTTAGTAAGTCTAATATTGTAAGTGCTTCCACCTTCGCTCCGGCTGTTATTCCTTTGTGGGCAATAGGAGTTGCCATCGAAATAGCGTTTGCCCAGTGGTGCCCCGGCAAACCCGGAATATTTGAAGGATAACCCAATACAATGGTTGGCAACGACCAAGATATATCAGCAATGTCGTCCGAACCTCCTCCCATTGAGCCTACAACTTCCAAAACGGTATCTATTTCTGCACGAAGTCCTTTTTGTTCAGGAGAGCTAAGCTCTTGCTGAATACCCTTCGCCAATTGCTGATCAGCCTCCGACCACGTTGGCAAACCTACTCGCTTGATATGCGAGAATGCTCTTTCGGCAATAGGTTTGTTAAAATGACCGGGCCATGCACTTCCTAGTACTTCCCACGAAACTTTAGTATCTGTCATCATAGCGGCACCTTGCGCTATTTTCTTACCAAAATCATATAACTCTTTGATTTTAGGATAAGTACGTTCTCTAAAATAATACCAAACTGAGGCTTTTGAAGGCACTACATTTGGCTGGTCTCCCCCATTTACTACCACATAATGCGACCGCTGTGTTGGCAAAAGGTGCTCTCTTTTGTAATTCCAGCCTACGTTCATCAATTCTACGGCATCGAGAGCACTTTTCCCACGCCAAGGATTGGCAGCAGCATGAGCAGCTTCCCCCTCAAAGTTAAATTTTACAGATACTAATCCATTATTTCCTGCATCACCATGCTTTACACTCAAATTGCTGTTAACATGGGTAAAAATACAAGCATCTACATCCTTGAAATAACCGTCACGAATATAAAAAGCCTTTGTACCGACCAATTCTTCTGCTACTCCTGGCCAAAGCATTAGCGTTCCTGAAAGCTTTTCACGCTCCATGATTTTTTTGAGCACCAATGCTGAAGTAATATTGAGTGCCTGACCAGAATTATGTCCTTCTCCGTGCCCAGGGGCACCGTCTACAATTGGGTCGTGGTAGGCTACGCCAGGTTTTTGAGAGGCTTTTGGAATACAATCGACATCAGAACCAATGGCTATTACAGGTTTGCCAGAACCCCACGTAGCGATCCAAGCAGTTGGGACACCAGAAATACCCTTTTGAATCGTAAAACCTTCTTTTTCCAGCAGGTTGATCAAGTACTGAGAAGTTTCAGTTTCTTGAAATCCTAATTCGGCAAAACTGAAAATCATATCATTGACTTGAGCAGAAAATTCCTTCTTTTTGTCAACTTCTTCGATGATTTCTTTTTGAAGTGCTTTTAGTTTTTGAGGAGAAAGCTTTTGGGCTACAATTGGTTGGGTCAAAAATGTACCTACAACCAACAGGAGTGTTGGAAGTTTTCGGAAAATTTGCTTCATGATAATTTAGTTTTAGTTTGAAGTAAGATTTTATCCAACACAAAAGCACTAATGCTATTGGATTAGAAAAAATATATTAAAATTAAGGATTTGTAAATGAGATGAAAGGAAAATCGAGAGGAATGGAAAAAAATAATAAGAAATACCTATTATGTAAAAGATGAAAAGGGTATAAAATAATAAAGACCCGCAGCAATGCTCCGAGCCTTTACGCAATCCGCCTAAGTAGTTATCTTTTGGGTAATCCACCCATGAGCCGAAGCTCTAAAGTTTTTTTGCTTTCAAGCATTAGCTTTACTCACTCAGTTGAAAATTTTCAACCTTAAATTTTTTTTGGTGATTGAGTAGCGGCTCAATCACCATTCTAGTAGCGTGTGCGGCACTACGTTGAAAAAGCGGTCAATATCTAACCTAATATCTTTGAATTGAAACGTTATTCAATTGCTAGTTCTAATCTAAATTGTGGGCTTATTTGCTCACTTTGTAAACCTTTATTTTGTTGTTCTTGATTTACATTACAAATGTATTAACAATAAACGTGCCAAACAAATTTTATTGGAGTTTTTTTTGAAATTTTTTTGAAAAAATCTAACCAATACCATTTTTATCTCATGAACTGACACCTCAACGTGCAATTTTGCATACAAACTGCTACGACCCATATAAAACAAGTTTCATGCCAATAAAAGCGACCAATATCTCATTGGCGCAGAAAAAACCTTTTAAAGCACAAAATTTCAAGACTAATATTCACAGTTCTTATTTATCAGTTTTAGTAACAAATTTGTTCTTTTAGTGTTAAAATCAGCATAAATGATAATTGTTGAATATAGCATGATTTACGGCGAAAAATATACACAAATAATAAATTAAGCATTTTTTTCTTGCTTTTTGCTATTTTTGATATTAGTATTGCACCAGTTCAAAACAATATCATTTTACCTATTACTAGAGAAATTTCATCAATAAACCTTCTTTTTCTTGAAATTCAATAGCAACCCATGAATTAATACTAACCAATGAATTATAAATTTATTTACCGTGATAAGGATTCTGGCAGAATTATCACAAATAAAGACATTATTAACCTACACAAATACAAAGTTGCTTGCGTAAAGCTTACCGAAAGAGGGATTATCAGAGACATTACAATACCGCCCGAATGGTGGATTGATGGTTCGATTGCCAACTGCAAGGACATTGCATATCACA
The DNA here is from genome assembly GCF_030056595.1 of Flectobacillus roseus. Lineage (NCBI taxonomy): Bacteria > Pseudomonadati > Bacteroidota > Cytophagia > Cytophagales > Flectobacillaceae > Flectobacillus > Flectobacillus roseus. Next base: position 28,756 of record NZ_JASHIF010000007.1, read on the forward strand.
CAAGGATGAGTAAAACCAAAACTTAACTTAATTATATTAATATGAGATCTCGCCAAATTAATAAGCCATTTTCTATGCCATATCGTCCTGAAGATGTTTTTTACGTAACCTATTCGAAATTCCTGAGTACTGCATTTTTAATATTAAAAGAAAATAGAGAAAAGGTGCAGGTTATCGTAAAACACGAACACATGAAAGACCTTAAAGATTGGGTCACCAACAACAAGATTCTGACGGATGAGAGCGTACTCGAATTTATTCCTTACTAAATAGGAAGATGTTAATAGTATATTGGTTATTTGAAGATATTCACGATCAAAAAGTAATAGTCAAATTATTCCTCAGATATACTACTAAATAATGGTGCAAAACAAGATTTAAGTTATGTGTTTAGGCACTAGGCAACAGGCACGGAGTGTTAAAATGTTTTTTTACTACCCACAGACATGCATTTTTCCAAAGCCCACCAGCGAAAGCCGTTACCTGAAAGCTTAAAGCACAATCTTATATTTTATTTTGCGTACTAACTTAATTTAATCTTTCCTATTACTTAATATTAAAAATATTATAAACAAAATCCCTTGTAGTTATGAATTACAAGGGATTTTGTGTGTAAATAGACCACCTATTTATCGATAGAAACTTCGCTTCTAAAATTTTCGTGACAACACACTAATGATAAGACCTATATAAAATACTGCGGCAACTAGCATCAAGCTCATAGTTTGATTTGTGACTGCTATGACTGCTCCTATAGTAAAAAATACAATAATAGTGAGTCTTGTCAATATGCTATCCCACAGACACCCTCTCGATTCGGGGCTTGTAAATTTTAGTTTTGATAATTCTACTCCTAAATCCATTACCAAACCCGTGAGTTGAGATGGTTTTACTTTGGCACAGGTAAAATTGGAAGCAAAAGCATTGTGGTTACTCATGGCAAATACCAAACTGGGAATAAATGGCTCTTTCATTAAGTAAGCAACAAGCACTATCAACAAATTCACACTGGGAGTGATGAGTTTTTTCCACATTTTGGGGACTAACTGATAACTATGGTACCACCATGAACTAAAAAATGAACCTAGTAAATAACTCAATATATATATAGTAAGCGTAAAAGGAAACTGATGTTCATTATCGCTCCACCATTGTACACCCAAACTAAACAACCCCGTAACGTTGGTAGTGACCACACCGAGTAACTTTATACCCAAAATATTCACAATCCCCGATATAATCGAAAACGGAATGGCAATTGTTATGAGTCTTTTGAGCTTCATTTTTAGTAATAAAGTGATTAAGTATAGAATCTCTTTGATACCCGAGAGAAATACAAATGAGAATTTCTATTAATTTTTAAGTCTATATATCAACAAACAAATATATTAACATTTTTTCATATAGTCGAAAAAATTCGATAATTGGATAAAAATATTAGGAGAATAGTCAAAAAATGAGTGGAAAAGAAAATTGGCACCTATTCTAAGAGTTTATACTTAGAATAGGTGCCAAATCCAAATGGTAAGGTATCTATTATTTCTTTAAATACAAATCCAAATACTGAGCCATTTCAGCTTGTACTTTTTGTGCTTCTTCGGCAGCTTTTTCAGCAAAATCTTCACCAGAGGAAGCGTAAATAATCGCACGTGAAGAGTTCACTAATAAACCACAAGTGCTATTCATTCCGTATTTAGAAACTTCTTCTAAACTTCCTCCTTGCGCACCAACCCCAGGCACTAACAAGAAATGCTCTGGAGCAAGTGCACGCACCTGAGCAAGCATATCTGCTTTGGTAGCACCCACCACATACATCAGTTGCTCGTCGGTACCCCATTCTTGTGATTTGGTTAATACCTCCTCAAACAGAGCTTTATTTCCTACCGAAAGCGTTTGAAAATCTTTACTACCACCATTTGAAGTCAATGCCAAAAGAATAACCCATTTGTTGGGGAAAGTTAAAAATGGCGTAACCGAGTCTTCTCCCATGTAAGGTGCTACAGTTACCGAATCAAAATCAAGTCCTGAAGAGTTCGGGTCAAAAAAAGCTCGCGCGTACAATCCAGAAGTATTACCGATATCGCCTCTTTTTGCGTCAGCAATTGTAAAACATTCTTTGGGAATATAGGCTAATGTTTTTTGAAGACTCTCCCATCCTTTTGCGCCAAAAGCTTCATAAAAAGCAATATTAGGTTTGTAGGCTACAGCATATTGCTTGGTAGCATCTATAATTTGCTTGTTGAATTCAAAAATAGGATCTTCAGTATCCAACAAGTGCTTCGGAAGTTTTTGAAGGTCGGTATCAAGACCAACGCATAAATAGGATTTTTTGGACAAAATTTGTCCGAAAAGTTCTTGCTTTGTCATTGTTATGTTCAACTGTGTATTACATGAAAAATAGCTACGGCTGTAGCTATTAGAAGAAGTGCCACCTTCGTAAGATTGAGATTAAGTCTATGACCTTCGTTATTCTCTTTAATTCTCAGGAAGGAAAGTCAAATAACTTAAATCCTCTTCTCGGCAAAGTTCGTTGGCTAAATCTTGAAGTTGAGTAGACGAAACCGTACGAATCTGAGCAAATAGCTCTTCTAACGTATCGATACGATTAATATCTAACAAACTTTTAGCCATCATAAGCATAAAGCTCATGTTACCCTCTTCGGACATCGCCATCTGTCCCATCAATTGCTCTTTGGTATTGTGCAATTGTGTCTTAGTCAAAGGTACTTCTCTGAGTGTTTTTAGCTCTTTCAGAATTAGGGCATTGGCTTTTTTCAAATGCTTGGGTTCTGTTGCAAAATAAATACCCCAATAGCCTGTATCAATAAATGGCGTATAGCCTGCATCAATCGAATACACCAAGCCATTCTTTTCTCTTACAGCCAGATTCAAACGTGAATTCATACCTGGACCACCCAAGAGATTAATCAGCATAAAAAATGGTAATCGTTGGGCATGAGTAATTTCGTAGGCCGTGCGACCAATCGCTACGTGCGCTTGCGTAATACTACGTTTATGATCTACATTTTTAGGTGCGTAAATAGCTGGAGGAGTTCTTACCAAACTAGAGCTTTTAGCAGGAATATTCTTCAAATATTTCTCTACCAAAGTCACTACTTTTTTGAAAGGCAGATTACCCACCGATGAGAAAATAATACGACTTGTATCTAGGTTTTCAGCTATAAAATCAAGTAAATCTTGACGTGTAAATCCGTTTACACTTTCTTGTGTACCCAAAATATTACGTCCTAATTGATGATTTGAAAAGATAATATCATCAAAATCGTCTTGAATAGCATCCTCTGGAGAATCGTAATACATCGACATTTCTTCGAGAATTACACCACGCTCACGCTCTACCTGTTTGTCGGGAAAAACAGAGTGAAAAGTAATATCCGACAAGAGTTCTAATGCTCGCTCATAGTGAGGAGTTAGTACTGACGCATGAAAACAGATTTTTTCTTTGGTAGTATAAGCATTCAACTCACCTCCCACTACCTCAAGTCGATTGATAATTTGTAATGACGAACGTTTGTCCGTTCCTTTAAAAGCCATGTGCTCCCAGAAGTGCGCCAAGCCTTGTTGATGAGGTTTTTCGTCGCGACTACCCATATCGAGCATCAAACCCATGTGTGAAATCGCTGTATGCGTTACTTGGCGATGTACTATTCGGATACCGTTTGGTAATGTATATTCTTGTATTCCGTCCATTCTAATGAATTTCCTTGTTTGATGGTGGTTCTCAGACAAGTTATTTACTAATTTCTAAAGCACTTTTTTATCGAACTACAAAGTTACACAATTTTGAAGCGATTGATATGGTTCGTAAAACTACTTATGAAAATAAGATGCCTGAATGTTATAACACATTTTTAAATAAATACATTCTCGTAGCCAGAAAGTTTAGGTAATTTTGTGTTTTGTCAGTATTCACCATTAGCCCCCAAGAGTATGCGTATAGGATTTGATGCAAAACGAGCTTTCCAAAATTTTACAGGATTAGGAAACTATAGCCGATTTATTATTGAATCTTTATTAGCTTCTCCTACGCAACACGAATATTTTGCCTACACACCCAAGCTCAACAGCAAAGTACAGTTTGATAAAAGATTGCATGTCGAATTACCACAAACCTCTATGCCCAAACCCCTGTGGCGGAGCTGGGGTATCAATCAACAATTAAAGAAAGATAAACTCGATGTTTTTCATGGCTTGAGTAATGAACTACCTTGGCAAATTCAAAAAACAGGTATCAAAACTGTGGTAACTATCCACGATTTGATTTTTATACGCTATCCAGAATTATATCCCACAATTGACCGTTGGATTTATAAACAAAAATTTAAGTCTGCATGTGAAAAAGCCGATTGTGTGGTGGCGATAAGTGAGCAAACCAAAAATGATATTGTTGATATGCTTCACATTAACCCTTCCAAAATAGAGGTAGTATATCAAGATTGTGATGTGGCTTTTAAAAATCAGTTATCGACTGCACAGCTTTCTGCTGTTAGCCAGAAATATCATTTGGATAAGCCGTATATCTTGTGTGTAGCTACAATTGCTGACCGAAAAAATCAGCTTACCTTGGTGAAAGCCTTTGAGGAACTTCAAAACAAGGATGTGGATTTGGTACTTGTAGGAGGAAAAAGTGCCTATCAAAATCAGATCGAGGACTATATTCAACAAAAACATCTCAAGGGAGTTCATATTATCAATGGTGTCCCCTTTGCGGATTTGCCTGCATTATATCAAAATGCTACCTTAACTGTTTACCCATCCATCTTTGAAGGTTTTGGTATTCCTATTGTAGAAGCCCTGCATTCGGGTATACCTGTTATAGCAGCCACAGGTTCATGCCTAGAAGAAGCTGGTGGCAATGGAGCCATTTATGTGAACCCCTATGATGTCAGGGGTATGGCAGATGAAATAAAACGAGTACTTTCAAACCCTATTCTTCAAAAAAACTTAGTTACACAAGGGCAAGTTTACATCAAAAAGTTTTCTTCAATAGAAATCGCAAAAGATTTAGAAAAAATTTATCAAAAAATTTAACAATGAGTAATCGGTAAAATCTATTCTCAGAACACACAAACGAACATTTGGTAATTTATCCCACCATTTTTATTTTAATATCCATAAAAAAACATCTAATATTTATAATTCTGATTTATACAATAGGCACGGTTTTTGAAAATTTGTAACACATTGACACTAAGTTGAGTAAATCTCAACCCGCTTGTGATACAAGAACCCTAAGTATTATCCGAGTTATGAAGAAAAATAGTCTTTTTCTACTTAAGCCATTAAGTAGTTGCAAGGGCTTTATGTGTTTGTCCTTACTCATATTTAACTTATTTTCAATCTCAGCAAAATCTAAAGATACTTCTATGGAACTCAAGGTGTATTATCCAAAATACGCCCAAACAGGTCAAGAAGTGTTTTTTAATTTTGTTACACGATTGAATATCCATCGAATTCGTGTTTTTGTGAATGGCAGTAGCCTTGGCTCTACTTACGTTTCCAACAATCACGCCGAATTCAAATTCAGGTTTGTGTACGCAAGTACCAAAAAACTCAAATTCGTCGGCATTTCTCCAGAAAACAACACCCTGAGTGAAGTTCAGGGAGAGATAACTATTGCTGGCAAAAATCAAATCTCTAAAGAAACTAAGTACGAATACACAAACGCTAGTTTGCCACCCAATACGAGCGACAAAAGCGCTAGTTATAATAGTGGAAGTATTACATCTGCCCTTTCAGGTGCTGGTGTGGTATACCCCAATCCCAATGTACCTACTTTTTCAGACACTTTTGATGAGAGTAGCAAAGGTGGATCTAATGTATACCCTGTATACCAACCTACCAATGAGGTGGCATGGACATTCTTTAGTAGTATTCAAAACGAAGTACTTCCACTTGCACAAAAATACCGTGTGCCAGCTAGTGTAATTATGGCTATGGCAGCCCTTGAAAGTGGTTATGGGTACAGTACTCTCTCTATTGCTGCTAATAATTATTTTGGAATTAAGCAATGGAAAGCTTCAGCAGATGGCTACCAACTAATAGGACAAGCAGACGAACACAACGGTAGAGTAAGAATACTCAAACATGCAGGACAGGGTCAATATGTCTATGACGAATCCAGAAGGAAAGACAACTGGTATCGCTCTTTTAAGTCAAGGTCGGAATGTATCAAGTTTTTGGTAGAAGAAGTTTTCTTGCACAAAACAGGAAAATGGAAACGAGACTATTCGGGAACCGTACGCGAATATCATAGTCTTCTTGACAGAGGATATTCGAAATATGATGCGGCCTATCGATTTGCTTTTCAGCTAGGCTCAAAAGGCTATACCCATTTGGGAGGAAGGTATTATGCCGATAGAACGATGAAGATTATCGAAAAATATAATCTGCTTAGTTTTGATTAAATCATTGGTAAATAAAAGATGTATCCGTACTTTGCGGTCATAATCTCAGTATTTTGATTTTTTTGAATTACCCACAACAAACTAAAGCTAAGTTAACATGATTCATCTCTCATTTAGTGATTTGTGAATGAGTGATTATTTTAAGGTACTTTCCACTTGTAGAGACCCAATATTTTGAGTCTAAAGATGTGTCATTTTAAAAGATAGTATCAAAAAAGGCGTTCGAAATGAGATTTCCGAACGCCTTTTTTGATGAATATTTGGGTATTGATGCTGAAACTCTCAAAAGTCACATCTAATATAAAAACCTATTATTAAAATACTTATACACTAAATACTCCCTCACAATTCAATACTAATCCTTAGTTCTGCGCTGCTAACAAATATAGCACTGCCATACGCACTGCCACACCATTTTCTACTTGATCCAGAATAATAGAATGGTGAGAATCAGCAGCATCTGAGGTAAGCTCAACCCCACGGTTGATGGGGCCTGGGTGCATCAATACAATTTCCTTATCTAGTTCATCCAACATTTTTTTGTTGATACCATAGTACAAAGAATACTCACGCAAAGATGGGAAATACTTGATTTGCTGACGTTCCAACTGAATACGCAATACGTTGGCTACATCGCACCATGCCAAGGCTTTTTTAACATCGTGGCAAACCGTTACACCTAGCTCAGTAATATGTCGTGGAATCAAGGTAGAAGGGCCGCAAAGCATTACTTCTGCACCTTGTTTTTTCAAGGCAAAAATATTAGACAATGCAACACGTGAGTGTAAAATATCTCCGATAATTGCGATTTTCTTTCCTGCTAAATCTCCCAATTTTTCACGCATCGAAAATGAATCTAATAATGCTTGAGTTGGGTGCTCATGAGTGCCATCACCTGCATTGACAATATTCGCACTGATATGTTTTGACAAATAATGTGGTGCTCCCGGACTAGCATGGCGCATCACAATCATATCTACTTTCATGGCCAAAATATTGTTGACCGTATCCAGTAATGTTTCTCCTTTTTTCACAGAACTTCCCGCTGCTGAAAAGCTTAAGGTGTCAGCAGAAAGACGTTTTTCTGCTAATTCGAAAGAGAGACGTGTACGAGTTGAGTTTTCGAAAAATACATTAGCAATTGTCACATCACGAAGCGAAGGTACTTTTTTGATTGGACGATTGATAACTTCTTTAAACTCAGTGGCAGTAGCCATGATGAGTTCTATATCTTCAGGAGTTAGGTCTTTGATACCCAAAAGATGGCGAGTGCTTAATTTTTGCATGGTAATATATAGCTCAAAACGCAGTATGCGATGAAATAAGTCAAAAAAATACACGACTCAAAAAGAATCGTGCCATCAGATTATTTTGTAATCAACCAAATTCTATCGGCTTCATGGCCTTGTTCTTTCCATTCAACCAATACCTTTTCGGTATCAATAGTATTTACCTTTTTGCCAACGTAATCTGGTTTTACGGGTAAATCACGGTTGTAAATACGGTCAATCAACACACACAATTCCACCTTATCTGGGCGACCAAATGCCGTCATAGCGTCTAGTGCAGCACGCACCATACGTCCTGTAGCCAATACGTCATCGACTAAGATAACTTTCTTATTTTCAATCAAGAAAGGTACTTTAGTAGCGTTGGGCTTTAGGGGCTCACGGCGACGAAAATCGTCACGATAGAAAGTAGCGTCTAATTGTCCTAATGGGATATTTTTGCCTGTAATGCTTAACAATTCTTCTTGAATACGTTTAGCAAAGAAGATACCTCTTGGTTGTAAACCAATGATGACACTATCAGTAAAATCTTGGTGATTCTCGATCAATTCTTGACAGAGACGGCTGATAGTAATCTCTAAAAGGGGGCTTGAAAGAATAAGTTTCCGTTGCATTGGATGCAAAGATAATATTAAATTATGAATTGTTCGTGCAGAGACGCATTAACAGCTACAAAATTACAGGTTTGTTTAGTTTTTGAGCTATAAAACCCTCAGAGATTGTTGATTTATGATTTAAGTTTTTATTCGATTATTTTTTGAAGCGAATATAATTTTACAAACGCCGATACCAACAAATTATAGTTACCCCAATAACTACTGATAAGAAACAGATTATTGTCCTTAATTTTGTAAATAACTATCCCCAAACCCCACAAAGGGGTTTTGTTTTACGTTTAAACTATATCCAAACTCATGCAAAGAAGAAATTTTCTTAAGCAATCAGGCTTACTTGCCGCTGGAGCGTTCGCGCTAAATTCTTCAGACTTATTCGCCAATTCGAATAGCAAAATCATCAAAACTTTTGGTGTGCAATTGTACAGTGTTCGTGATGTATTGCCAAAAGATCCTAAAGGCGTGATGACTCAATTGGCACAAATGGGTTACAAACAATTTGAAAGCTACGGTGGTGCAAAAGGGTTTCTTTGGGGCATGACACCTAAGGAAATCAAAACTTTTTTGGGCGACATTGGTGTAAAAATGGTCAGTACACACTTCAATTATACAGGCGAAATCAAAAAACCAGAGGAGTTGAAAAAGAGTATTGACTTGGCAGCTGAGGCTGGCTTGAAATATATCCTTTGTCCTTACTTGGGTGCTCAAAAAACTTGGGACGACTGGAAGCGCATCGCAGATAAATTTAACGAAGTGGGCGAGCAAGTAAACAAAGCTGGCTTGAAATTTGGTTATCATAACCACGATTACTCTTTCCACTTATTAGACGGCAAAATGCCTCAAGAGTATTTGTTGGAAAATACAGATCCATCAAAGGTAATGTTCGAATTGGATTTGTGCTGGATTGATGTGGCTGGTGTAAATACAGCAGAGCATTTGAAAAAATATGGCAAGCGTTATGAGCTTTGTCATGTAAAAGATTACAAAAAAATTGATGGTAAGCCCGTTCAAAATGACCTTGGCAAAGGTAGCGTAGACATGCAAAAAACGCTTAGAGCTGCACTAGACAATGGCATGAAGTATTTCATGGTTGAACAAGAGGAATATCCAGAATCGTCATTGATTAGCTTAAAATATGACGCTGAATACATGAAAAAGCTTTCTATCTAGTATTATTTGAGAACTTAGGCAAAGAGAATATAGACATTAGAGTATATTTAATAATTTTACTTAGCACTTGTTGAAAAAACAAAATTTCCACTCGACACTCCTTACTTTTCTTGTCTTGACACAAGAAAAGTAACCGCGCGGCGGCCGCAAAAGAAAGTCAAGAAATCCTAAACTCGCCTGCGGCTCAAACAGTAGGATTTCATTAGTGTAAATACAAACTTTTTCATTTTAATAGCTTACAGTATTTAAACATGCCCTTATGCTATCTCTTTGCCTATTTTCTATTAAACAGTCCACATTACACCTTCAATTATTTGATTATCTGACTTTTACAAAAATATCTCTACGCCTCTCTTTCAACGTTTAATCTCAACTCACATACTATCCTAAATAATTAATGAAAAGATTTCTCCTCCCACTATTATTGGTTTGGACTGGGGTAAGTGCACAAGATGCTGAAGTATTTAAGCCAGATTCCATCAAAAAAGAACTTAGAGCTATTCAAATACATCATAAACTAAAAGTCGATGGCTTACTCAATGATGAAGAATGGAAATTAGCGCCGAGTTCGCCACATTTTACCCAAATAGAACCTTTCCAAGGCAACAAACCCAATCACCAAACTGAGGTGAAAGTGTTGTACAACAACCATTTTTTATACTTTGGTATTATTTCAAAGGATTCATTAGGGAAAAAGGCCATTAGAGCCACCGATTTCAAACGAGATTTCAATGCCCTCCAGCACGATTTAATCATGCTGTCATTTGATGGATTTAATGATCAACGAAATGCAATTTCGTTAGGAACTAACCCTTATGGCGTGCAACGCGATTTGCTATCCTTCGATGATTTATATTATGATATGGATTGGGATGGACTTTGGCGTGTACGTACTAGCCGAAGTGATTCGGGTTGGGTGGCTGAAATAGCGATTCCTTGGCAAACTCTTCGCTATCCGAAAACGGCAGATTCTATTCAAAATTGGGGAATAAATATCTACAGAAATAGAAGGCTCAGCAACGAGGTTTCTGCCCTTTCGGCGTTTCCTCGCTCTTTTACAGCGATGCGTATGAACTACGCAGGGAAATTGACTAATCTAAAACCTCCTCCCCCAACCTCAAATATTCGTTTTCAACCCTATTTCTTGACTTCGTACGACCACTATTCAGGCTATGATGCTTCGGTAAAACCTGAAGCAACAAGTGTCAAAGTTGGTGGAGAAATGAAGTGGGCTATCAATACAAATACCATTTTTGATTTGACAATCAATACCGACTTTGCTCAGGCTGATGCCGACCGTCAGGTAAATAATGTGAGTAGGTTTTCGGTATTTTTTCCAGAAAGACGACAATTCTTTCTCGAAAATGCTTCTCTTTTTGGGGTAGGTATTAGCCGAAATCCTGATGAATCGGGCGGAAATATGCGTATTCAGCCGTTTTTTAGTCGCCGAATCGGCTTGGACGACAAGGGTAACCCTATTCCTATCGAAATTGGAGGTAGAATCGTATATCGTTCTGATAAAAGAAATTTCGGAGCCATACTGATGCGCCAAAAAGAACTTGGCGACTCTCCTGCAACCAACTTTTTCGTAGGACGTTTTTCTGAAAATTTTGGTAAACAAAATCGTGTAGGTGGCTTATTAACCCTTAAAAATAGACCCGATGGCACCAATATCGTAAGTACTGTTGATGCTTTTTTTAGGCTTTCGGATACGCACTCTTTAAATACCTTGGTATCGCAGTCGTCTTCGAGTATTACTGGAAAAAATGGGATGACGGCGTATGCACAATACTTTTTTGTCAATAATCAATTCAAAATTTGGTGGACACAATCGATTGTAACTAAGGATTACGACCCCGAATTGGGTTTTGTCTCACGTAACGATGTAGTGGCTACGACGCCAGGCATTTTTTGGTGGTATCGCGGAAAACATTTGCCTTTCAAAAAATGGCTACGTGCATGGGAACCGAGTATTTTTCCTGAATTCTACCATCAAGCCTCCACAGGCAAACTGATTGAACGAGTTTGGACAATTTACCCTATTTGGCTGAACCTGCAAAGTGGAGGATACTTTGGATATAGTATCAACCCAACTTATCAGTATTTGACAGAGGCCTTTGAACCACTAGGGGTAAAAATTGGAGCTGGTGAATACAACTACGTGCGTCATCAGATGTATTACAGTACCGACCCTTCACGGGTACTCAATTTACAAGTAGGCTATTCGGGAGGTTCTTATTTTAATGGTCATTTGGACGGCGCCGATGCTACCTTACAGTTTGCGCCCATGCCTCATGTGTCATTATCTGGGAGATTTAACCGAAATCATTTCTCGAAAGTGGGCGAAAATCAAACGACGACCAATGTAGATTTATACTCAATAGAGGGAAGATTTGCTCTCAATCCTAGGTTACAACTCATAGGGTTTTACCAAAGAAACTCTGAAAATAGCTCACAAAATTACAACATTAGGTTTTCGTGGGAATACCAACCCTTATCCTATATCTATCTGGTATTCAACCAACAAGCCTTTAATCCATACATGGAAAGAGTGCGTGTAGAAAATCATGTAATTACCAAAATCAGTTATTTGAAGCAGTTTTAGAAAAAAGGAAACAGAGATAAGGTACAAATTAGTACTGTACGAAGGATTATATAAACTGTTTATTTCGGATATCAGATGTTGGATTTCGGAAGTATAATCTTCTATATTTTGCAAAAACAAAGGTATTTTACTGTATTTCCGAAATCTGAAATCCCAAATCTGCAATAGTTTGAAATCATTCGTACAGCCCTAGGTACAAATAAGTAATTCCATCAAGTTTCAAGCGCTAAACAAAAAACCCTTCAACTCATAGATAGCGTTGAAGGGGTTTTGATTTAGATAATTTTCAAGATAATAGCAAGAAAGCTTTATATGAAAAACTTTCTTTTTGACTACTTCAAGTCCTTGAAGCTTGGCAATACTAAATCCTTTGAAGATACGATTGGGTTTTCTACGCCCCAGTCGATGCCAAGATCAGGGTCATTGTAAATAATACCTGATTCAGAAGCTTTGTGCCAGTATTCAGTACACTTGTACAAAAATACAGTTTCTTCCAAAGCCACAAAACCATGTGCGAATCCAGCAGGGACAAATAGCATATTGCCCACGTTTGAATCCAATTCAAATTTGGCGTGTTGACCAAAAGTTGGAGAATTACGGCGAATATCTACCACGACATCAATGACTTTTCCAGTGATTACACGCACCAATTTGCCTTGTGCAAAAGGATCATATTGGAAGTGCAAGCCACGAACGACGCCAGGCTTTGACCAAGAGTGATTGTCTTGAACAAAATTCCCCGGAACACCATTTGCTTCAAAAAGTTTTTGATTGTACGATTCGAAAAAAAAACCTCTTTCGTCCTCGAATTTAGTGGGATAGCATTCGATAACTCCTTCTAAGGCTGTTGTCTTAAACTGCATTATTAATGAAATTGAATAGACTGATTAAAAAATTGTTTTGAGATTCTCCAAAGTTAGTTTTTTCATAACGAAACCTAAAATTATTTTAAAGGAATCTACTTATTTGATTGCGATTATATCGAAGTCTGTTCTTTTCTCTATAGGAAAAGTTCAAAAACTTTATCGAATAAACTTCCTACCTTTGCTATTTATTTGCCTCGAAAATAGGGGCTTTCATTAACATCGCACTCAAACGTATGCATATATACCTTCATATTCCTTTTTGCAAACAAGCATGTTACTACTGTGACTTTCATTTTAGTACCTCCTTATCCCAAAAAGAAGCCGTAGTTGAGGCGATTTGTCAAGAAATTCGATTACAAAAAAGCTACCTCAAAAAAACCCATATATCGACCATCTATTTTGGCGGTGGCACGCCCTCTATTTTGGATGAAACTTCATTAGGAGTCATTTTTTCTACCTTACACCAAACATTTACCATTTTGCCTGATGCAGAAATTACCCTAGAGGCAAATCCAGACGATATTAGCGTAGCAAAACTGGCTATTTTCAAAAAGTTTGGCATCAACCGACTTAGTATTGGTATTCAGTCATTTCACGAGCCACACCTCAAACAGATGAATCGTGCGCACAATGCAAAAGAAGCCGAAACTTGCGTCAAACTGGCACAAGATGCAGGTATTGACAATATTACGATTGATTTGATTTATGCGATTCCAGCACCAGACCATCAGATTTTATATTCAGATTTGGCAAAAGTTGAAGCGCTCAATCTGCAGCACGTTTCTGCCTATTGTCTGACAATCGAACCACAAACGGTTTTTGGGAAATGGACTAAACAAGGTAAAATGCCCAATATTGACGATGACTTTTCGGCACAGCAATTCAGTATTTTGGTCGAAAATCTTCAAAGAATGGGTTATGAACAATATGAAATATCCAATTTTGCCCGAAATCAGCATTATTCAAAGCATAATACCAGTTATTGGAAACAAGAGGAATATCTAGGCATAGGTCCGTCGGCACATAGTTTTAATGGTGTTAGTCGCCAGTATAATATTGCCAACAATACCAAATATGTTCAGCAAATCAGCGCAGGGATTATTCCAGCAACACTTGAAATACTTACTAAGGAGGACCAAATCAATGAATATTTGTTGACAGGATTAAGAACAATTTGGGGATGTAAAATTGAGTATTTAGATAGTATTCTTGGAAGCTCTTTTTTAGATTTACAAAAAAGCTATCTTCAGCCAATTTTAAGAGCTGGCCATCTTGAAATTATTGAGCATACACTCAAACTCACGGAAGCAGGAAAACTTTTTGCTGACCGTATTGCATCAGATTTATTTGTGGAAGAATAGAGCAAAATATCATTTCTCCGAGGCAATAGTTTGGGTAGAATCTTTTTTACTGACTATTCTTAGGCTGAGTGCTAAAAATGCTTTATCATTCAAAATCAATATTTTGTATTTTTTCTAGAAATACTTCCTGAAATTATCACAAAACCAATGATATTTTTGAGTAAATTTGTGTTTCTCAGCTTACGAGTATGTTTAAAAATTTTGGTATTTGTCGAAAGAACGAAATTTCCATTCGCCACTCCTTACTTTTCTTGTCTTGACACAAGAAAAGTAACAAAAGAAAGTCAAGAAATCCTAAACTCGCCTACGGCTCAGACAATAGGATTTCGTAAAACTAAATACTAAAATCTGTAAATTATCCATTTTGAATAACTTATAAATTTAAACATGCGCTTATGGCAAAAACCTAATCTACTCGTACAAATCAACTCCTCATTTGATATACAGATTGCTTTATGGGAAAAAATACATTCAAAATCACTGAGCAAGAACCAATGGAAGAAACCACGCCCAAACCTAGTTGGTGGCAACGTTATAAAGCATTTAGAGAAGAACATACTTTTGCACAATACCTACAACGTCTTTTCTTAAAAGCTATACTTTATTTTTTGGGCATCTCGTTGGCATTGGTACTGATTTTCAAATTTGTACCCGTTTGGTTTACTCCTACTATGCTCGACCGTAAATTAGAAGCAATTGCAGATGGACGCGATTCTGAAATCTATTCAGATTGGGAACCTTACGAAAATATTTCGAAAGAAGTAGCCTTGGCGGTTGTTGCCTCTGAAGACCAGCTTTTTCCAGAACACCACGGATTCGATTTTGATGCGATGTGGGGTGCTTTTCGTCATAATTTTAAAGGCAAAAAAATCAAAGGAGCTAGTACTATCTCGCAGCAAGTAGCCAAAAACGTGTTTTTGTGGCAAGGCAGAAGCTATGTTCGCAAAGCACTTGAAGCGTATTTTACCTTATTAATCGAATTGATTTGGGGAAAAGAGCGTATCCTTGAAGTATACCTAAATGTTGCCGAAACAGGTAAAATGACGTTTGGTGTAGAGGCTGCCTCTCTCAAATATTACGGGCATTCAGCCAATTCTTTGACACGTGCCGAAGCAGCAAGGATTGCAGCAGTTTTACCTAGCCCTAATCGTTTTTCGATCAAAAAACCTTCAGGCTATGTACAACGTAGAACCAATTTTATTGTAAGACAAATGCGAGGATTGGGTGGCAAACAATATATTTCGAATCTATAGAAAAGACAAAATATTCTAAAAGTAAAACGGGTAAAAGGTGTTTTTAAGAAACATTTTTACCCGTTTTTCTATTTTATCACACCTCCAAACAACGATTTTCTAACGATACAGAGAGGCTATGGACTTTATTAAACGGTTTGGAAAATTGATAAAAAATGTATTACCTTTGCATACACTCTTGTGAAAATGTCCAAAAACGTTCTTTGAATCCAAATTTCACACGTCAAATTTAAACAACTGTAAAACAGTTTCTTACTTAATTACACATCAATTATCCAGCTTATTCGGATACGAACATTTTCACAAAATAATCCAAAACCTAATCACAATTAAGGTATTCGCTTTCATTCCCCAAGACTCCGTACAGCTTGGCTCCGAATGACTGTTTTCTGTGCTATCTTATTTTTTGAGCACAAAGAATATTCAAGAATGACTACTACTTGAATACGGGAAGGTGCAGTAGTCTCGCATCAGGCCGAAAGAGGCTTTTTGCTCTACTTAAACAACCATATATTGTATGAGAAAGACGCTATTACTCTGCATGTTTTTCGCTATGATTAGCATGCTTGTTGCTGCTTGTAAAGTCAAACAGAAACAACACGACCTTTCTTCTCAGGACAGTCCATCTATCATCACTGAATTATTAGAGGGAGATGAACTAACCAATCAATTGTCTAGAACTTGGACAATCAACAAGGTAAATTACCAAGCAGATGCCAAAAAGGATATGCTTTACCAAAGAGGAGAAGTAGCAAATTTGCGTGACTATTCGAAAGAATGCTTCAAGTTATCGCCCGACGGTACTGTGATTCACACAGACGAAGGAGGTGACAAACATGAAGGAAAGTGGAAGCTCGTGGACAACAACACTAAATTAAAAATGGTGTTGGAAGACAAAAAAGAGGTGTTATGGGATATTTTGAAAACCGACACTAAAACTTTGGTACTCCATTTGAGTGTAAACGCTCGCAAAGTAAATTGGGATATTCAAAAACTCGATGAGATTGATATTCCGACCGCCGCAGTATTCGCAGGTTTTTTCGCCGGCATTGTTGATGAAAATACACAAAACATTAGCATTACTTATCAAATGAGCCCTAGGGGCTAATCAAAAAAGGCTAACCCCAATGGTTAGCCTTTTTTTTGTGCTTTATTGGCATTACAACAACTCTTCTGAGGGAATCCACAAGTGTTTTTTAAAATCGACAATCTTATCATTTTTGATTACAAGACCTTCTGCTTCTAATAGTTCTTGCATAAGATTACCACCAAAAAAGCCCTTACCTGTAAGTATGCCTGAGCTATTAACGACACGATGTGCAGGAATGGATGGATCGACATGAGATGCATTCATCGCCCAGCCTACTAATCTTGCCCCACTTTTTTTTCCTAAAAACTGAGCAATAGCACCATAGCTAGTCACTCTTCCTTGAGGAATAAGACGCACTACCGCATACACATCCTCGAATATGCTCGATTTGTCGGTAGCCATTACTCCTCTTGACGGTCTTTAATTTCTTCTAACAATTCTTGATACCAAGCCTCCCCATATTTACGAATCAGCGGTTCTTTCAAAAACTTATAAAGCTCTACGCCCAATTGTTCACCATGTGAACAAGCATCCGAACATATATGCCAACGATCGTAGTTTAAGGCATCATATTGGTCATATTTTGAAATACGAATAGGATACAAATGGCAAGAGATTGGTTTTCTCCATGAAATTTTACCATCGAAATACGCCTGTTCAATACCACATTTCAAAATACCTTTATCATCATACAAAGCGAAAGCACACTCACGCCCTTCGATTACAGGTGTTGAAAAATCACCCTCCCAGTCTTTTACATAAGTGCCTTCCTTTTCAATTACTGCTAAGCCTTCTGGCGACAAGTATGGTTTTACTGCATCTAGGATTTCGTCCATAATAGGCAATTCGTCGTCCTCCAACGGTGCCCCTAAATCACCCTCAACACAGCACGCTCCTTTACATTTAAGGAGATCACATACAAAAAATTTCTCGGCGATATCATCACTAATGACCGTATTCTCAATTAAAATCATAATCCTATAGTATATTCGTTAAATTTGGGAAAAAGCACCAAATAAAATGCACCACTCAATAAAAATCTAGCGAAATTAAAGTAATTTTTAGATACTTTTACAATTTGGCACTCTAATTGAGTTTGCTAGTCAAGATGTAAAGAATCTCTTTCTCATTTGCACCTGTGCAATTTACTTTGATTTAGGTTGTATCAGAATGACTCATTCTATCAGCTAATAGCTTACTTCTACATAAATTGAGTATATAGACCTGTCAACATTTGATTCGTTATCATTTTCTTTTAACACAGGAGGTATTCCAATATTTTGTAGCCTCTCATTGAATTATTAAGTATTTATCGAAACATCAAAACTTTTGAAAGTCTAAGAAACAAAACACTGTAGAAATTGCTTGGCCCTGACATTTATACTAAAGTACCGTAGTTGAATTAAAAATTATTGCACAAAATATATCTTACTTTTCTTAAAAGTTCATGAAATTATATCGCTACCTAACATTACTTGTTGCTTTCTTCCCGAGCGT
Organism: Flectobacillus roseus; assembly: GCF_030056595.1. Taxonomy (NCBI): domain Bacteria; kingdom Pseudomonadati; phylum Bacteroidota; class Cytophagia; order Cytophagales; family Flectobacillaceae; genus Flectobacillus; species Flectobacillus roseus. The sequence goes on from NZ_JASHIF010000007.1 coordinate 46,929, forward strand.
ATTAATGGCTCAAGATGTTCCATCAAGTATGGTCATTGGCTCTGTTAATGTAAAAATTACGGATGAGGCGCGCACCAAAATTCAAAATGAAATCAGCCCTCTCACGATCAATGCCAACTATTTGAATAGAATGGTGGGCCGAATGCTTACCTATCTACCAGCTGTTGAGCGTATCTTGCAAGAGGAAAGAATTCCAGATGAAATCAAGTATTTATGTGTTCAAGAGAGCTTCTTGAGCCCTGATGCACGCTCCACTTCAGACGCCATTGGCTATTGGCAATTCAAAAAAGAAACTGCTAGAGATTTCAATCTTAGAGTAGATGCTGTGGTAGACGAGCGTAAGCACCTTATGGCTTCGACCAGAGCTGCTTGTAGCTATTTTAGAAAACATAAAGATTTGTTGGGTAACTGGGTGGCGAGTATTTTATCGTATCGTTTGGGATACACAAGCTTCAGGAAAGCCAAAGAAATGGAATGGGCCAACAAGTCTGAAATTACCGTTACTGGCGAAACCGACTGGTATATTATTCGTTTCTTGGCCTATAAATTAGTTCTTGACCAAGAATACAATAAGGCTAAGCAAAACCCTCCTCTTAACAATCCTGTATTGTTTGAATATAGTAAAACCAAAGGAAAAAGTCTATATGAAATTGCTACGCTTTTGAAAGTAAGCACGCAAGAATTGGAGCTTTCTAACTCTTGGCTTACGTCAAAGTCTATTCCTGATGACAAAGATTACACCCTGTATTTGGTAGTAGATCCGATGAAATATCAGGAGTTGATAGGTATTGTAGATACCGAAAATACTAATTCGACAAACATATTTAATGGTGGTAATAGCACTAATGGACCAGATACTACTCCAGATATTGGTTTTCCGGTGCTCAAAAGACTTTCCCCTGCAAATACAAACCCTAATGAACCCATCTACTATGAAATCAATGGTAAGAAAGGGATTTTAGCGTTGGAAGGAGACACTCCTGAAAAAATCGCAGATCGTGGGGATATTAGTTTAAAGAAATTTTTGAAATACAATGATTTGGAAGATAACGAGCGTATCATTCCTAATCAGGTATATTACCTACGAAAAAAAGACCGTAAAGCACAAGTTGCGTTCCATACGGTTCGTGACAACGAATCTCTTTGGCAAGTATCTCAAATTTATGGGATTAATTTAGATGATTTGAAAGAGAAAAACCGTATTACAACGGTTCAAAGATTATCGAAAGGAAGAATCTTATACCTGATTGATACACGCACAGGGCCAGATATTCCTTTTAATCCAGATGTAAATCCATCTCAGCCTCCAAGAGATACTAATAAAAACCCTGTAGTACCTACTCCTCCCAAAGAAACGCCTAAACCAGACAATGGTGGTAGCAGTGGTGTGGATAAGATGCCACCTCCAATTCTGGTAAATCCAGGTACCCCAACCAAACAGCCTGATGCTCCTGTAACGCCATCAAGTCCTGGCAAAAAAGACCCAGATCCTTTGGATCCTGTGTACCCAACACCGAATCCAAAGCCTGCGAATCCAACACCTCCAAACGAGGCAAGTGATTCAAGGAAAAACTTAAATATCGGCTCGCACCGTGTTGAAGCCAAACAAACCTACTTCAGCATTGCTCGCTTATACAATATGTCTGTTGCAGACTTATATCAGCTCAATGGTGTGGATGCAAGTGTGACTTTACGTGTTGGTCAGGATATAAAAGTGTACAAAAGTGGAGCTTCCAATGCTTTGATTGGAAACCAAGATAGTACTATTCCAAACGACTATAAAAAACCAAAACCATCAGCTATTGACGAACCTAGTTATGGTAGCAGCCCTGATAAAAATGATTCGCAGATGAAAGTTCCAGATAATGTTGGAAACTCAACTTTCTCAAGGTCAACAAACAAACCGATATTCAAAATTGTACACACTGTACAAAAGGGTGAAACGCTTTTCCGTATTGCACAGTTTTACGATGTAAGCGCTGAAAACGTCCGTAATTGGAATAGTTTACCATCCAACAATGTAGAAGTAGGACAAGAAATTTCTATTCCAGGAGAATATGCCCATTTGCCAACAGAAGGCTCAGGAACAAGCACTTATGGTTCGATTCCTCTACCGCAGAAAGTCCCTGTTCGTACTCAAACAGATTATGTGTCTACTGCCCCTGCTCCTACAGAGACAAAATATCATACGGTGAAAGCAGGAGAAACAGCCTACCGTATATCACAAATGTATGGATTATCTGTTCCTCAATTCCTGAAGTTAAATGGCTTATCTAGTCCATCTATTTCAGCAGGGCAAAGACTAAAAGTGAAGTAAGTGGATATTAATATTTAGTGATTTGAGATTGAGTGAATGAGTGATTATTTTAATATTTATATTCTAGCAGTAGAAACGCAATGATTGCGTCTTAAACCAAGTTATATCTAACATAATAGCATGAAAAAAAGCGGTCGAAAAATAATTTTCGACCGCTTTTTTTCATGCTAAATTTCATTGTGATATATCTCTAGATACAAATAACTGCGTTTCTGCTACTAAGATTAGCTTTTGCATAATCGCTCCATCATAACTCACTCAATATTCAAATAGGCATCTTACAATTTTCTAGAAATCATAATACCATCTCTCAATGGCAATAAGATATTTTCTGTTCTAGGATCATCGTGACACATTTTGTTGAAGTCTAATAAGTTTTTCGTATCCTTATCTATTTTCTTTCCCTCCTCTACGTTCGCAACTTTTCCACTCCATAATACATTATCAGAAAGGATGTATCCACCTTTACGAACTTTATCAAAAACTAAATTATAGTATTTGGTATAGTTCATTTTATCGGCATCAATAAATACCAAGTCAAAAACTTCGTCGAGGGTTGGAATAATTTCTCCTGCATCACCAATACGATAATCAATTTTATCAGCAAAAGGAGATTCATCAAAGAAGCTACGAGTAAAAGTTTCTAGCTCCTCATTTACGTCAATGGTGATAATTTTACCGTCATCTACCAAGCCTTCAGCCAAACAAAGTGCCGAATATCCCGTGTAAGTTCCAATTTCAAGGATCCGACGAGGTCGCATCATATAACTTACCTCCGCCAAATAACGTCCTTGCAAATGCCCTGAGAGCATACGAGGTTGTAAGATTTTGACATGCGTATCTCTATTCAGTTTTTTCAACAAATCACTTTCAGGTGAGGTATGTTGTTCTGAATAATCATTAATATTTTGTGGAAGAAAATCCATTTTAAACTCGATTTAACTTCGTGATGAAAGTACCTAAGCCCTAGTGCTCAATTATGAGTTGAGAATTGTGAATGATGAATTGGTCCTTTATAAAGGAAATATTCCCCAGTTTTTTGCCTCATATTTCAGGAAAATTATGGAATACTCCCCTATTTTCGAAATCAGAGATTCATAACTAGTAGTGTACAAAGGATTATGAAAAATGTTTATTTCGGAAGTATAATCTTCTATATTTTGAAAAAATAAAAGTATTTTCCTTTATTTCCGAAATCAGAAATCCCAAATCTGAAATTGTTGGAAATCCCTCGTACAGTCTCCTAATTCATAACTCACCATTCTATATTATTAACTACTTTGTAGCGACATAAAAAAAGTCGAAACAATTTTCCGCATCGTCATTAATAAAGTAATCCTGCCAAGTAATATCCGAAACTAATTTACCGTCACTTTTTTGGATAATATCGCGGCTCATACGATTGGCAATATCATAAGGTATTTGCAACATCCATCTTGGTAAGCGGTATTGTAAGTTGAAAATGTCAAATCTTGTAATTTTTTCAACAGAACGTTTATTTTCCTCATAGTACGCCATCACCTTAGCATTTCCGTGAATACCTCTCGTTTGGATGGTAGGGAATACTTTCAAGATTAAGTTTTTCAACTCATCTGCTAGGTATTCTCTCACGTGCCAAGGATTGCGGCTCAATGAATATTTACGGTTTACCGTAGTCAAAATCAACTTCCCTCCTGGTTTTAGTACACGGTGAGCTTCTTTGATAAACGCCAAATCGTCTTCGATATGCTCGATTACTTGAAAAGTCACGATATAATCAAACGTATTATCAGCAATGCCTTTGAGCGGTGGCAAAAACATATCGATAAATTTGAAGCTAGGATATTCGGCCGTTAGCTTGGTCATCAAAGGCTCGTTTTTGTCGACACCCGTATAATTTTTTACCGAAGGTGCCAACACAGCCACTCCACGGCCAGTTCCACAACCAATTTCCAACATGTCGCCAGAGACCATTTTTGCGGCTTCGATATAAGGGAATAACAAACGCTGATGAACAGGATTGTCTGATACAATTTCAGAGGAAGCGATTTCGGTAGTTTTATACATTGTATTCTTGAGTAAAATCCAATTTGTCAATAAAGTGTGTTTTCACGCTTTGGCACTTGGAGTCTTTGTATTTTTTTTCAAAATTACCGCTTTTGCTTGACATCAGAAAAATACTCCTTAAATTGGTTCGTTATTTATCCGAAATAAGTTTCGGTTTGGTAAAATTCTAAGCATATATCCTTCAAAAAATGCTTTAAAGAATTTACATCTCAAGCTTTTTTACACTGAATCATTTGAACATTCCCTACAATTTGTAGGTTGACGAAACGAGCTTACTCATTTAGAATTACTATGAAACAATTATTTTACCTATTCGCCGCATTAGTTTTGTTGAGTGGATGTACTGCTACCAGTCCAGCGGTAAAACAAACCGCCAATAACCAAGAGAATAGAGTTCCTTTACAACGAATTCTTACCAAAAGTAAGTTTTTGGACAATGGTAATAATATCAGAGTATATGTGACTTTCTATTTGGACCGCCCTTCTACCCTTGCAGAGGTTAGTCGTGAAGTGGTAATTAATTATCAATTATATCCAGAATACAATAGCACCAAGCAAGCATTGGCAAGTGGCAATGTTAATTTTTCGGTCAATTCATTGCTTGAAGATAAAGGCTGGTATATCGCATCATTTGACGTACCCAAACCTAAAGATTTGTACACAGGGGTTGTTTTGACAGAAATTAGAGACAATCGTAGCAATAACAAGGTAATCAATGACTGTTTTGTTAGATTTCAGTCTGGCAAAGTTGGAGACTACTATATGTTTTTTGATAAAACAGGTACTATGCCTATCTTACAAAGCTTCATAACCGCTGGCGATTCAGTGATTTTAAAAAGCTTAGACAACAAAACAACAGCGTTCAAAACGATGCGCTACAAATACGAGTTTGATCCTGCCCTTTCACCAATGGCGACAGGACAACGTGTACCTCAAAAAAGCCTGTACACCGACTCAACTTACACCATTCAGTCAAATAAAGTTGTCAGATTTGATATAGAATCGCTGTACTACATGACTAAGGATACCTCTGAGGCATTTGGCATAGGTTTGATGGTGGTAGATAAACGTTTTCCTAAACTAACTCGCCCAGAAAAGCTAGCTCGTCCGCTGATATACATGAGTACCTCTACCGAAACGGCTGATCTTTACAGTTCAAGAGAGCCTAAAAAAGCACTCGACAACTACTGGTTAAATGTAACTCAAGGAAATCAAAATAATGCGAAACGAACCATCAAGGCATTTTATCAACGTGTAGAACAAGCCAATAAGATGTTTAGTACTTACAAAGAAGGTTGGAAAACCGACAAAGGAATGGTGTGGATTATCATGGGAGACCCTTCTAAAATAGTACGAACTAAGGATAAAGAAATCTGGACATATACCCGCAATAGCCAGTATTCGGAAGTAAATTTTACCTTCAATAGACGAGCCAACCAATTTACCGAAGACCATTATGAACTTCAACGCTATGCGGAATATCAGTCTATTTGGTACCCAACGGTAGACCAATGGCGTAATGGAGATGTTGGAGTTAGATAACATCTATTTTCACACGCTTATTGAAAAACTTAAATCAAAACGCTGTAGGTGCAACCATGCCTCTACAGCGTTTTTTATTGAAAAAGTATTTTGTAATACTTATAAAGTATGAAGTTTCGCCTATTACAAGTGAATAATGAAGAATTTCTTTCAAAACACCTTATTAAAATATATCTTTAGGTATCAACTTTATACCTAAATCTACCGTAATGAACTCATCATTTCTACGTACCATTTCTCTTTCACTATTATTATTTATTTCTGTTACAAGTGTCAAGGCTCAGGTAATTACCCAAACCGATACTTCCCATGTACAACCCGAATCTGTAATTTATTTAAAAAGTAAAATCTTCTACATTGGAAAAATGCTTGAACAAACTCCAGAATTTGTTCGATTTGAAACACCTGATGGTCGGAAGAAAAAAATTTACAACACAAGTATCGACAAAATTGTACCTCTCGATCCTACAAACCCACCCGTAAAGTACTACTTCGAAGACCGATTTTTAGATAGGCTCATTCTAAGTCCAACAGGATTTGAAGGTGGGCAAGAAGGAGCGCAACTCCATATTCATTCGGGGATAACAGAAATATCTTTATTTCCGATTAAAAAGTTTTCGATGTCGGGAGCTATATTTCCTTTTTATCCTAGGCTATTTTATATGTACAAAGCCAAGTTTATTTTTTTAGATACAAGGCTTTTTCATGCCTCTGTATCAGGTGGAAAAATAGGCGCATTTAGCAGTAGTGGTGCGTACTGGGCTCCTGCGCTAAGTATTGGCACAAGCAAATCATTTGTGAATATTTCAACAGCATTTTTCAAAAATGATCAAGAAAATAGCAAAGGTGTTGTAGCCACAACGCTAGGATACTCCAAACGTTTAAATCATCAATTGACGTTAATGAACGAAGGAGTCATGGTGTTTGAAGGAGGGGATGCTATATTAACGATGCTGGGTTCGTCATTGAAAATTAGTCGAGCAAGATATGCCTTGGAGTTAGGACTTAACTTCATCATTGATACAGATGACTATAGGAATAGAGTTACCATCAATGGTTCGCCCAGATTTAGTCTTCATCTTCTGCTTAATAAACCTAATGCTCAAAAAAATCCGTAATCCTTTGATGCAAACAGATGAGTTTTAAAGATTTTAGTAAAATACCATTCAAAGCACTGCATAAGAATGCGGTAGTTGTTGGTTACTGCCAAAAACTTTACGAACTTTGCTAAAATTTTCTCATTAACAAAAAGAGAAGGTACTTGAGTATATCTATCTGATTGTTAATACCAAACATAGCTAAGTGCTATATTTATATTCAAAAAAAATGTCATTCGAACAAAAATCTGAAGGGCCTAAAAAACCTTTCAAATATTTTAATCATGCACCGAGACCCGACAATAAAGATATTGTTTTTGGGGTTCAATCGGTATTGGAGACACTGCGCTCAGGAAAAGAAATCGATAAGATTTTAGTACAAAGAGAATTGGGATCTATTGAAGTGTTAGAGTTCGCTCGTCTTCGTGGTATTCCAGTTCAAAAAGTTCCTTCTGAAAAATTAGACCGTGTTACTCGCAAAAACCACCAAGGTGTAATTGCCTTCGTATCAGCTATCAACTATGCTAAGTTGGACAACGTAGTAGCGGGTATTTACGAAAAAGGAGAAACACCACTTCTTTTAATTTTGGATAGAGTAACCGACGTTCGCAACTTTGGTGCGATTGCTCGTACGGCTGAGTGTACAGGTGTGCATGCTATTGTGCTTCCTACAAAAGGAGCAGCGCAAATCAATGCTGACGCCATGAAAACATCTTCTGGAGCTTTAAACTTTTTACCTGTTTGTCGTGAAGAAAGTTTAGCACAAACAGTAAAGTACCTTCAAGAGTCAGGTATTCAAGTGGTAGGTTGTACAGAAAAAGTTTCGAAAAATCTATATGAAGTAGATATGACTATTCCTACAGCTATCATTATGGGTTCTGAGGAAGATGGTATTTCGGATGAGTTATTAAAAGCAGCTGATGAATTGGCCAGTATTCCAATGGCTGGTCGCGTAGGCTCGCTTAATGTTTCTGTAGCCAATGGCGTAGTATTGTACGAAGCCGTACGTCAGCGCCTTAGCTTGTAGTACATTTATAGTTTGCAGAAACTAGCAATATCTGACTAGTTTCTGCAAATATTTTCACCTAACAACGATTTCTTCGCATAAGAATTTGCCCCTTCGTTTTCTCCTTCTCTCGGCGATTAACTCCATTTTTTGATTTCAATCACAATGTGCCGTTCACTCAATAATCAGAGTTATATTCCACATATTCAAGGAAGTATTTATAATTTTGATTAGAAATCAGAATGCAAAGTTGAGTTTGTTCGTTTTTAGTAAAATTTCATTTCCTAATTACCTGCTACTAATTTGACAAATTGCCTCTCATTTATCAAAAATCGAATTTCACGCAGTTTTTTGCATACCCAGTTATTGAAACAATAACATTTTCGTGCACAGTTCGTTTTAGAATTGAACACGTTTGGATTTAGAAATAATTAGTTACCATAAATAAGTTCGGAATATGAAAAGCTCAATACCAATGGTATTGGGCTTTCTTGTTTCAATGCCCTACTGTCTTTTTACGACTGATGGAGAAGCCTGAGCCGTAGGATACACCAAAATATCTGCCAAGACTACATGCGCTGGACGTGTAACTGTAAAAGCAATAATATCAGCAATATCTTCTGCCACCAAAGGCTGGAATCCTTGATATACAGCATCAGATTTTTGAGCGTCACCTTTGAATCTTACCATTGAAAACTCTGTTTCTACCGCCCCAGGAGCAATATTGGTTACTTTGATATTATGCGGATTCAAATCCAAACGCATTCCCTCCGAAATAGCCTCTACTGCTGCTTTAGAAGCACAATATACATTACCATTTGGATACGTTTGTTTTCCTGCAATCGAACTAATATTGACAATATGTCCTTTCTGACGGGCAATCATCCAAGGCATTACTACCTTCGAAACATAGAGTAACCCTTTGACATTGCCATCAATCATCGCATCCCAGTCAGCAACGTCACCGTCTTGAATCGTCCCTAGTCCGTGAGCATTTCCTGCATTGTTGAGTAAAATATCCACTTGTTTTAATTCTTCTGGAAGGCTATTTAATGCTGTTTCTACAGCCTCACGGTCACGTACATCAAATGTTAAGGTATGTACTTTTACTTTAGATGATAACTCTTCTTTCAACTCATTGAGGCGCTCGATGCGGCGTCCACAAATCACTAAGTCTATTCCTAAATTGGCAAATGCCACTGCGGTTGCTCTACCAATTCCAGAGGTAGCTCCTGTAATAATCGCTAATTTTGACATAATCGTTGCGAGGGAGTTGATGATAACCGCCCCTTATCTTTTGTGTGTTTTATTAATCCTTTCTTAAACAACTCGTAGCAGTATATGAATTGTTTCTAAAGTTATGTAAAAAAGAGAAATGATAGAGTCTCAAAAGACTCTTAGTTGCAATATTAGCAACTCTTACAGGTTTGCCCTTTGATTTTATTTAATCGGCGAAAAATCCGTTGGCATTAGATATTCTGATTTTAAATATACCGTGAGTAATCCTCCTGCTTTAGCTTCTGTTTCAGCTTTTACCTTTTTCCACGCTGGATCAGCATCAAATTCCTTAAATGATGCCAACCCTGAGGCTTTGTCTTTATGTACAACAAAATAGTATAGCATATCCTCCGCACCTTGACTACTCTCAGTTGGTGTCCAATAAATCAAATTATGAATACCGTGTTTTTCGAGTAGTTCAATAGTGTGGTTTTTAAAGCGGTCGAGCAAGTTGCCCAGATTATTAGGAGTAGCTTTATAAACTCTCAGTTCAAAGACACGATTGCCTGCATTTTTCCAATCATAAGGTGAAAAGTTGGTCATTTTTAAGTCAACACTTTCCATTTTAGCAATGATTTCTCCCTCTTTTGTGGTTTCTGCCACTACTTTTTTCCATGCTTTATCCTCTACAAAAGCTTTGGAATAAGCTTCTTTAGCAGATTTATTAGGGAATGACAACAAATAAACGAGCTTACTATCTGTATTATCAAGGGGTACCCAAAAACCTTCGACTTTGATGTGATGTTTTTTGAAAAGTTTTAGCGTATGGTTCTTGAAACGATCTAGTAAAACGTCTAATTTACCTTCAGTGGCATAATAGGTACGCAATTCGTACAAACGATCTTGTGGCGTTTGTGCCTGAAGTGTGGCTATTTTTAGGAACAATAAACATACAAGAATCAGTCGAGGAGCTTTCATGGGAGATAGATTTGTTGAAAAATGTAATAGATTTTGAATATATAAAAAAAGGAAAGAACTCTTTTCGCATCCTTTCCTTTTTCCTTAAAATGATGGTTTATGACTAGTCTTAATCATAGGGAATTTACTTACTTCTCTTCCCTACTGAATCCCTACAATCTCTACTCTGCGATTTCTTTTCTTAGTATCCTCGTTATCGTTTGGAGCTACTGGCTGAGTGCCTCCGTAGCCTTTAAATGTCAAGCGTTTGTCGTCTATACCCTTACTTACAAAATAATTTAAAATCACTCTTGCACGGTTTTCAGACAAGGCTTTATTTAATCTTGGATCGCCAACGTTGTCGGTATGTCCTGCAATTTCGATTTTAGTTTGTGGGTTTTGCTTCAACATAGTCACTACCTTATCCAATTCTGGATAAGATTCTTTCTGAAGAATAAAACTTCCTTGCTCAAAATACACGTTGTTCAGCACAAAGGATTTCCCTTTTTCAATCTTCTGAACTGCATCTGGAGTATTTTTGGCAGCAGGAGCTTCTGCTTTAGCTACCACAGTAGGAATTTGCGTGTTTTCTTTGGTACGAGTCAGTAATATTTCTTTCTTTTTGTCTACCGATGAAGGCTCTATTTTAGCAGAATAAGGCATATATCCTTCTGCTTGAATATCTAACTGGTACGAGGCAACAGGGCTTAATTCAGCACTATAAATATCGTTTTTCAGATTTAAAGCCAACTCTTGCGAAGATTTTAAATCGGTCAAATGCGCTGTAACATTACTCACTATATTTTTATACTTGGCATCGATAACAGAGAACGACAGGATACTTTCTTTTTCAAGCCAAATAGCTGTTTTGCCCTTATCTTTCTTCATACTCTCATCGAGTGTGAAGCGTCCGTCATATAGCTTGTAGCCTTCTGCTTTTACTTCGATAGTATAATTTACTTTGTCCATCAATGACGCCAGCACATATTCGTTACGAATGTCGGTAACCCCTTCTGCGATAGCACCTCCTCCTGGCGCGCTTATTCTTATACTTGCAGGCACTCTGGATTTTTTGACCGCATCAATAGCATACAACTGAATGAAATACTTTTTGAAGGGTTGTAATTCCAAATCTTTACGCTGATCGTCGCTTGTAGCCTGTATTTGTGTTTCGTATTCCTCAAAACCTGCTGCTTTTACTTTCATTTTGTAAGTATGTCCAGGCGTAAGATTTGCACTTACCTCTCCGTTTGGTAATGTTACCATGGCAGATACCATTTTGTTGGTCTGAATATCTGTCATTATCACCAAGGCATCTTTCAATAAATCACGCGTTTCAGCATGAACAGGGCGAGCAGTAAGTACCGAAAAATCTCTTGAGAAATACACATTAAAACTTCTGCTAGCCGAGAGATCTGCAATTGTAATTTTCTCTTTTTTAACAGAATACCCTTTTACTACTGTCTCAACATAATATGAACCAAAAGCAGGAATAACAAACTTAAACTCCATTTTCCCTGATACAGTCAATCCTTGGCTTACGACGCTTCCATCTGCTTTGGTTATCTTAAATATAGCTTCCAAAGGCTTTTGTGAAATAGAATCTTTTGCAGCCAATGTTACAGTCATATCCGACGCCACTCGTGTCATTCGGCATACTAATTCTGTTCCTGAAAAATTACTTATTTCTTGTGAAAAACGTTCAAATCCGCTCGACACCAATTCTATTCGATATTTGTTTTCTGGTAAAATCGAAATACTTGGCGAGCCATCATTCGAAATAATCACCTCAGGCTTGGCATTTTTATCTGACAAATCATACAGCGCATATTTCTGAACATCAATTTTGGCACCTGTTGCATTATCTACTACTTTGATGGCAACCTGTACATATTCTTTTTCGAGACGAATGATATAATTATACTTCTTGTTTTCAAGCAAGTCAGCCATGTTGAAGGTGCTTTGCTTCTGCTTAAATGTGGGTGCTGAAGTTTCGACAGTAAATACTTCTTTTTCAGAAATTCGTATTTCTACCTCAGATTTACCTTGGAAAGTTTCGACACGATTAGACTTTTCTAGTTTAACCGTTAGATTTGCTTCCACAGGTTTATTGGTTTTAGCATCCAAAATGGTAAAACTAACAGGAACAGATTTGTTTCTATACAAAGTAAAAGTAAGCGTTGCACCGACAGGAATATCTTCAATTTTTTGAGATAAAGGACGATACCCATCGGCACTTGCCACCACCTCAAAAGAACCTTTACGTTTCATCATGGCTTTAAATTCGCCAGCAGAACCCTGAATAGTAGGATTTACTTCGCCAGTAAGCATATCTGCAATCTTCACTTTCGAAGTTTTGATAATTTGCTTAGTATCTCCATCCACAATTTTCACCGTCATCGGATAACGGTCATTTTGCATGGCAATCAGCTCTATTTTCTTTTCACCTAATTTAAACTCAGGGAATTCAAGTGTTTTTTCAAAAGGCAAATAACCATCTGCCTCCGCCGAGATTTCTAATACGTCATCTTTTAAAAGTTTAATCTCAAAAAACTCAGTATCCTTATTGGTTTTACCTTCTAAAACTTCTCCTTTTTTCTTTGTTTTTACTTTAAATGAAGCATACAAAAGTCCTTGAGTTATATCGTCTACAGCCTTCAGGCGTATCAGTGTAACCTTCCGAGGAATCAACTTTACTGTCAAATCATTGGTTGATTGTCCCGTGAAATTGAGGTCATTATCTTCAAAATAATCAGATTGGATAGACACTTTTACCTGACGATTTTCTGGAATATGAAGCTTTACAGAATTCATACCTGTTTGTGGCGCAAATTGTGCTGTAGTACCCGTTCCACTTTCAGTCAAAACAACCCTCCAATTTGGCGCAGGCTGATTGGTGCTAGCATCCAATGCCTTAATCGTAAGATTGGTGGTAGTAGCCTCTAAAGCGATTTGAGTCAAAGGCTTTGCATCTTTTTGATTGTCGTATTTGAGGGGTTGCCTAACAGGATTATATCCTTTGGCATTTACCACTAGTTCATATTCTTGTCCTAAAGCTACTGCGCTGGCAATTTGTCCAGTTGCACCTTGTTGCTGGGTTGCAATGGCTTTCCCACTTCCTTTTTCTAGAATTTCTACTTGAGCTGGAATTAGAAAGCGAGTTTGCGAATCAACTACTTGAAATACCAGTTTTAATTGCGGCACATTGGCTGGAATTTTGGCTGGAATTGGCTCAACCTTTGCCTGATTAGCGAGCATCACCAACTTGATTGGCTCGACACTTGCCTCACAGCTCGATTGATTGGTAAGGTCCAGTCCTAATCTTTTTTCATAATAGCCAGCCTCTCTAATTTCAAAAGAGTAGTTTCCTTTTGCAGGGACGATAGCAGTATAATTTCCTTCAGTGTTCGACAAAAATGACGCAATGAGCGTATTCCCTTTATTTTTATCAAAAATATTGATTCTAGTTGCCACAGGTTTATTGGTGAGGGAGTCGGTAATAGTGCCAATAATGGTCTGATTTGCAAATAAAGAAACCGAAGTGGTATAGATATCGTTATTTTCAACAAAGAATAACTCTTGTCCACAGGCAGGTATTGCCGCAAACAAATCAGCTTGTGGTGTGTTTACCTCATTTAAAGGTTTTGCGGGCGACCATGTATTATTCGCTTGAAGAGTAGAATAATATAAGTCAAAATTACCTTTTCCTTCTTTTCTTACCGATGCAAAAACCAAAGTTTTACCATCAGGCATGATTCGAGGAGCTTTTTCACATAGCAAATTGATAGGGCTTGGCAACTCTACAGGTGCTTTCCAACTTCCATCAATGGCTTTTTCGGATACCATGATTCTATAGCAAGACTGGGCATCTTGTGTGTTTTTTTCATTGTATTTGGCACGAGCAAAATACAATTTTTGTCCATCAGGTGACAGAGATGGATATCCTTCATAATCGGTGGTATTGATTGTATTAGGCAAACGAGTTGGCGACGACCATCCAGTAGACTCTTTTACAGAAACAAAAATATCTTCGTGACCAGAAGATTCTTTGCTTTCTGCCGAGAAATACAGAATATTTCCATCGTAGCTCAAGCAAGGAGCACCGAAAGGTTGATTTTCGTAAAAAGTAGCGCTGATTTTGGGTATTGGCGTAGGCACAGACCAAACATTTCCTTTTCTTTTGGTTTCGAACAACTTCCAATCTCCCTGTCGATTTGACTCGAAAATCATGGTACGACCATCTGCACTAACCGTCGGAGCTGTTTCTATAAATTTGGCTGTGTTAACAGGTGGGTTTAAGGCTTTTTTTCCTTGCGCCACGATATGCTGCGAACTCAAAGAGCCAATTATTCCCAAAAGTATAAACTTAATATTTCGTGTTACGTTTTTCATGGGCAATTAATTACTTTGCAAAATTAGTTAATTTTGCCAATTGCGTACCTTGCTTTACACTCTTAGATGAAGTACCGAGTAGCTTTCTTTTCTTTATAACGCACAAAATGACGGTTCATGTTTTGCAAGAATTTGAAAAGTTTTTACTCTTGACTGTCAAAAAAGCAGGTACATTAGGATTTTGAAACCAAAAGATACAGGGTTCAATGATTTTTTTTGCAGAATTAGGCACTCAAGTCTCATTTTTTGACTGATTTATTTTTATTTGGTGCGTCTTCAGAAAAATCATCTCATAAAAATTGCATTTAATCTATAAATAACACAGTTTCGTATCCTGATTTACCCTGAGGCATTTATCTGTAAAAATTGGATTTAGCAGGGATAAGAAACATACAACAGTATTATTAAAATGAAATATTTAATTGTTGGCTTAGGAAATATCGGCCCAGAATACTTATTCACTCGTCACAATATTGGCTTTATGGTCATTGATAAATTAGCTAATACACACGAGGTAAAATACGATATGAGCCGCCTTGCCTATCATACCGAATTTAGACATAAAGGTAAACAAATTCACTTATTGAAGCCTACCACTTTTATGAACCTAAGTGGCAAAGCGGTAAATTATTGGCTAAAAGACTTAAAAATAGAGCCTGAGAATCTACTAGTTATTACAGATGACATTGCTCTACCCTATGGAAAAATGCGTTTAAAAACCAAAGGTTCTCACGGTGGGCACAATGGTTTGAGAAACATTGAAGAGCTATTGGGCACGCAACAATATAGTCGTTTGCGTATCGGAGTTGGAAGTGATTTTTCGAAGGGTCGACAAGCCGACTATGTACTAGGTAATTTTACTGAATCAGAAACAGCCTTTTTACCCGAGCATCTTGATAGAGCAAGTGAAATAGTACTTTCATTTTGTACTCAAGGCGTAAATCAAACGATGAACAAATACAATCAGTAATTGTACTTTTAAAAGAATTTTTCCATTTTTTCAAAAAGATACAATCAGAATAATACAGTAGTATTTTGCACAATTAACAAAATATTATTTTGGTATGCTTACCGACAATTACATCTTATATCCAACTATTCACTGATTTTGAAATAGTTATGGTATAGTTAGCTTCGTAAATTGAAAAAAAACATTTGGAGAATTAAAAAACTTTGCAGAAATTTGCATCATCAAACAACAGCAAAATAATTTGTACAAATCAACGATTAAGCAAATTATTAAAAATGCGAAAGGTGACATAAAAAAGTTACAGGCGTCAAAAAATCAGTATGTAAATTATTACTAGAAAAAAAGAACCAAACACTCTCATTTTTCGTTAATTTATTAAGTAAAAATACTGAAAACAAAACTTGTTGTTGTTCCTTACAAAATTACTTTTGGAAAGGTTTTTGCAAGAATTAGTAATTAGAAACTTGTAAGTCGATTTAAGACTCAAAAATATTTTTTTCATAGTTAAATAGGTTTAGAGGTAAGACGAGAAAGGGCGTTTTCAATGGAGACGCCACTTTTTAATTCTCCTCAAAAGCTATTCAAAGATTTTGGCCAAAGGCCACCGTTTTTTTCATAGTTAAATAGGTTTAGAGGTAAGACGGGAAAGGGCGTCTTCAATGAAGGCGCCACTTTTTAAAAACATTTACACTCAAAGTCGATTAGGTAGTAGCGAATGGGCAGATGGTTGCGATAAAGAGTTTTTGATTTTGTAAAAGGTGCAGTTATTTTTCATAGTTAAATAGGTTTAGAGGTAAGATTTGAAAGGACATGGCTATTGGCTTCGTCCTTTTTTTGTTTTTATTCCCTTTAGTTTTACTCCACTTATTCGCCACAATTATGACTTCATACCCAAAAAATATGTATATACATCAATTTTTCAAAACTCATCAAAAACTCCCCTTTTGTATCAAAGCGACACAATAAAAAAAATTTGTACAATTCTTAGTAAATCCCAATCGTTAGGTATATATTTGTATCAATTTTCATAGTTAAATAGGTTTAGAGGTTAAACAGATAAGGGCGGGAGCTTCTCCTGTCCTTATTTTTATTATGGATTCTGCATATTTCACAATTTGCAACTATCTATGCAAATTGTGCTAAATCCTGTATTTAACGACTCAACAATTCATACTTCAATTTACTGAATATCAAACACTTTCTGAAAAAGCAAAAAAAAATCTGCCACTTTCGTAGCAGATTTTGAAAGACATTTCTTGCAATTATCGTAAGTCTGAAATCGCAGCAAAATCCATATCTGTAAAGTCAAGGTTTTCGCCAGCCATACCCCAAATAAATGAGTAGTTGGTAGTACCAGCACCTGAGTGAATAGACCAAGGTGGAGACACAATCGCCTGATGGTTTGCTACTAGCATGTGACGCGTTTCTTGTGGTTGTCCCATAAAATGGAAAACACGGTGCTCTTGTGGAACATCAAAGTACAAATATGCTTCCATACGACGGTCATGCACGTGTGATGGCATGGTATTCCAAACGCTACCTTTGTTCAACACGGTAAGCCCCATTACGACCTGACAGCTCTGTAAACCATCTTTGTGGATATACTTATAAATCGTACGCTCGTTTGAAGTCTCTAAGCTTCCTAAAGCTACAGGAGAAGCCTCCTCTTTCGACAACTTACTTGTAGGATATACTTGGTGTGCTGGAGCCGACAAAATAAAGAAATTTGCAGGGGCTGAAGCATCAGCACTTTTGAAAGTTACCTTCTGAGAACCTTTACCAATGTACAAGCAGTCCAATTTTGACAATTCAAATACCTGACCATCTACCTCGATTGAACCGTCGCCACCTACGTTGATGATACCGGCCTCTCTTCTTTCAAAGAAATAAGTCGATTTTAAGTTATCATACGTCGGTAACTCCAATGCTTGTTCTACAGGCATTGCTCCACCAATAATCACACGGTCGTAGTGCGTATAAACGAGCTGAATAGTATCAGCAACGAAGTTTTTCTCAACTAAAAAATTGTTTCTTAACGCTTGCGTATCGAAGCCCTTTGCCTCATTTGGGCTGATGGCATGAAGAATTTGCATATTATTTATTTGGTTTTAATAGACTAAGAGAATACTTCTTCAAAAAGAATTTTGCCTTCTAAATCTACTTAGAAAGGCCAAAAGATTATTTTACCAGAACAATCTCCTGTAATCATTTTATTTAAAAAGTACAACTTTTATAAAATCAGTTTATTGAAGAATATTCATTCAATATAAGGTATATTAGGACTGATTGTAAAACGAATCTAAATGGTTTTCAAATTTTCTCTTAGTATCTGAAAGAGTTTTTTTGTGCAATCGTTACCGTAAACGTTATCAATTTAGATCCTAAGATATTTCAAGTACTTTCTCCCTCCTATCCTATCTGTTTTTTGAGACAACGATACGGCAAATAATGTTCTTCCTAAAATGGAAATCACAGCATTGAAGCAATATTGAATAAGTACTATTTCTCATCCCTTATCAACTGACAATATTCATATTTTAATCACAAAAAAGGGCTATCCCCAATGAGAGATAACCCTTTTGTTATAATAACGCTAACTATGAATCTTCTAGTTGATAGAAGCTCCGCTCCAAACGTCCTTTGAAGGATGCAAGAATGCCAAAGAACCATCTTTATCTTCCGCCATCAAAATCATTCCTTCAGATACCATTCCCATCATTGGGCGAGGTGCTAGGTTAGCCAAGAAAGTTACTTGCTTTCCAATCACATCTTCTGGAGAGAAATGCTCTGCAATACCACTCAAAATGGTGCGTTGCTTAAGCCCATCGTTCACTGTCAACTTCAATAGTTTCTTCGATTTTGCTACTTTCTCTGCGGCTTCGATTGTACCGATACGCAAATCCATTTTCGCAAAGTCATCGTACTGAATTGTATCTTTGATAGCCGAAACTTCTTTTCCTGCTAATTCATTCATTTTTTTAGCGTCTTGTAATTTTTGAATCTGTGCTTGAACAGTGGTATCCTCAATTTTATCGAATAACAAACCAATCGACTCAATTGGACTTCCTGCTGTTAGTAAATCGGCATTTCCTGCGTCAGACCAGTTCAAACCTGACAAGCCTAAGCCTGTGCCTAATTTAGCAGCAGTGAAAGGCATAAACGGTTCAGAAACGATTGATAAAGTTGCAGCAATTTGCAAACCTATATTCAAAATTGTACCTGTGCGTTCAACGTCTGTTTTGATTACCTTCCAAGGCTCTGTATCTGCCAAGTATTTGTTACCCAAACGTGCTACATCCATCACCAAAGCCAAAGCCTCACGGAACTTGTAGTTGGCAATAGCATCACCAATTTTATTTGGCAACTCAGCCAAAGTATCTAATGTCTGACGATCAAAATCAGTTAACTCGCCACGTGCAGGGATTTTTGAATCAAAATTCTTTTGCGTCAACACAAAAGCACGGTTAACAAAGTTTCCAAGAATACCTACCAATTCAGAGTTGTTACGTGTTTGGAAATCTCCCCAAGTAAAGTCTGAATCTTTTGTTTCAGGAGCAGAAGCTGCCAAGGCATAACGCAATACGTCTTGCTTGCCTTCAAACTCACGAAGGTACTCGTGCAGCCATACCGCCCAGTTACGTGACGTAGAAATTTTATCACCTTCTAAGTTCATAAACTCATTGGCAGGTACGTTATCAGCCAAAATAAAGCGACCATCTGCCATACACATTGCAGGGAAAATCAAGCAGTGGAAAACGATATTGTCTTTACCAATAAAGTTTACCAAGCGAGTTTCAGGATCTTGCCAATATTTTTGCCATTCGTCGGTCAACTCTTTGGTCATTGAGATATAACCAATCGGCGCATCAAACCACACATATAGCACTTTACCGTCTGTATCAGGAAGCGGTACTTTTACGCCCCAATCCAAGTCACGGGTCATAGCGCGAGGACGCAGACCGTCGTTTAACCAAGATTTAACTTGACCTAATACATTGGTTTTCCATTCTGGATGACTAGCAATATATTCCTCCAAAGCTGGTTGCATTTTGTCTAATGGCAAATACCAGTTTTTGGTTGGTTTCATCACAGGTTTTTCACCACTCAAAGCTGAGCGAGGGTTAATCAATTCGGTTGGAGATAGTGTTGAACCACATTTTTCGCATTGGTCGCCGTAGGCATTTTCATTACCACATTTTGGACAAGTACCTATGATATAGCGGTCAGCCAAAAAAGTTTGTGCTTTTTCATCAAAATACTGTTCTGTAACTTCTTCAACAAATTGACCTTTGTCGTACAAGTTTTTGAACATTTCTTGAGAAGTCTCATGATGTACTTTGTTGGAAGTACGAGAATAGATATCAAAAGAAATCCCAAATTCCTCGAAAGAACCTTTGATGATTTTGTAATACTTATCAACCACTTCTTGTGGTGTAATACCTTCTTTTTTAGCCTTAATCGTAATAGGAACACCATGCTCGTCGGTTCCAGAAACGAATTTTACATCGTGACCAATTGAACGTAGGTATCTAACATAAATATCTGCTGGCAAATAACAGCCTGCAATATGCCCAATATGGATAGGCCCATTGGCATAAATCAAGGCAGCTGTTACGGTTGTTCTTTTAAATTGCTTTGTCATTATATAAACGGAAGAGTAGCTATCTCTTCTTAAGTTTTTGATTCAAAATTTCGGGCAAAATTACGAATAATTTACATGCTATAGGCCGTAGGCGTTAGGCAAAATAAGATTCAACTATTTAGCTGTCGGCTTTCGGCAATGGGCTTTCGGCAAAATATATCTATAGTTATTTAAAAACATGTTAAAACTCTTTGCCTTGTGCCTGTTGCCTAGTGCCTAAATAAATCTTATTGTGCCCAGGCCCACACTAACTTATTACTGAATGCCAATAGCTGAAAGCCGAATGCCTAATATTTTACTTACGCTTTTCTTTCAATGTCTCTTAAGTTCTCCATTTTCTTATTTCTCAAGAAACCATTAATATCCTCCAAATGCTCTTTTACTCGTTTGTTGCCAAATTCGAATACTTTGGTAGCCAAGCCATCCAAGAAATCACGGTCGTGAGAAATTAAGATAATTGTACCTTCAAATGCCTTGAGAGCTTCTTTCAAAATATCTTTAGTCTTAAGGTCAAGGTGGTTGGTAGGTTCATCCAGAATCAACAAGTTTACTGGCTCTAACAACAACTTAATCATGGCCAAACGCGTTCTTTCTCCTCCTGAAAGTACCTTCACTTTCTTCTCGATAGCATCGCCGCTAAACATAAATGCTCCAAGGATATCCTTAATTTTAGTACGAATCTCTCCTACTGCAATATTATCAATCGTTTGAAATACTGATAATTCTCCATCCAATAAAGCTGCTTGATTCTGAGCAAAGTATCCAATCATGGAGTTATGACCGATTTTCAAATCACCTTCGTGCTGAATTTCGTTCATAATTGCTTTAACAAAAGTAGATTTACCTTCCCCGTTTTTCCCTACAAAAGCTACTTTTTCGCCTCTTTCGATGGTCATCGAAACATCTTTGAATACCAAATAGTCGTCATAGCTTTTCGCAACACCCTCTGCAATTACAGGATAGTTACCCGAACGTGGCGCTGGTGGAAACTTTAGATTCAAAGCAGATGTATCTACTTCATCAACCTGAACAATATCCAATTTTTCTAACATCTTCACACGTGATTGCACCTGTAAAGTTTTTGAATATGTACCTTTAAAACGCTCGATAAACTCCGTCGTTTCAGCAATCATTTTTTGCTGTTCGTTAAAGGCTTTTTGTTGTTGCTCCAAACGCTCTTTACGAAGTTGCTGATATTGTGTATAATTTACTTTGTAGTCATAAATTTTACCCATTGTTAACTCAATGGTACGGTTGGTGATATTATCAACAAACGCTCTATCGTGAGAAATAACGATTACAGCTTTGGCGCTATTCAACAAAAAGTCCTCAAGCCATTGTATCGACTCGATATCCATGTGGTTGGTAGGCTCATCTAGCAAAATCAAGTCAGGATTTTGGAGTAAAATTTTTGCCAATTCGATACGCATACGCCAGCCACCACTAAATTCACTCGTTTGGCGCTGAAAATCTGAACGAAGGAATCCCAAACCCAACAAGATTTTTTCAACCTCCGCATCATAGTTGATTTCTTCGATAGAGTAATATTTCTCACTTACTTCAGAAACACGCTCAATAATCGCCATGTATTCATCAGATTCGTAATCAGTGCGCGTTTCGAGTTGGTGATTGAGCTCGTCGATTTCGGCTTTCATACTCAACACATTAGAAAATGCCTTTGAAGTTTCTTCAAATACCGTTGAGTTGTCTTCTGTCAATAAATGCTGAGGCAAATAAGCGATAACAGCATCAGCTGGCTTCGAGATTTTACCACGCGTTGGCTTGTCAACACCTGCAATAATTTTCAACAAAGTGGATTTCCCCGCTCCGTTTTTGCCCATCAAGGCGATTTTATCTTTTTCGTTGACGTTGAATGTTACATCACCAAATAGCGCACGACCGCCAAACTCTACTGTTACGTTATCTACAGAAATCATATATAAAAAATAGCCCGTTTTCGTTTTTTGCTATTACCTTTTGAAGTTGTTATGTGTATCGAGAAAATTCTAGCATACAAAGATAAGGCTGATTTATGAATTCTTTCGGAGAAAAGACTTCCGAATTGAAAGTATTCTTTTGCGCCTCGATTTAAGTACCTACTACGTAAGGGTTCTGAAAAAGCGCAGGTTTGTTTGATAAAAACCCTTGACAATCAAATTGGAAATACTTATCTTTGCACCTCAATTATTATTAAGGCAATAAACAAACAAACAATATGCTGATTATCAACGTAAAAGAAAACGAGTCAATCGACAAAGCTCTTAAAAGATTCAAGAAAAAATTCGAAAAAACTGGTGTAGTTAAAGAACTTCGTAGACGTATGGCATTCGAAAAGCCATCTGTTGAGCGTCGTACTGAAGTAATTCGTGCTTCATACAAGCAAAAAATGTACGGTAACTTAGAGTCTTAATTAACGTTTGATTTCATTTCATAATGTTATCATTTAATCGCGAATTAAGCCGATAACCGTTCAGCATTCATAAAAAATTGACTATCTTTAGAATCATGAATTCAGAGATAGTCAATTTTTTTTTAGCCTACATACAACACGAAAAACGTTGTAGCGATCACACCACCACGGCTTATCGCAATGATATGTCGCAGTTTAGTCATTACCTTGCCAATACTTACGATTTTCATCATCCTCAACTTGCCGACCACCAAATGATTCGTTCGTGGGTGGTATCTCTCTCAGAAGCCAAACTCGATAGTCGTTCGATTAATCGAAAAGTGGCTACGCTTCGAAGCTTTTATAAATTTTTACTTTTCAAGAAAATCATCGACCAAGACCCTATGCGCAAGGTCGTGGCAATGAAAACAGCCAAGAATATTCCTACGTTTGTGAGAGAAAGCGAGATGGAAATGTTGTTGGACAAGGTGGAGTTTCCAGAAGATTTTGAGGGTGTCCGTGACAAACTCATCATGGAATTACTCTATGGCTCGGGTATTCGTTTGTCAGAACTTATTGAGTTGGAAGTAAAAGACATTGATTTTTACCAACATACCATTAAGGTTTTAGGAAAAAGAAATAAGGAAAGAATTGTGCCTATTCATGCCAATCTCTCTGCGCAAATAAAGGAATATATTGAGATAAGAGATAGAGAAGGTTTTCAACATCATTTGTTGATTGTAAGCAATAAAGGCGAACAAGGTTATCCTGTGATGATTCAACGAATTGTCAAAAAATATCTTTCACTTGTAACAAGCTTAACGAAAAAATCACCTCACGTATTGCGTCACTCCTATGCCACCCATTTGTTGAATAATGGCGCCGATTTGACTGCTATTAAGGATTTAATGGGACATACTTCCTTAGCTGCCACGCAGGTATATACCCACAATTCGATGGAAAAATTGAAAAAAATATATGAGCAGGCGCATCCGAAGGCATAATTGAGTGGGTGAGTGATTTTTATAAATTTCCTAGTTCAAGACTTAGTCTTGGACTTATTTTTTTAAAACAGTTTACAAACTGTAATCAAACACTAGTTCGAGACTTTGTCTCGAACTAGTGTTTGATTTTTAAGGTAAGACATTACGTCTCTACTGATATAATGAATATTAAAAACAATCACTCATGCACTCAATCACAAATCACTCAATACTATTCTTCGTCTTCAAATTTGAAGTTATCCAAATCAAACAACGAATCTGTTAAGTCCTTGAATTGAAGACCCTGGTCGAGCGTTTTCTTCGAAATCATTGAGAATTCTGAAAGTCCGTGCAATACAAACTCCATCATAAATAATTTTTCACGACCTTCGAATGTTGGATATATTTTTTCTACCAGTTCATCCAAGCCATCAATAGTTCTCAATCTTGATGAATAGTCAGCATCAGAACTATCGTTGAAAATATCAATAATGTTGCCATCCATAAACCAGTCGATAATTGGTTTGTATGGGTTTTTACCAGCTTTGTCTTTCGCCAACTTTTTGATTTTTTCTGGGTCTGGGAAGAAGTTCAAAAACTGCGTACGGATGGCTTTGCCAACCAAGTTTTGAGCCACAATTACAGGACCTTCTACCTCGCCTTCATACACTAACTCAACCTTGCCACAAACCGCAGGAATCACGCCAACTAAATCGGCAACACGTACATAGGTTTTTTCTTCCCCATTCAATAATGCACGACGCTCGGCAGCAGAAATAAGGTTTTCATATGCCGAAATAGTCATCCTTGCCGATACCCCAGATTTGGCATCTACGTACTCTGATTGACGGGCTTCGAAAGCAATTTGTTCAATCAAATCCTCCACTAAGGCATTGGTGGTCACCAATTGTTCTTGCTCAGGTTTGATGTTTGCTTCTTGCAAGGTAATACGTTTTCCGATTTCTAAAGTCTTTGGATAGTGCGTAACAATTTGAGAATCAATACGGTCTTTGAGTGGCGTTACGATTGAACCACGGTTGGTATAATCCTCAGGGTTAGCTGTAAACACAAACTGAATATCCAATGGCAAACGCAATTTGAATCCACGAATTTGAATATCACCTTCTTGTAAAATATTAAACAAAGAAACCTGAATACGAGCCTGTAAATCAGGCAATTCGTTAATTACAAAAATTCCACGATGCGAACGAGGAATCAAACCAAAGTGAATTACACGTTCGTCAGAATATGGTAATTTTAATGTTGCAGCTTTAATTGGGTCGGCATCACCAATAAGGTCAGCAACAGATACGTCTGGAGTGGCTAATTTTTCTGTGTAACGGTCGTCACGATGCAACCACGAGATAGGCGTAGCATCTCCTTTTTCAGCTATAACATCTTTGGCAAAACGTGATAGCGGTTGCAAAGGATCGTCATTAAGTTCAGAGCCTTCTACCACTGGCACATATTCGTCTAAAAGATTTACCATTAAACGAGCAATACGAGTTTTGGCCTGTCCACGCAAGCCCAGAAGGTTGATATGATGTTGCGAAAGAACCGCACGTTCGATATCTGGAATCACAGTATCCTCATACCCCCAAATCCCATCAAATACTTTTTCTTTATTTTTAATTTTTTGAATCAAGTTATCACGCAACTCTTGCTTGATAGATTTTGCCTGATAACCTGCATTTTTTAATTCGCCAAGAGTTTTGATAGCGAGTAATTGGGTTGCTGAAAGATTTTTGTAAGACATAAATTATTTTTGATTTTGGGATATAGGCGAATTTTCAATCGATTTCCAAAGGATTTCCGCCATAATTCGACCACTTATTTATCTAATTCTGCCGTTCACATACATTTAAGTGCGGCGATACTTAACATTCGGTAATTTTGAAAGGTAATAACCTCTTTATCTAAAATTCAAAATGAAGCTCCTTTCTGCTTAATCTCGACCTAGCAAGCCTCTGCTTTCGAGCAGGGGCTTTTTATCTGACATCCTTTCTTCGATTTCTTTGATAGTCTTCAAAAATGAATTCACCCAGCCCCTTTAAAGAAGAATAATAGGCACGACCATTATTGGTTTTGGTAAACTCCTGAACAAACTCTTTGAGATATTGGTCACGAGCAATCATAAAAGTTGTAACAGGAATTTTCAATCTACGGCATTGAGCAGCGAGGGTGAGGGTTTTGTTCAGAATCTTTTTATCCAAACCAAAACTATTTTTATAATACCGAATACCTTCTTTTAAACAAGTAGGTTTTCCATCTGTAATCATAAAAATCTGTTTGTTTTTGTTTTTTCTCCTGCGCAACAAATCCATAGCCAACTCCAAACCAGCGACGGTATTGGTATGATAAGGACCCACTTCAAGATAAGGTAAATCCTTCACCTGAATCTGCCAAGCGTCGTTGCCAAATACAATTACATCGAGGGTATCTTTGGGATATTTGGTCATAATGAGCTCCGAAAGTGCCATAGCGACCTTTTTAGCAGGCGTAATTCTGTCTTCTCCGTACAAAATCATTGAGTGTGAAATATCAATCATCAACACCGTAGAGGTTTGAGCTTTGTATTCCTTATCCATGATTTCGAGGTCATTTTCGGTCAACATAAAGTTTTCGAAACCATTATTGATTTGCGCATTTCGAATAGACTCGGTCATGGCAATTTGCTCCAAAGAATCTCCAAATTGAAATTCCCGACGATCGGTATTCATTTCGTCGCCAGTACCTTGGTAAGGTGTGCGGTGATTACCCGAATTGCCTGTTTTTTTAAGTTTTCCGAAAATTTCATCTAATGATTGTTTCCGAATACTCTGTTCGCCTTTAGCCGAAAGAACTTGAGCTTGTTGCCCATTTTCATCCTTTTCTTCACGGATGTATCCTTTTTCTTTGAGGTCTTCGATAAAATCGGCAATACCGTAAGAGTCATCAGTAAGGTTGTATTGTTTGTCGAGTTGGGTAAGCCAAGACAGAGCCTCCGAGACATCGCCCGAGGTCATGGTGACCAATTGATTAAAGATATCTAACAATTGGTCGAATTTGGCTTTTTTCCCATCTTCTTGTTCTTGTGGAACAAATTCAGAAAAGCGGTATCCGAGCATGCGTGTTTTAGAGCTAGTTGAAGGTTTTAAAAAAGGTAAAATTGAACACCGATACATCGGACTGTTCCAAATTCTATAATTATAAAACAAATTTTTACGCGTTGAGGTTTCCAGAAATTAACTTCCCAAACAGGCATAAAGCAAAATATTTTAGTTAGGCATAAGATTTAATCATTTATTTATACCGTTATTTTACTATTTAGCAGGAAAAATATTCTATTTGCCCCCTAAAATCCCCAAAGATTATTCTTGGAAAAGCTTTCCTAAAGGTCAAATCATATCAAGGCTTTATCTATATTTGTACTCCATTATAAACATTTAAACTGCTGTTGTAAAGCAGAAGCGTGCTTTTTAAGAGGCTTTTACACCAACTTATCGAGCAGCATCTTTACCAAAATATGAAAGTATTAAAATTCGGAGGAACGTCATGCGGAACCGTTGAAAGTATTCAATCAGTTCTAAGCATCATCAAGGGAAACCTTGAAAAAGGAGAAAAAATCGCCGTTGTATTTTCGGCAATGGGTGGAGTAACCAATCAGCTTATCGAAACGGGTAAAAGAGCCGCAGTAAGTGATTTAAGTTATTTTGACCTTGTAAAAACGATCGAAGAGCGTCATTTTAATGTAGTTAGAGCGCTGATCGATGTAAAAGCTCAATCAAAAGTATTTGCTAATATCCGAACGATTATCAACGAACTAGAGGATTTATTGAAAGGGGTGTCGTTGATTCGTGAGATTTCTTCTCGAACAGCTGATTTAATCGTAAGTTTTGGTGAACGTCTTTCGACCACTCTCATTTACGAAATCCTTCATGCACAAGGCGTTGATTGTCAGTTTTTAGACGCACGCAAAGTCATTCGTACTAATGATACTTTCGGCATGGCAGAGGTGGATTTTGACACGACTAATAGTCTGATTCAAGAACATTTTGCCAAAACCAAATCATTACAATTAATTACAGGCTTTATTGGTTCGACTGACAAAGGCGAAACTACGACTTTAGGACGTGGTGGCTCTGACTATACAGGTTCTATATTTGGTGCTGCCCTCAATTCTGAGGAAATCGAAATTTGGACCGACGTAGACGGTATGATGACCGCAGACCCTCGTAAGGTAAAAAATGCCTTTACGATTCCAACAATTACGTACTCGGAGGCAATGGAACTGACGCACTTTGGGGCTAAGGTGATTTATCCGCCATCGTTGCAACCAGCATTTGCCAGAAATATTCCCATTCGTGTACTCAATACCTTCAACCCTAGCTTTATTGGCACAGTTGTAAGTCGCCAAGCAGAGCCAAGCGAGTATATCATTACAGGTATTAGTTCGATTGATAACTTAGCCTTGGTCAACCTTCAGGGCTCAGGGATGATTGGTGTGGCTGGGGTTTCAGGAAAGTTATTCACGATTCTTGCCAAGCATAAAATCTCGGTGGTATTGATTTCTCAGGCATCGTCTGAGCACTCGATTTGTTTTGCCATTGACCCACAATATTCGCAACAGGTACGTCAAATTTTGGAAACAGAATTTGCAAGCGAAATCGCTTTAGGAGACATTGAAGGAGTAGATATTCAGGAAAATCTATCTGTTATTGCCGTAGTTGGGGAAGGTATGCGTCATCATACGGGGGTGAGCGGTAAATTGTTCTCGGTATTAGGTAAAAATGGTATCAATATCGTGGCTACCGCACAAGGCTCTTCTGAGTTGAATATTTCGGTAGTTATCGAGAAAAAAGATATTTCAAAAGCACTTAATGTTATTCACGATACTTTCTTTTTCTCTCAAGTCAAAACGCTCAACTTATTCTTGGTGGGTACTGGTTTGATAGGAAAAGCGCTTTTGAATCAATTGAAAGGACAAGCAAATTATTTGTCAAAATATAGAGGTTTGAAAGTAAATTTAGTAGGTGTAATGAATTCCAGAAAAATGCTCGTAACAAGCGATGGCATTTCGATGGATTCGTGGCAAGAGACCTTGGATTCGATGGGCAAAACCGCAGAACTTTGGGCTTTTGTGGAAGAAGCCAAACGCCTGAATTTACCTAACTCTGTATTTGCAGATTGTACAGCGGACAAGAATATCCATAACTACTACCTTGGTTTATTTGAATCGAATATCTCGGTCGTAACGCCAAACAAGGTAGCCAACTCTGGTCGATATGAAGACTATGCGTTGTTGCATAGAACAGTCTTGAAAAAAGGCGTCAAATTCTTGTACGAAACCAACGTAGGTGCAGGCTTACCTGTGATCAACACTTTGCAAGGTTTGATTGCTTCGGGCGATAGATTTGAGAAAATTGAAGGAGTACTTTCGGGTACCCTATCTTATATTTTTAACAACTTCAAAAAAGGTGTCAAATTTGCTGACATCGTTCGTGAAGCCAAAGTAAAAGGTTACACCGAGCCAGACCCACGCGAAGATTTGAGTGGTATGGATGTAGCTCGTAAGATTTTGATTTTGGGTCGTGAAATCGGACTAAGATTGGAACCTGAGGACGTAACCATTTTGAAATTATTACCAGAGAATTGTGAAAAAGCACCTACTGTAGAAGACTTTTTCAACGAACTGGAAGTATCCAATAGTTATTTTGAAACAATGGTTGACGAAGCCGAAGCTAAAGGCGAAGTACTTCGTTTTATCGCAACACTCGAAGACAATAAAATTACGATTGGGGTAAAAAGCATCGGCAAAACGCATCCATTCTATATGATGGATGGCGCCGACAACGTAATTTCATTTACCACCAAACGTTACCACGACCGTCCGTTGGTCATCAAAGGACCAGGCGCTGGTGCAGAAGTAACCGCTTCGGGGGTATTTGCCGATATTGTTGCTATAGGAAGCTATTTGGCGTAATAGGTTTTACTATGATAAATCGCATCGAAATACAAGGTTTTAAGTCCATTCAAAAAATGGACTTGAAACTATCTTCTATCAATATCTTAATTGGAGCAAATGGAGCAGGTAAAAGTAATTTTATCAACTTCTTTAAGTTGCTCTATCAACTCTATCATCAAGATTTACAAAACTACGTAGCCGAAGAAGCTGGTGCCGAAAATATTCTTCATTTAGGACTAAAATACACAGAAAAGCTGTTTGGGCGAATTGAGTTTGATAGTACGAATGCCTATCTGTTTACACTCGCTACCAATCAACAAGGAAGCTTATACTTTCAGCATGAGAGTACTCAATTCCATCATGGTTTCCCTTCTTGGGACGAGGTTGCTTTAGGAAAAGGTTATTTAGAAAGTAAGCTAAAAGATACAGAAGGTGCTCGTTATCGGTATGTCAACACCTATATGTCATCTTTCAGGGTTTTTCACTTTCATGACACTAGTAAAACAGCGAAAATCAAGCAAAAAGGAAGTATTAATGACAATAGAGTCCTGAGAGAAGATGGAGGGAATTTGGCTGCATATTTATTTTATTTACAAGAAACGTCTCCTAGAGATTTTCGAAAAATTGAAAATGTAATCCGAACAGTTGCCCCATATTTTGAAGGTTTTGATTTACAACCAGACAAAATCCGCAATGACCAAATTCAGTTAGCTTGGAAACAAAAAAGGTCAGATATGACTTTTTTTGCTATGCACTTATCAGATGGCACATTACGATTTATGACATTGGCGACATTGCTATTGCAGCCAAATTTACCAAAAACTATTATTATAGATGAACCAGAGTTGGGATTACATCCTTTCGCTATAAATAAGCTAGCAGGACTAATCAAAAAAGCCTCTGCTCAAAGTCAGGTGATTGTATCTACACAATCGACAGATTTGGTTGATAACTTTGCCCCTGAAGACGTTATTATTGTAGATAGAAATCAAACAGATTCAGCATTTAAAAGACTTGAAAGTTCATCTCTTCAAAATTGGCTTAAAAACTACACCTTAGGAAACTTATGGCATAAAAATGTTATCGGAGGTACACCATGAAAGATTTATACTTTGTCGTAGAAGGAGAAACAGAAAAAGAATTTGTTGATAGATTATTAATTCCTTATCTCTATCAGCGAGGTATTTCCACTCATATCCAATCCGTCATTATTTCAATGAAAGGAGGAGGTCATGGGTTCAATAATATCACACATTTTGGCAATACTATCGAGCCTTTATTACATTACCAAAACGAACCTATTATTACTACGATGATAGATCATTCAGGTATCAATAGTGAGCAAAAACTACCAAATTATTTACGTTGTATTAAGCATAACAATACCGAACAACGTATAAGTTGTATGGAAGAGTCATTAAAAAATTATGTCAACTCTATAAAACCATACCCAAACTTTATACCTAATATTCTCAGACACGAATTTGAAACCCTTCTATTTGCAAACCCATCCGAAGGATTTGACTTGGAAGATGAGGAAATAAAGAATAAGATAATAGACCTTAAAAGCGGTTATACAAGCATTGAAGATATAAATACCAACCCTGACAACTTCCCATCCAAAAGACTCGAAAGGATTTTTGCTGCATCAGGCAAAAAATATAATAAAATTGTCGATGGTATTGATATTGCTGAATTGACAGGCTTAGAAACAATCATTGAATATTGTCCACGCTTTTCAGTGTGGCTTGAAAATATTATTTCACTCGTATTAGCGAGTTAAGATTTTACAAAACCATGAATGATTCAATAAAAGTATTCGCCCCTGCTACAGTTGCCAATGTGGCTTGTGGTTTTGATATATTTGGCTTTGCGGTTGACAATCCTGGCGATGAGCTAATATTGCGCAAAACTGATTTAAAAGGCGTAAAAATTAATAAAATTGAAGGTGACGAAGGTCGTTTGCCATTGGATGCAAGTAAAAATACGGCTGGTATTGCCATTATCAAGTTCCTAGAAGCTATCGGGGCTGAATCGCAGGGTTTTGAAATGGACTTGAAAAAATTGATGCCACTAGGTTCGGGGTTAGGCTCTTCGGCAGCTTCCTCGGTGGCTGGTGTATTTGCAGCAAATGAGTTATTAGGTCGTCCGTTGGCACAAAAAGACCTATTACCTTTTGCGATGGAAGGCGAATTTATTGCTTGTGGTTCAGCTCATGCCGACAATGTTGGTCCAAGCTTGATGGGTGGATTTACGGTAATTCGTAGCTACGACCCATTAGACATTATCCAACTTCGTACACCCAAGGAGCTATATGCCACCATTGTTCACCCACATATCGAGGTAAATACCAAGGATGCACGTAATATCTTGAAACGTGAAATTTCTTTGAAAAAGACGATTACTCAAATGGGCAATGTAGCTGGTTTGGTAGCGGGCTTAATGCTTCCTGATTATGATTTGATTTCTCGCTCATTAGTTGATGTAATCATTGAACCCGTTCGTGCGATTTTGATACCACAATTTGACGTTGTCAAAAATGCTGCACTTGAAAATGGAGCGCTTGGCTGTTCTATTTCTGGCTCTGGACCTTCGATGTTTGCTTTGTCAAAAGATTTTGACACTGCTCAAAAAGTGGGAAAAGCCATGCAAGAAGGTTTTTCAAAGGTAGGTATCGATTCTGATTGTTACGTTTCTGGAATCAATCAAGCAGGGCCAGTCGTGATAGGCTAGATAATAATTTAGTGAATTATGATTGAGTGCATGAGTGATTATATAAAAATCTATATTCTTGCTGTAGAGGCACAATGATTTGCAGCCTACATCAAGGACTATGTATCAAAAAAGCGGTCGAAAATTGTTTTTCGACCGCTTTTTTGATACATAATAAAACAAAAGCCACTATAGGTTCTGCTATTTCTTCCAAAACTCAGAAAAGGTTTGCCTTTTCTAACGATATTTTCAAACTCAAAATGACAAATATTTCTTGCTACAATTCATAACGTCCTCACATAGCACAATCTTTTATCAAGTAATATATTGCACATATTTATTATTCTATCTCTATTTTAAAAATCTTTTTCAAAGCCCATAAGAAGCCAATACCGACCAAAGCTCCTAATGAATCTGCGACGACATCGATTAAATCAAAAGAACGGTGAAATGATTTAGGTAAACAATATTGCATTATCTCTATCCCTATCCCAAACAATACTCCTGCGAAAAAACCTCCTTTTTCAGATTTATAAGCATATACAACTAAAAAAGTCCATACTCCAAATGCTAATAAATGCTGCAATTTGTCATAAAAGTTGAATACCTGTGGGATTTTTGCCCCAGGCATTGCACACAATATGATGATTGCGACACCACACAACCACGACCATACCTTAATTCTTAAGAGTTTATCAATCAGATTCATATCTTGAAATATTTGCTATCAGTAATATATTAAAGATAATAAGAAATATATTACTGATATATTAAAAAAATTTAAAAATATTCTTTTTTAGTTATACACCTTGGAGTTTTTTCACCTACCTTTGAATCGTCTTTATCAAACCAATTTTTTATGAAAAAACTATTAACCCTTATTTGTGCTTGCGTAGTATTTGTGAGTTCTGCGCAAAATCAATATAATATTGTTCCTTTACCTCAAACTGTCACACCTCAGAAAGGTCAGTTCGTTGTAAAAGGAAATACAAGTATCGTAGTAAGTACTAATGACCCAGCTTTCAAACAAGTGGCGTCTATGTTGGCTGACCAACTGGGTGCTGCAATGGGCACAACACCTAAGGTAGTTAGCTCAAATAGTAAAGCCGTAAGCAACAGTATTCAGTTTGTAAAAAATGATCAACTAGCAGAGGAAGGTTATACGCTTAATGTAAGTAGCAATCAAGTAAGCATTGCAGCCAGCACAGGAAAAGGCGCATTTTATGCTTTACAAAGTTTGTTACAATTACTTCCAAATCAAATTTTTAGTAAAGAAAAATCTACAGGTATAACTTGGTCGGTTCCTAACTGTTCCATTGCTGATGCTCCTCGTTATTCGTATAGAGGTTTGCATTTGGATGTGGGTCGCCACTTTTTCCCTGTAAGCTTTATCAAAAAATATATTGATTTGATTGCTTTACACAAATTGAACAATTTCCACTGGCACTTGACAGAAGATCAAGGCTGGAGAATTGAAATAAAGCGCTATCCAAAATTGGCGGAAATCGCCTCGAAACGCGCGCAAACTGTCGTAGGTAGAGCTTATTCAAAGAAATTTGATGGCAAACCTTATGGTGGATATTACACGCAAGACGAAGTAAAAGAAGTGGTAGCGTATGCTAAAGCAAAATTTGTCAATGTAATTCCAGAAATCGAAATGCCAGGGCACTCTCAAGCAGTATTGGCAGCTTATCCTGAATTTGGTTGTAATCCTGATAAAATCTACCAAACTGCCACTGACTGGGGTGTATATGAAGATGTACTTTGTCCAAGAGAAGAAACATTCCAGTTTTTGGAAAATGTTTTGACAGAGGTAATGGAGCTTTTTCCAAGTGAATATATTCATATCGGTGGTGACGAATGTCCAAAGAAACAATGGAAAGAAAGTCGTTTTTGCCAAGAAATCATCAAGCGTGAAAACTTGGGTGATGAGCACGGCTTACAAAGTTATTTTATCCGTCGTATCGATAAATTTATTACCTCAAAAGGTCGTAAAATGATTGGTTGGGATGAAATTTTGGAAGGTGGTCTTTCGCCAAATGCAATCGTAATGTCTTGGAGAGGTACTGAAGGTGGTATTGCAGCGGCTAAAGAAAACCACGATGCCATCATGACGCCAGGTGGGTATGTGTATTTGGATCACTACCAAGCTGATCCTAAAACTGAGCCTTTAGCAATTGGTGGGTTTACTACTTTAGAAAAAATCTATTCGTACGAACCAACACCAACCGAACTTTCACCAGAACAACAAAAGCATATTATTGGGGTTCAAGCAAACGTTTGGACAGAATATATGCAAACCAGCGACTATGTTGAATACATGGTTTTCCCTCGTGCATCAGCCCTGTCGGAGGTAGCATGGACAAGGAAGGAATTAAAAGATTATAGCAAATTCTCTGAGCGCATGAAAGTTCATGCAGATCGTTTGGAGAAATTGCATGTAAACTTTTTCAAAGGCTTTTTAAAATAAAGCCACGCAAACCAGTAACTCCCAATTTTCCTATAAATAATAAAGGTCAGCAGGATATTCCTCGCTGACCTATTTTTTATTCTTCTGTGATATAACTCAAATGTTGAGCAAGCAAAATGTATAAATCTTGTGGCGTGTGGGGCTTCAATAAATAATCATTCATCCCTGTGCTAAGTGCCATTTCTATTGTTTCTGTATTGTTATCAGCAGAGCTAGCGATAATAGGTATCTCCGAAAATTTCCTCACTTCCTCTGCAAACTCGAATCCACTCATTTCTGGCATTTGTAAATCAACTATGATCAAATCATAATGTGTGCCCGCTTTCAAAGATTCTAAAGCATCAATGCCATTATTAAAGGTTTTTACCGAAATACCTTTCTTTTGTAAACTTCTGTTAATGATAATGAGGTTAATATCGTTGTCATCTATTGCCATGACATTGAAACCTTCAAAGTTAAAGTTCGCAACTGTATCTTTCTTTACGACCTCCTGCTGCACCTGTCCTACAGTCAAATCAAATTTAAAAGTAGAGCCTTTACCAACTTCACTTTCAACAAAAATACGAGTGCCAAACAGTTCAAGTATTTTACGAATAATGGCCAATCCCAAACCTGTACCCCCAAACTGACGGGTAGTTTTATTGGATGCTTGAACAAACTCTTCAAAAATCTGATTTACGGCTTCTTGAGGAATTCCTATCCCCGTATCGGTGACTTCTATGGTAAGAATATTATCCGTTTCGAGTTGTTCCTTCAAGGTAACTCTTATGGTAATCGTGCCATTTTTTGTAAACTTTACTGCATTAGAAACAAGATTATTGATCACCTGTACCAGTCTTATAGGGTCACCACCCACATAATTAGGCACATTGTCTGCAATCTCAATCAGTATTTTATTGCCTTGATCTTTGGCTCGATGCAAGTTGATACTTGCAATATTTTTCACCAAATCTCGAATATTAAAGCTAATATTTTCGAGTTGCACCTTTCCAGCTTCTAGCTTACTAAAGTCTAAAATATCGTTGATGATTGACAATAATGTTTCCCCTGTAAACCTTAATACATTGAGAGGGTCTTCTTGGTCTGGTCTGGGGGATTCTTCCAAAAGCAGGTTGATGTTACCTAAAATCGCATGCAAAGGCGAGCGTATTTCATGGCTCATCATCGACAAAAAGGTAGACTTAGCTTTCAAGGCAACCTCCAAATTGTCTTTAGCTTCGGTCAAAGCAAAGTTTTTGAGCTCCAAACTTTCCTTGGTTTCCATCAACTCGAAGGTCTTTTTACGGAGCTCCAACTGCCCCATTGCCTGTGATGCAAGCGCCTTGAGTGCAACCACTTGCTCTTCCTTGAGTGAGCGGGGACTACTATCTATCACGCACAAAGTACCCAAAGCATGCCCATTTTCTGCGACAAGCGGTATTCCTGCATAAAAAACCACATAAGGAGAACCTATCGTCAGCGGGTTATCTGAAAAACGTTCGTCTTGTCGTGCATCTTCGATAATAAAAGGACGATCGGGCTGTACAATCGCATGAGCACAAAAGGATAGTTCGCGCGGACCGCCATCTCCGTCTATCCCATTTTTAGCTTTAAACCACTGACGATTTTCATCGACAATAGTAATTGTAGAAATAGGGGTTTGACATATTTGAGAAGCTATTCTTACGATATCATCAAAATCCTTTTCTGGGAGTGTATCTAGTATTTTATACGCCTTTAGGGTATCTAGTCTTTCTGTTTCGTTTTCTGGTATTTTTGGAAAAATCATAATATCAACCGACTTGATTAAGTAAGGTTTGCATAAATGATAGGATAAATAGAACCACATTAAGCATGAGTGCTGAATTCTGAGCGATGAGTATTGCGTGTAAAATTATGATTACTGAAATTTCATCTCATTAATTCGTTCAACTCAACTAGGCACGATTACTTACGAAGGCTGTAAGCCGTAGGCATTTAGCAAAAAAATAATCATGATTTCATTAGAAACGCCTATTAATTTCAGCATACTGCATATAGCTTAATGCCTATTGCGGGTAAAAATTATTTAATTTTACCCACTAACTTATAACAAAGGGGTTCATCAAATCGAGGATACTTAGGAGCGTATGATGATTGGTTATTTATCTACAATGATGATAAAATAATCTAATCGAAAAGTTATTCATTATAAATATACAACAAAACACGTCTCAATAAGTTTGTGAACCAGAAAATAATTCACTTTTACAACACACTAACAGGTCTTTTTAAAAAATATTTTTATCATCCTTTATTCGAATTACGATATATTAGAATCGCTAAAATTATCACAAGCACCAGGAAATGAAGTCTTTATAAGGTCGACTGTTGGATTCCACAAAAATCAAGTCGATTTTTCTAAAACTCTAATTCAATTACATGAGGTTCGAGTATCAGTTTTTTCGCAAGACGCTCATGTCGAGACGTTTTGCCTCTTACCGACCAATAGCAAGTTATAGTATCATCCTTATAAATCTGTTTACCTTTCTTGGCTTGTACTTTTATTTGTCTAAAAATTTCCTCCATTCTAAGAAATCCTTCATCGCCTTTCTTAATAACAATTTTGTAATTACGAGTTTCGCCATATCTATGAATCCAACGTTCCATAACGATAAAAAACTGCAAAATCATAAATACCATAATTGCGCCAAAAAAAGAAAGTAAAATATGCCCATCGCCAATAGCCATACCTAGTGCAGCAGTAACCCAGATAATAGCGGCTGTGGTAAGCCCTTTTACACGATCATCTACTTTGAAGATGATTCCAGCACCTAAAAAGCCTACACCAGTAACAATATTGGCCGAAATCCTATCAGGAGAGGCACCCATTCCTACTTTTTCAGAAAGAATGGTAAAAATGGTAGAACCAACCGCTATCAAAGTGAATGTTCGCAAACCTGCAGATTTACTATGATACTCGCGTTCGCCTCCAATGATCGCTCCTACAAAAGTAGAAGCAAGCAGTTTGATTATATCTTCGTCATGTACAATATGATTCCAAAGAATCTCCCAATCTCCCATTAAAAACATACGTATATTTTTTCTTTACAGATTTTTATCATTAAATGGTAGTAAGCCCCTCAGGGCTTCTACTCCAACAACTTCTTAGCACTGTGAAATTAATAGATATTCTCAAGGCAAAAAAAATAGCCGTCACTTTCGTAACGGCTATTTTTTTGAGTATTTACCCTTATTGCTTTTCTGTGGCCATTACCAGCGCCAAATTCAATTTGGCCACCACGTCGTAAATTTTTGCTAATTCCTGTACAGTACGGTCTTTTGAAATACGTAAAACTACCGTTTCCGAATTTTTAGCTTTGGCTTGTTCAGCCAAGTAAGCTTCCAATTGATCGGCTTGTACGGGATTATCATCTACAAAATAATTATCATTCTCATCTACAGTCAAACGAATGTTTTCTTTGGTAGCCGTTTGTTCTGCTGAGCTTGATTCTGGCAAAAGCAGCTTAATAGCATCTGGGCTTGCCAAGGTTGATATCATCAAGAAAAACATCATCAAGAAGAATAGGATATCCGCTAAGGCTCCAGTTTCTACTTCTGATTGTTCTCTAGCTCTTTTTCTAATGTTCATATTTACTTCAAATTAAAGAGCTCTATTATTTAGAGGCTGGTTTGTGAAGAATATCCAAAAAGTCGATCGCAGTAACTTCCATTTTGTTTACTGTACGATCAATCATTGTTGTCAAAATCGTATAGAAGAAGTACGCAATGATACCTACCATCAAACCTGTTGCTGAAGTTACCATTTTTTCATAAATACCACTTGCGATAGTACTGATGTCAATTTTATTGGCTACCGAAATGTTGTGGAATGTACGAATCATACCCGAAACAGTACCCAAGAAACCAAACATTGGGGCAATTTTGGCAATTGAGGATAAGATACCCAAGTTTTTCTCCATGTTATAAATCTCTACACGTGCTGAGTTTTCGATGGCATTTTCGATATCGCGCATAGGTGACCCAATACGATTTAAGCCTTTTTCTAATAAACGAGCAATTGGGAATGGAGAGGTCTTGCAATAGTTGATAGCACCTTGGATGTTACCTGCAAAAAGCATTTCCTTTATTGAAAATAAAAATGTATTGTCCAATCTAGACGTTTTACTGATATATCTGTATCTCTCGACAAACAAGAAAAGAGCAATAAAAAACAATACAAAAATAGGAATCATAACCCATCCACCTTTTTCTAAAAGGCCAAATAAGTTTAGATCCTCTCCAACCTTGGTAACAGTCGTTACCGTCGTAGATGTTGTGTCGGGTTCAAAAGTAGTTGTCTGTAATAAGATACTTAGAAGAGTAGTCATAAGTTTTTACAGGTAAAAGCGTATTTTTCTAATTGAAAAATACGGCTAATTTGATTTGTAGGAAATTGATTAATTATTGAGTTACCTTAATTGCAAATTATTGCGATTGTCGCACGAGTTGTTACTTGTACGAACTAAATTTTCAACAAGTTTAACGAAAAAATTTAAGTAATATGATATAACTAAGTCAAAAAAAAGCCAGTTGCTGTACTGTAGGGTATGAGTTTAAAGTAGTTATTATACTTATCCAAAAACTTCATTTTACTAAAGTAGCATAGAAAAACGACTTTCTTTTTACCGTTTGATAAAAATGAAGCACCGACTCAAAAAATTTGTCTCAGCACCTTCGTATTGATCTGATGTCCTCCTTCAAATTCAATAATTTCGATGGAAGGAACAGCTTGTTTCAACGACTTTAGAAAATCATCAAATTTTGCTTGCTCCAAAATTTCATCTTTTTTCCCATACACATACACCAGAGGTTTATCTACAAAATGGGAAGGACTCACTACCTCTGATATGCCTTCCGAAAAATACCCTGCCCAAAGAATTAATCTTTGAAATGCTTCTGATTGCACTTCAAACCATCTTGCAGCAGTAGCACACCCCTGAGAAAAACCCAATAATTCTATCTCTACATCGAAAGGATTCAAATCCATCAATATGGTATCCAACAATTTATTGAGGTAATTGAGGTAATCCAAAATCTCGGTATCTCTCGACTCTTTGGTCATCCAAGTTGCTCCTACCCTACCCGAAAATCCATTAAGGTAGAACCTTGATAATGCCTCAGGCGCAACAATTAAAGTATTTTCTGATGCTAATTCTTTAAACTTTTGGATAAAAAACTCTCCTAACTGTCCGTAACCATGTAGTACGAAAATCACTTTACGTGTTTTTTCCGACCACTCGCCAATGGTGTAATAACGGGCGGTTTTAGTCACTTGAATTTCGTGTAAAGGCATTATGTCAGTAGTTTTTGGAAAATTAAGTAATAGTGCAAAATAAAATTGCATTATTACGCTGTAGGCAGTAAGCTGTAGGCGTTAGGCAAAAGTTGCTATTACTTCGTGATAAATACTATTTAACTTTTAGCCTACCGCATAAAGCCTAGAGCTTAAAGCGAGTAAAATTATTTTTACTTTGCCCGCTACCTTATTGATTCAATAACTTTGCTAATACACCCTCCTTCAAAGCATAAGTCGATACCTTAATTTGCTCAATATCATATCTTTTCAGGATAAAATCTATCAAACAAACCCCAACTACAATCATATCTACACGTAACTCTATCATCCCAGGAATTTGCATTCGCTTTTCTCTATCTTGCGAGACTAAGGCCAAAAAAGATTCTTTGAAAGAACTTATAGGTAAGTCAAAACTTACTTGTTCTCTTGGCGGCCATTCTCCATGAAGCTTATGCCAATACATATCCACTAAAGTCTCAAACGAACCTGCCGAGCCAATAATACATTCAGGAGCATATTGGTGTACGGCATTGGTCAATGGCAAAAGAGCATCTTCCAAATAATCACGCATCAAACCTACTGAACGAGGCGAAATAGGGTCAGTACTCATAAATTGATCCATCAATCGTTGACCGCCTATCTCAAAACTTTGTTTCCAAAAAACCTTTGTTGCATCACAAATGATAAACTCGACACTTCCTCCACCAATATCAATAATCATCGACGGTGTTCGTCCGATTTGCGTCCCTAGCTTCACTCCCTCATATATCAATCCTGCTTCTTCATCACCCGAAATAACTTGGATACTGATACCTGTGGCTTCAGCAATTTTTTCACAAAACTCTTGACCATTTGACGCATTCCGTACCGCACTGGTTGCCATAGCTTTTACATTTGCTAATGACACATCCTCTTTTTCTAAAATGGCCTTAAAATAATTTAATCCTACAATAGCTCTAGCTATTCCTTCTTGAGTAATAATACCTTTCGAAATACCACCTTGTCCAATTTTGGCGGCATAACTATCTTCATGTATAATTTGAAAATCTTGCCCTTCTTGTTCAACTACCAAGAGTTGAAAAGTATTCGTTCCTAAATCAATAATTGCTTTTCTCATATTTGCTATCGCTAATTTCTCACCTTGAGTGAATTACAAAGAAACACGATTCTTCTCCTACAAACGAACTTTCACCGAAAAACTTCGTGTTCTTTGTCTGGAAAAAACTCTATAGTTATCTTTACAGTATGGTATTAATAACAGGTATAACAGGATTAGTCGGAAGCTTTGTTGCCAAACATTTTTTGGACAAAGGACATCAAGTCGCGGGGTTTCGTCGTGCCAACAGTGATTTGTCTCTAGTGACTGATATTCAATCTCAAATCCATTGGCTTGAGGGCGATGTGCTAGATGTTTTGTCATTGGAAAAAGCCTTGGTAGGTATCGACATTGTTATCCATGCTGCTGCGGTTGTTTCCTTTGCGCCCAAAGATGCCGAGCTGATGAATAAAGTCAACATCGAGGGGACTGCCAATGTCGTTAATGCTTGTTTGGAAGCGGGTATTCGAAAAGTTTGCTTTATTAGTTCTGTAGCCGCACTTGGCAGAAAATTACCCCAAGAATATGTTGAGGGTCAGCAAGTAACCCTTAATGAAAAATCTACTTGGGAAGAAGATCCGCTCAATTCCAATTATGCTAAAAGTAAGTATTTGGCAGAAATGGAAGTATGGCGAGGCGTAGCTGAAGGGCTCAATGCAGTTATTGTCAATCCATCGGTAATTCTGGGAGAAGCAGATTGGAATAAAAGTTCGACCCAGCTATTCAAATATGCCAACAGCGAAC
This sequence comes from Flectobacillus roseus, assembly GCF_030056595.1. Taxonomy (NCBI): domain Bacteria; kingdom Pseudomonadati; phylum Bacteroidota; class Cytophagia; order Cytophagales; family Flectobacillaceae; genus Flectobacillus; species Flectobacillus roseus. The sequence goes on from NZ_JASHIF010000007.1 coordinate 88,771, forward strand.
CTACTTATTATCCCAAAGGAAGCCTCAATTATGTAGACATCCTTGACCTTTCTGAATGTGTCTATCAGCTTGTAACATCTGATATTGTGGGCGAAAGGTTTGTTCTGAACGCTGGTACGATTTCTTTTCAAAACTTCTTTGAGAAAGTATCCCAATCATTAGGAAAAAAAGCGCCAACCAAGGCGGTATCAAATACCATTTCTGAAATACTTTGGCGAGTAGAGGCTCTGAGAAGTTGGCTTACTGGAAGCACTCCTATCCTAACCAAAGAAACTGCACGTTCGTCCAAGTTTAACTTCTATTTTGATAATGCCAAAATCAAAAAACAATTGAATTTTAATTTCAGAAGTTTTGATGAGACAATTACCCGAGTTTCGCAAAATTTGTTAAAAAAACAAGCTTAAATAATAGAGAGGCGCTATCGTTTTTCCATTCAATTACTAACACGAACCATCATTTTATAAACTCTATTTTTATTTGATTTAGCCCCCGAACCATGAATGTAATTCCTATTTTAATACAGCTGTTTGAACGAGATTTACAAAAACTTAAAGCCGAAATTGTACAATATTCGCAAGAAGAGAACATTTGGGCGATTGTTCCTGAAATTAATAATTCAGCAGGAAACTTAGTACTTCATTTAGTAGGAAATCTGAATACCTATATTGGCGCTGAAATTGGCAAAACGGGGTATATCAGAAATAGACCTTTAGAGTTTTCTCAAAAAGGTTTATCCAAAAAAGAACTTGTCAACAAAATCAGTGACACACTCGATGTAATCAAAGAAAGTCTCAATACTTTACCAGAAGAGGCTTTAGAGGAAATATATCCTCAATTAGTTTTCGAACAAAAAACATCAACAGGCTATTTATTGACACATCTTACTACTCACCTTACTTATCATCTCGGTCAAATCAATTATCACCGACGCTTGTTAGATAAGGCGTAAATAAGACGGATTACTCTTGCCATTATTGATAAACTAATCAACTTTCATTCAATCAATTAAGTATCGAGACTGAACAATAGAACACAGATACATATTAGAAAAATACAAAACAAATTCGAGCTACTCTAGACAGGTTTTCGGGAAGATTCTCGTTTGCAATTTTCAAAATAAAATCTTATCTTAGCAATAGTCGTTTTGTAAAAAATAATTGTGGAAGATTGTTCCCCTATTAATAACCTCTTATAATTTCTAGCTATAAGGCATTATAAGAATCAAAAACGTTATTTCACCTCGTATTAATTGTATCTTATCCAATTATAACCATTATGGAACAAGACTTTGAAGACCGTCATGAAGATGTTCTCCAATCGGTAAAACGTTTTGAATCTATGTTAAAACGTGCCGAGAGCTCTTTTTTCGACTTAGATACTTTTGAGCAAATTGTAGAGCATTATATGGAGGAAGGAAAATTCGAAGAGGCTTCTCAAGCTTGCGAAATCGCACTTGAGCAGTATCCTTATTCGGTTGAGTTGATGCTATGCAAAGCCGAACTCAGTTCCAGCCTTGGTGAGTATGATGAAGCACTAGAAATTTTGGCTCGTGCAGAGTTGTTTAATCCATCTGACAACGATATTACTTTTTTAAAAGGAACCATTTACAGCCTCAAAGGCGACTATCAAGCGGCTATTGCAACCTTGACAGAAACCCTCGAAAACGCTGAAGATAAAGATGAGGTATTTTATCATATTGGCTTAGCATACCAAAGTTGGGAACGCCATCACAATGCGGTAGCGGCTTTCAAACAGGCAATTGAAGTAAACCCCAACAATGAAAATGCCCTGTATGAGCTGGCCAATAGCTTGGAGATAACGGGTAAGCTAGAAGAAAGTCTTCCTTACTACGAAAGTTTTATCGACAATGATCCTTATTCACAAAATGCTTGGTATAATATCGGTATTGCCTATTCTAAATTAGGACGATTTGAAGAGGCAGCTAATGCCTATGAATATGCCGTGGCCATTCAAGACGATTTTGCTTCGGCTTATTTCAATCTGGGAAATGCCTACATGAATTTGACGAATTGGACCAAGGCAGAAGAATGTTATCGCTATTGTTTAGAGCATGAAGATAAAAGTCCAGAAGTATATTGTTGTTTAGGAGCAAGTATCGAGCGCCAAGAGCGCTTTGATGAGGCAATGCATTATTACAAGGACGCCATCAAATTAGACCCTCTTTGGGATGATGGTTACTTCGGCGTTGGTATTTGTTTGTGTGAAAAAAAGAAATGGTTTGAAGCCATTCATTTTCTTAAAAAAGCCCTTGAACTTAATAAACACAATACCTATTACTGGCTCGCATTAGCCGATGCAGAGGCCAATTTGGGCAGTTTGGTTTCGGCTTTAGAAGCCTACCAAAAAGCGGCTGAGTTAGACCCTCAAAATACCGAAGCATGGATTAAATGGTCGGTATTGAACCATGAACAAGGAAATTATGACGATGCTGCCAACTTGATGTTGAGTGCTATCGACGAATTACCAGAAGAATCCGAATTGTACTATCGTGCTTCGATTTATTTGATTAAGGCAGGAAAATATAGAGAGGCTTTTAATTACTTGGAAACAGGATTGATTCTCAATTTTGATGGTCATGAAATCATGTTTGAATATTTCAAAAATTTAGAAACTCAAAAAGCGATTTATCGAATTATTGAGCAATATCAGAAAAAGTAAAAATCTTTTGTAACAAAAAATCCCCAAAGTCAGACTTTGGGGATTTTTTGTTTTGGTTAACCAACGATTAACAAAACTCTTCGAATACCATTTCAAGGTGAGCGGCAATCATCTCAGCCGAACGACCTTCGATGTGGTGACGCTCAACAAAATGAACTAAATCACCATCTTTGAAAAGCGCAATCGATGGAGATGATGGAGCGTAAGGCAAAGAGTACTCACGTACTTTTGCAGTAGCATCTTGGTCAACACCAGCGAAAACAGTAAACAAATGATCTGGTTTCTTAGCCGAATTCCAAACCGCTTCTTTCACGCCTGGACGAGCAGTACGAGCAGAACAACCACAAACTGAGTTGATAAACACCAAAGTAGTGCCTTTTTCTGTCATTACTGAATCTACTTCACTTGCTGATTTCAATTCTTTGAAACCACCTTCTACGATATCAGCTCTCATTGGAGCCACTAAATGTTCTGGATACATAATTACTTATAAACAAATTTAAAAATTTGGAATTTCTTTAATATAAACGTAATTGAGCAATAATCAATAGGCTTATCGCCTATTGCCTACAGCCATCGACTACATAAACCCTAACTCAAGTTTTGCCACTTCGGACATCATATCTTGTGAATATGGTGGGTCAAAAGTAAGCTCAACACTTACGTCAGAAACACCCTCAATTTCTCTAACTTTTTGCTCAATTTCAACAGGAATTTGCTCTGCTGATGGGCAAGAAGGCGAAGTCAAGGTCATGAGAATGTATATGTTATTTACTGGAAAAACCTTGATGTCATAAATCAAACCCAATTCATATACATCTACAGGAATTTCGGGGTCATATACCTTTTTAAGCGCCCCAATAACTTCTTCTTTTAATTCTTCCTCAGTCATTGTTTTGTAAAAAACTTGTTAAGTGGTTTATAAAAAGATAGTAATGTCTTTTCTTAACAATGCTTACTTGAGTTGGTAAGCAATTGCGTAATTCTTCATTTGTTTTACCATCGAAACCAAACCGTTTGAACGAGTTTGAGCTAAATGCTGACTCATACCAATTTGGTCAATGAAGTAAAGTTCTGATTCAGCGATTTCTTTTGGAGAATGCCCTGATAATACTCTAATCAACATACTTACCAATCCTTTTACAATTACGGCTTCAGAATCGGCTTCGAATATCAAATTGTCTCCTTCTTTGTGGGCATTAAGCCACACCTGACTTTGACAACCTTTGATAATATTATCTTCAGTTTTTTGATCTTGGGGTAAGCCTTTTAGCTTTTTGCCCATATCAATAATGTACTCGTATTTATCTGCCCAGTCATCAAAAAGTGCGAACTCTTCGATGATTTCGTCTTGAATTTCGTTAATAGTCATTAGTGTCTATTTCAATGAGTGAATTTTGAGTAAGCAAAAGTAGATATTTCTATCAGTTTGTTCTTTTACTTTTTGTTCACTTTGTAAAACTTACAATATTAAGCAAGCATTTTCTTCACACGGTGAAGACCAGCGATTAAACGATCAACTTCCTCAATTGTATTATAAACCGCAAAAGAGGCTCTTGTAGTTCCAAAAATATTAAAACGTTTCATCAAAGGTTGTGTACAGTGGTGACCTGTACGTACTGCAACTCCCAAATTGTCTAACAAAACGCCAATATCTTGTGGGTGAATCCCCTCAATCACAAAACTAGCAACCGAAACTTTATTTTTAGCCTCGCCAATTATTCTTAAACCTTCGATTTGTAATAATTGCTCAGTAGCATATTGCAAAAGCATATCTTCATGAGCCGCAATTTTATCACGACCGATTGAGTCCATGTATTCCAATGCAGCTTTGAGTGCTACTACATCAGCGATATTTGGTGTACCTGCTTCGAATTTGTAAGGAAGTTCGTTGTAGGTAGTTTTTTCAAAAGTCACTTCTTTAATCATCTCACCACCACCCATATAAGGAGGCATGGCTTCTAGTAAGGCTTTTTTGCCGTACAAAGCACCAACGCCTGTTGGTCCGTACAATTTATGTGCTGAAAACGCATAAAAATCTGCGTCTAAATCTTGCACATCAATGTCTAAGTGAGAAGTTGCCTGTGCACCATCAATCATCACAACTGCTCCTACTGCATGTGCTTTGGCTATGATTTCTTTCACTGGGTTAATCGTTCCCAAGGCGTTTGATACATGGTTTACCGAAACCAATTTTACTTTTTCAGAAAGTAATTGGTCGTATACCTCTATGTCCAACTCGCCAAGATCGTTTACTGGAATTACTTTGAGCGTAATACCTTTCTCTTCACAAAGCATTTGCCAAGGTACGATATTCGAATGGTGCTCTAGTCCTGAGATAATGATTTCGTCACCTTCTTTGATAAACTTACGTCCGTAAGTACTCGCTACTAAATTGATACCATTGGTAGTACCAGAAGTAAAGATAATTTCTTCGGTCGAAGCGGCTCCCAAAAATTTACGTACTGCTTCACGTGTAGCTTCAAAATCACGCGTAGCACGTTCGGCCAAAGTGTGAATCCCACGGTGAATATTGGCATTATCAAATTCATAATAATGCTTCAGTGCATTGATAACCGCGACAGGCTTTTGAGTAGTGGCCGCATTATCAAAATACACTAATTTTTTCCCATTGATTTCTTGATCTAGTACAGGAAAGTCTGCTCTGATTTTTTGAATATCTACAATTTCGGTGAGTGTCATGGCAGTTACGTGTTTTTGGGAAGTTCTACAATAAAATGGTGGCTAGCAATTCTAAATTTCTTTTGAAGATACAAACGATGTGCATCGTGGCGCTGATGACCCGAATCAAGATGAATGGCGTCACAGCCTAGTTCGATAGCATACTGTTTGATAAAATCTAAGAGCTGACTGGCTCGACCTTTTCCACGCGCTTGGGGCAATGTACTGAGGTCGTCGATATAGATAATTTTGCCAGCATAAAACAGATTCATACATCTGAATCCTACGGCTGACCAAATTTCTTGATTTGGTTCTTCGACAAAAGCGATTTGATAGGACTCCTTTTGCATTTGCTCATACATTTCCACAAAACGCTCTACAGTAAGATGTGGTCGTAGCTCGTGTATTACGGGAAAGCATCGAAGCAAATCTTCATGTGATTGAACCAGTTTGATTTGCATAGTACCTAAAAAAGTAGGAGTTATGAATTAGTGCTGAATGATGAGTTGTGAATTGTGAATGTAAAATTTTAATTATCAATATCTTACATTTTCAATTGATTAAATCATGTTTGACATGACTACCTTTTTAAGTAACTAATAACCAACCACTTGCCTCAAAATTGCATTAATTTTGTACCACTACTTAAAATAAATATGTCGGGTAATAAGCTTTGAAATATGAATGTAGAGTTTGTGAATTATGAATAAAAATCTTTAATCATAGATAATTAAAAACTTACATTTACAACTCATAATTCAACACTCACACCTACTTAATACCCGACACGGTTTTGATTTTTCTTTAAGATCAATCTTACGCTTGATATATTTTTTCAACAATAAGTCCTTCCAAGTATTCTTTAATAGCTGGAATTTCCATTTTGTCGATTACTTCTTGTGCAAATGCTAACATCAACAAAGCACGAGCAGCATCTTTAGAGATACCACGCGCTTGCATATAGAACAAAGCATCATCGTTTAATTGACCAGTTGTTGTTCCGTGTGAACACTTCACGTCATCTGCCCAAATTTCCAACTGAGGCTTCGTATTCATCGTCGCATCGTTTGAAATCAACACGTTTTTGCAAGACTGGAAGGCATTTGTTTTTTGCGCATCCTGTCTTACATAGATTTTACCGTTGAATACCCCCGTTGACTTATCTTTCAAGATACCTTTATATAATTCGTTTGAGTTCGAATTAGGTTTGGCATGATCAACAGCTGTGTGGTTATCTACGTGTTGTTTTCCGTTTGGAATGTACAAACCAAACATGTTAGCTTCGGCATATTCACCATCAATTTTGATATTGAGGTTGTTACGCACAAAACCACCATTTGCAGTTACGGTGTTTGCCGTAAATACCGAACGACCTTCTTGATAAACAGCAGTTGTACCGATGTTATAAGATTGGTCTGTTTCGTTTTGTACTTTGTAATAATGAACGTTTGCTTCTTCTGCTACGTAAACTTCGGTAACAGCATTAGTAAAGGATACATTTTCACCAAAAGAACGAAACGCTTCAGCTACTTTTACCTCAGCACGTTTGCCAGCTACAATCAAGTTACGAGGTTGCGCCGCTACGTTAGTTTCACGAGCATCAGCAATAAAACGCAAGATGATAGGTTGTTCTACTACTTTTTTCTCTGGTACATAAATAAATACACCATTTTTAGCAAAAGCAGTATTTACAGCTGTAAAAGCATTATCAGCTGAATCGGCATATTGGTTGAAATATTTTTCAATCACATCAGCATGCGACTTGATCGCCTCCGCCAATGGAAGAATCACCACCTCGTCTGTAGGGCTTACAATGGTACTTAAAGCTTCGTTGTAAACACCGTTGATAAAATACAAAATATTGCCATCCAAATTTGGAATAGCCATTTGCTCTACATCAGCAGCACTAAAGTCGGAAGGGGCATTAAACGCAAACGATTGGTTTACCAAGTTTTTAACGTTAGAATACTTCCATTCTTCATGCTTGATTGTTGGGAAACCCAATTGATCGAAGGTTTGCAAAGCCTGCTGACGTACCAAATGAATCGGGCTTTTGGCCTCGCCATTCATTTTGCCCTCAGCATCTTTAAAGTCAGCAATTAATTGTGCCTTCAAATCAGTATTACTATTCATTTTGTTCGATGATTTGATAATTGGTAGATTGTTACTTTACTACCTTTGAGTAAAACGCCTCAAAGATTACCGAAAATTAAGCGCTTACTTCAGCAGCGTCAACTTCAGCTTTAATCCAATCGTAACCTCTTTCTTCAAGTTCAAGAGCTAATTCTTTTGTACCTGATTTTACGATTCTACCTTTATATAATACGTGTACGTAGTCTGGAACGATATAGTCCAACAAACGTTGGTAGTGAGTTACTACGATAGTTGCGTTGTCTGGTGATTTCAATTTGTTTACACCTTCTGCCACAATACGAAGCGCATCGATATCCAAACCTGAGTCAGTTTCGTCAAGGATTGCCAATTTCGGCTCTAATACTGCCATTTGGAAAATCTCATTACGTTTTTTCTCACCACCAGAGAAACCTTCGTTCAACGCACGGTTCAACAAAGACTGGTCGATGTTTACGTAAGACATTTTTTGTTTGAACATTTTCAAAAACTGAACAGCATCTAATGGCTCTTCGCCACGGTATTTTCTGATTTCGTTTACCGCAGTTTTCAAAAAGTTGGTAGTCGAAACACCTGGGATTTCGACAGGATATTGAAATGCAAGGAAGATACCTTCAGCAGCGCGTTCTTCTGGAGCCAATTCCAAAAGGTCTTTGCCAAAGAAATCTACCGAACCTCCTGTAACTTCATAATCTTCGCGACCTGCCAAAACAGAAGCTAAAGTACTTTTACCCGAACCGTTTGGTCCCATGATAGCGTGAACTTCACCAGCTTTAACTTCTAAATTGATTCCTTTCAGAATTTCTTTTTCACCAATTTTGGCTTGTAAGTTATTTATCTTTAACATTTTCTTGGTAGTGATATTTGACCTATGACAAACGTTGTAGGATTGGCCTCCTCAATCAAAACTTACTGATTATCATTTGAAAGTACACTTTCATCTGTCAGGAGACAACACCTATTTAATTTAGGCACAAAATTAATTATTGGATTTTTCAAATACTATACTTTATTTAGAACAACTCTAAACAAATTGAAAAAGTTTATATTTATCCACATTTTTCTCAAAAAAAATGACGAAAGTCAGTGATTTTTTTTTTGGATTTTTTAAGACTGGCTTTGGGCGGGGGGTGAGTAACACAGGCACAGAGGCTCGAAGGGGCAAAGGGACAGAGGCACAAAGGCACAAAGTGAATGTATTGTTCTCTCAAGCAAACTTTGTGCCTGTTACCACTAAAAAACACTCTGTGCCTTTGTGCCCGTTCACTTTGCCCCTATCTAAAACCCTTTGTGCCCGTTCACTTTGCCCCTATCTAAAACCCTTTGTGCCTGTTCACTTTGCCCCTATTTACTCCACCACCACTTTTGTCCTATCCACAGGTATTCCACCGAGGCGATAGTCGAGGATATAAATTCCTTGTGGAAATTGTCGATTCAATGGTACCTGATATTCTCCCACAGATTGATTTTGGTTGACTACCTCATGTACTTTTTTTCCTGACAAATCATAAAGATAGATTTCTACTTGCCCCCTTGTCATAACTTCATATCTAACCTGACTGTTTGAAACTGCTGGGTTTGGGAAAATGGTTAGACTTCTTTTAGGTTCAAAAAACTCTTCAATACCTAAAACTAGCGACTTACTTTGAAACTGCCCATCGAGCCACAAACATCTCGAACGAATCCAATCTTTCATAAAATTTAATTCATCCTGAAAAGTCGTACCAACGTAATAGTTAGGCCAAACTTTTGTTCCTAAAACCCCTGGCCATCTCTTAAAATTACGTGCTACCGCAGGAGCTATAATCGTAGCCGTTGAGTCAATCCATTGATTGATACGTTCTGTAGCCAAAATTGTTTTGCGAAGTTCACCCCAACGGTTTGATGCTTTGGTTCTAAAATCTTCATCTTGCACGAGCTTCGACCACCAAAAAGGAGATAGATAAATGTCGCCAGTGGGAGAAGCCAAAGCGTTGATTTGGTATTGCCAACCTGTAGTTTTGTATCCTTCATAATAATCAGCATTGCCATAAGCCAAGTTGTAATCCCAAGCTGGACCCATTTTTAGGCGAGCATCTTTACTATCTTTATCCTTATAGAAATACGTACTGAGTCGATAACCATCGATATTTTTGGTAAGTTCGGTCAGAATAAAGTAGTCTACAAAAGAATCCATATCTATCATATTTCGCCAAGCGGCGTCTTTTTCGAGTGCAGTATTGGCGTAAAGTTCTTTTTCAAAAGTTGTCATCCAGCCTTTGATATAAGTCAACTGTTTGGAGGTCAAATCGGCATATTTGGGATATTCTACCTGAAAAAGTACACTTGGCGTCCCAATCGTATTTTTCCAAGACCAAGCAGGAGAACCGTTGACTTTATCAATTTTAAGAATATACCCACCCGTAAGCGCATCGCCAGTGCTATCGGTGGTTTTAATGCTAGAAATATTGACACGATTTTTATCTCTTTTGATTTTTTCCATGACTAAATACAAACCATCGTACCGACCATTCAATGTGATTTCGCAATAGCGTGTGCGGGTAGCGTATCTTCCCATACGATTCGAAATATCATAGGTTAGGGCATCTCGCATAAAGGTTTTGTCATTATAACTCGCATTGAGTACCCAATCTGATTCTTCAGGCATTCCTAAAAAAGCTATCTTCTGGCTTTTTCCAGTTGTATCTGCCCAAAGTTCAAAGCCATAAGGTTTCTTTGGAAAAAAATCTTTGGAGGTAGAACCTCTCAACTCTATACCCAAATAACCATTGTAGCCTGTGGGCGTATCATTAGGTGTATTCACCCGTCCGTTGCCATTATTGATGAGTTGTAAAGTCCCCAAAATCTTAGGTTCATCGGGAATGGTAGCACCATTTTTAGTGGTGATTTTTAAGATGGGCAAATTCGATTGGTCGAGGGTTTGAGCGGGACTAAAATGATGACATAATATACCAATGAAGGTTAGAAACAATAATTTTTTCATAGTTTGAATAGAATAGTTATTCGCAAATATAGTCAATATTTTGACCGAATAGTGATAATCTATCCTGAGATAAAATTCTCTATTAAAGCTATTTATTAGTGGAATAAAGTCAACTTTCTTAGGCAAAAACCAGTTTAATCTTTAACAAAAACCACTTTTTTTATTTTTATTAAAATTAAAGATGCTATAACATTTGTATTTAACTAAAAAAACAAGCTAAATTTAAAGCCAAACTTTTACCCTAGTGTTGAACTTTATCTATGAACTATTTAACTGACGAGCAAGTTGTACAGCTTGCTCCAGACGCTTCTTCTTTAAAAGCAGGACGAGACTTGTCTCAAGAACGCAAATGGCTCAATTTCCAATCCAATGAAAGGGTCTTGTGGGGAGAGCTTCAAGGGAGTGGCAAAAATCCCTATCAAACTCAAGTTGACCTAAACAATACTGCCTTCAAATGCTCATGTCCGAGTAGAAAATTTCCTTGTAAACATGGTTTGGGACTTTTGTTTTTAGTAGCACAAAAAGAAGGACAAATTCCTTCAACCATCGAGGAACCTTTATGGGTTAGCGATTGGATGAATAAAAGAAGTGCTAAAACCCATAAAGTAGAAGAGCCCACTGAAGCCATATCGCCAGAAACCATTGCGGCTCAAGCAGAAAAACAAGCTCAAGCCAAAGCCAAACGACAAGAAGAACGCTATTTGAAGGTTCAAAATGGTATTGCAGAATTAGAACTTTGGCTCAAAGATCTTGTTCAGGCAGGGCTATTGACGATTCCTCAAAAAGGCATACCCTATTTTGAACGCATGGCTGCCCGATTGGTTGACTCGCAAGCTACTGGGTTAGCAGGATTGGTCAAGTCTTTTAATAAGCTAGATTTCGTTAAAAATGACGATTGGCAAAAGAAAGCATTAGAGATTATCTCCAAAATATACTTACTCATTGAATCCTTCAATCGCTTAGATCAACTTCCTCCGCTAGTTCAGGAGGAAGTAAAAGCAAGAATTGGTTGGAATATCCAAACCAAGGATTTATTAGATCGAGAGGATATCGACACTATCAAAGATCACTGGTTAGTTTTAGGTCGACAAACCACTATCGAAGAGGGACTCACAATGCAGAAAAATTGGCTTTGGGGACTTAAAAGTCAGAAAAAAGCTCTAGTACTCAATTTTTCGTTTGGCGGCATGGCGATTGAAACGCCTATTTTGCCTGGCACAATCGCGCATGCAAATTTGGCTTTTTATCCTAGTCATACTCCCTTAAGAGCTACCGTCAAAGACTATATCTCGACTGTAGATTATCTCCCTGAGGCTATCTCTGGAAGCAATTCTTGGGACGATGTTCATACTAAAGCGGTAGATATTTTAGCACAAAATCCTTGGATAGACACCGTTCCTATGTTGATAGAGCAAGTACGTGTCGTATTTCATCAAGGCAAATACTATCTACAGGATGCAAATGAGACCATCGTGATGATTGATGCAGCCGTAAATCAAGAGCAAATCTGGAAACTGTTGGCCATCACAGGTGGCAATGCAGTATCTCTTATGGTGCTATATCAGTTTGATTCTGTTATACCATTGGGCATCGTTCAAAATTATGACTATCTATTATTGGACTAGCTTTCCTATTTTGAACATTGCTTATAAAAATCAACCTTCGACCAACCATATTCTGCTATTCATATGATGTATTGGAGTCACCTAAAAAAAACGGCTTTACTGGGTACAACCAAAATGCCATTACAGCTTGAGCCATTACCCGAACCTATTCGAAAAGCGCTAGCTAATGAAAAAAACACGGAGGATATCTTCCTGAAAGCCTCTAGCATGACGCTTTTGTATGAAAAAGCTGGCACCATGCACGAGAAAGTCACTTTCCCTACTCAGGCTTTTTCTGACACAGAAACATTCGAGTATTGTTCCAAGAATATCCATGCCATCTGGAAAGGTTTTTTAAATGAAGAAAAGGTTAATCCTTATTTGGTAGAGTATTTACTGCTCCAATGTACGCAACATCAGTTGATTGTTCAGGACACCTTAATTGTGCCAATATTGAATAAATTTTTCTCAAAATTCAGATCAAAACTACATCCTATTATTGGTAAAAAAGGTCTTTGGCTTACACAATTTAATCCTGACTGGAAAGATAGAGTTCTGGTTGATGATGTTTGGACAGAAGGGAAACCCTCTGCTCGAAAATTATATTTTAGTAACTTAAGAAAAGAAAAGCCCCAAGAAGGCTTGGCGCTTTTGGACGCTTCATGGAGTTCGGAAACGGGAAAAGACCTTAAAGATTTTCTGAATGAACTCATTCATCATTTATCTAGTCAAGACCTTGATTTTTTGGACAAAGTGTACGAAGAGCTAGCGCAAATCAAAAAGCCAAAAGATATTACTTCAGACACACTTAAGATAATCCTTCGCTTAAAGCTAGGCATTTATGGATGCGACTGGGCCAATAAGGTAGCAGCTCTTATCAAGCCATTACTTCCCAAATACTTGGAATCTAATGAGAAGAGCAAAGAAGTAGCTGAATTCTGGGAAGAAACCAAGATAAGAGAAAACTTAGGATTAGAGTCTGTAAGTCCCTTCAGAGGTGTTTCTGATGAACTTTACTGGATTTCTGAAACCTTAACCTACTTACATCCACAATACCTGATCGACTATTTTGACAATGATATACAAAAGCTTGTTCAAAAGTTTGTCGAGAAACCTGAATCAATATTGCTCAACTCTTTTACCAAAAGCCTGAAGCTAGCAACACCTGAGCAAATTGATATTTTCTTATCAAATTCTGATTTTTCGAAATACGATTGGCTTGATTTAGTTCAATTTCTAAGCTTGGAAAGACAAGAGGCACTTCTGATGAAGAGTGATGCTATTAACCTTAACATACTCAAGGATTTTGTCTTATTAAATCCGCATCAAGCGTATTCTACAAAATTTTCAAAATTCATTTTATCAGTCTTAGCTTCGGTGATTATTCATCCTCAAAACTATTACACATTGATGTATGAATATGATTTGATGAATGCTTTGGGGAGATGTCTTTCGACTCAGCTACTCAAACAACTTGACAATTATCCAGAACCAATTCAAACTGATGCACATAAAAACATGTGGACGCGCTCGGTGGTAGCTCCACTGAAATCTTCTTTGTATTATAAGGAGATGATTCAATCAGAATTTATACAAAAACTTTAGCTTGTAACAACTCCAAATAAATAGCTCAGTAAACAAGCTTTACACAAACCTTCAACACCATGAACGTATTACGTCAACACGCAGAAGAGCAATTTGCTCATGAATTAGAAGAAATTAGTAAACAAGATAAAAATACTCGTCCGACCAGTTGGAATCTTTCGCCTCAGGCCGTCGTGCAATATTTAATGGGAGGAAAATTACCAAACGGCTTTGAAGTTTCACCCAAATACATCGGTAATCGTCGCTTGATGGAAATTGCCGTAGCCACACTTACCACCGACCGCGCGCTACTATTATATGGTTTGCCTGGTACTGCTAAGTCATGGGTAGCAGAGCATTTGGCGGCAGCTATTTCAGGAAATTCGACATTGCTCGTTCAAGGTACCGCTGGGACTAGTGAAGAGGCAATTCGTTATGGCTGGAATTATGCCAAGTTGTTAGCGGAAGGGCCAAGCGAAAATGCCTTGGTAACCACACCCATGATGCAGGCGATGCGTACAGGAAAAATCGCCAGAATTGAGGAATTAACACGTATCACGGCTGATGTTCAGGACACTTTAATTACCATTTTATCAGAAAAAATGCTCCCAATTCCAGAGCTAAACATGGAAGTCCAAGCGGTAAGAGGATTTAATGTCATTGCCACTGCCAACAACCGTGACAAAGGAGTAAACGAATTATCTGGTGCCCTAAAACGTCGTTTTAACACAGTGATTTTACCTGTTCCTGAAACTATGAAGGAAGAAGTAGAAATTGTACAACATCGTGTATCTAGTTTACAAAAAGCCTTAGAACTTCCTGCGGAAGCTCCTGCTTTAAAAGAAATTCAAAGAATTGTAACCATTTTCCGTGAGTTGCGCGCTGGGGTAACAGCCGACGGCAAAACCAAAATCAAAACGCCATCAAGTACCATGAGTACCGCCGAAGCCATTTCGGTAGTAAATAATGGTTTAGCCTTGGCTGCTCACTTTGGCGATGGTCGTCTCAATGCCGAAGATTTAGCCGCTGGTTTGGTTGGAGCAGTAGTAAAAGACCCCATTCAAGATAAAGTCGTTTGGAATGAATACCTAGAAACAGTCATCAAAACACGAGAAGACTGGAAAGATGTGTATCGTGCTTGTAAAGAGATTGTATTGTAGAAATTAAATAAGAAGAGTCAGGTATGAGAATTTTGAACTAAAACTTCCATACTTAGTGCCTATTTCAATTTAGAGAATGTTAAAAAATTGTTTAGCCTTTGTTGATAAAACTAATTTCCCTTTCGACACTCTTTACTTTTCTTCACTAGGCGTGCCCGTCTAACACAAGAAAAGTAACCGCGCGGCGGCCGCAAAAGAAAGTCAAGAAATCCTAAACTCGCCTGCGGCTCAAACAACAGGATTTCACCAAACAAATACAAATACACAATATACTCATTTACAATAATTTACAACACAGAAACTTGCTATTATTTTAACAAGACAAATTCATGACAAACAGAATCCTTAACGCTTAAATCTGCACTCAAAATTATGCCCTTAACAATTTTGGGAATACGACATCATGGGGTAGGTTCGACCCAAAATGTAATCGAAATGTTGGAGCAAATCCAGCCAGATATGGTATTGGTAGAAGGTGCTCCAGAACTAGATTCGATTATTTCTTGGATAGGCAACGAACAGCTTCGTCCTCCTGTGGCTGTACTTGGTTATAACGTAGACGACCCTCAACAGGCGACATTCTACCCTTTTGCGGAGTTTTCACCTGAATGGCAAGCAATCCTTTATGCCAACCAACGCCAAATTCCGGTAAGAATGTTGGATTTACCTTTGGCAATAGGTTTTCAACAAAAAAAGAATGAAAAAGAAAATGAGACAATAGAAGAAGCCGATAGCGAAGAGACTGAACCTGTAGCGCCTCCGCCTATCCATAAAGATCCAATTGCCTACTTTGCTGAAATAGCAGGTTATGACAATTCGGAGCTTTGGTGGGAACATCATTTCGAGCATAACTATATTTCTAACAGTGCCAAAGAACATTTTGATGCTGTAATGCTCATGATGTCGGAGCTTCGCCAAGCCAATATCCCATCCGTTTTGGATGAAGAAAATATTGCCCGCGAAGCCTATATGCGTGAGATTATCCGAAAGGCTCAAAACGAACTTTACAGCAATATTGTAGTTGTTTGTGGTGCTTGGCACGCTCCTGCCCTACTCGATGTAAACTCTACCGCCAAAGCGGATACGAAACTTTTAAAGTCTTTACCCAAAACTAAAATCAAAGTAGCTACTACTTGGATTCCTTGGACAAATCAGCGTTTATCCATGCACTCAGGATATGGTGCAGGGATTACCTCGCCAGGTTGGTATGACTTTTTGTGGAAAAAAGGTAATAACCCTGATTTTGCGATAGAATGGCTGAGTCACGTGGCAAGGCTTTTCCGAAAAAAACAAGTTGATATATCTACAGCCCACGTCATAGAGGCATTTCGTTTAGCCGAAACCTTAACTAGTTTGCGTGGACTTTCTAGAATTGGTTTGCTTGAACTCAACGAAGCCACCCAAACCGTCATGTGTATGGGCGATACCATTTTGCTGAGCTTGGTTAAAGATAAACTTATTGTAGCCAATCGCTTGGGCGAAATTCCTGACGAATTACCCAAGGTTCCGCTACAGCTTGACTTTGAAAAACTGGCAAAAAGTAATCGTTTGGCACTGACTGCCGAAAAGAAAGAATATGAATTAGATCTTCGAAAAGAGTTAGACCTCAGTCGAAGTAAGATGATTCATCGCTTGGATATTTTAGAAATCAATTGGGGACACAAAGTCTACGCCCGTAGCAAAGGAACTTTTAAAGAAGCATGGACTTTGGCTTGGAAGCCCGAAATGTACCTGTCCTTGATTGATAAGGCCGTTTGGGGCAATACCCTCGAAGATGCTTGTACCAAATACCTAATAGATACGAGCCAAAAATCACAAAATATTGGAAAAATTGCCGACAATATCCAAAAAGCAATTCCTGCTGAGCTATTTGTAGCAATTGAATTTTTGCTTAAAAAAATCGACGAAGTCGCTGCCATTTCAGCCGATATTTTAGACTTAATGACTGCCCTTAAGCCTATGGTGGAAGTAAGCAGATACGGAAATGTTCGCAAAACAGACTTAGGAGCAATTCGTCTGATAGTGGATAGTCTCCTCACCCGCATCTGTATAGGCTTACCCAATACCTGTTTCGGACTCGATGATGACAACTCAAGAAAAGTATTCGGGCATATCCAACAAGTAAATGAGGCTACCAAGCTCATCGAAAACGACGAACTGACCCAGCTATGGTTTGATACCCTCAAAAAGCTATTGAATAAAGATGGCGTTCATGGTATCATTCAAGGATGTACTTGTCGCCTACTACTCGATGCTCAAGTGATTACTATCGAAGAAACAGCAGAGCGATTTGCTTGGGCACTGTCACAAGGACAAGAACCCAATTTTTCGGCAGGTTGGCTCGAAGGATTCCTCAAAGGAAGTGGTATGATTTTGATATATGACCATGTCCTTTGGAATCTACTTTACAAATGGGTAGCGGAACTTCCACAGGAATATTTCACAGAACTATTACCCATTTTACGACGTACCTTTTCTCATTTTGTACCTAACGAACGCCAACAACTTGGCCAAAAAGCCAAGGTAGGCACTATGATTCAATCACAAGAATTTACCACTATTAACAAAAACTTTAACCATCAACTCGCCGAAGGTGTACTGCCTATGTTAGACACACTTTTGGGAATTACTAGACTATGAAAAATTTAGAGAAATTAGAGAACTTTATCGACAATCTAAAAAACTCAGCCTATGTACAAGCTAGTGTTGACTTTGAAAAATGCGTCGAATATTTGAGAAGTGATGACCCTACGATTCCAGTATTTACTATACAAAACTATTGGGTCATCACTGGACTTGAGCAACTACTGGGCGATGTTGACGAATGGGATGAATGGGAAGACAAAATCATGGCGTTGATAACTCAACCTTCCTATTGGAATGAACCTCAAGCATTGGGATTTTCAACCTATGGTGGCTTTCGCGATTTTACCGATTGGGTCAGTGAGCAAATACTCCAAAGCAAGAATAACCTTGAAATAACCAAGGTACTCCAATTAGCAAGTCGTTTTATTACTGATGAAGCACTATTAATTTACTACGTAAATACAAAGACTTTTTTCGTTGATGGAAATCATAATTTGACCAAATGGGGTCATTATCTTCTACTTAACAATCAACATTATAATCCAATTTTGTTAAATACCAGTGTAGAAGCTAATGAGAAAACCCTCCTTGTAATGTTTCTTCTATCCTCTAAGCAAGAGGAATTTTTAGCGTCAATAATCGACTCATTGATTGTCGATGACAACATATTGAATATAACTGATTTGTTACTAGATGAGGATTCAACAAAATATGAACCACTCATCTTCGGCAAATGGCAAAACCTAAAGAATAGCTACGTATTCATTAAACAGTATGAATTTTTAGCTAAAAAGTTTCCCGAAAAATATAACCCGCTTGAACTAGAAACTCTTCAAAAAACGCTTTCCATCGAATTGAATTGGTGTAGTACAAACTATGCCAATCAATATATTTATGGACCAGAGCCAATCACTGTGTTAGCTCACTGCTTTAATTTTTTGATAAAAAAAGAAACACAGGAAACTAAAAAGCTATTCCAAAATGAACTTCGTAATATCTATTCAATACCAGTTGACCTATTAGTAGCGATTGCAAATGAATTGAAAGAAGAGGGTTTAGATATTTTAATAGAAGCTCTACATCAAGACCCAAATAATCTTTACTGGAATGATAAAGATTATTTCAAAAAATACTTCAAAATCATTGAAACACTTGATTTTCGCTCGCACCAACAGTATTTCTGGGATCTGAGTAAAAACAAGTCGAAAGAGTTACGCAGATTTGGTGCAGGGCTATTAAGCAAATTAGGTCCTGATGCTATTCCTAATGCTTCTGAACTAACCAAATCTAAAAAGTTGGAAGCCCGACAAATGGGATTTTTGATTTTATCGCTTATCAATACCGATGAATCAAAAGCCATTTTGGTAGATCTTTTGGAACAGGAAAAGAATGATGAGGCTCGTGATATCATTTTGGAATCATTGCGTCACTTAGTTAGCCAACAAAACTCTTTAGCAGAAATTAATACCAAAATAGCCCTTGCTCAAAAAAGAGGAAAGCTCAATACCCCTTTAACACCTTGGCTCGATGAAAAGATACTTCCTCCGCTATATTTCAAAGATGGTTCGCAACTAAGCGTTGAGGCGTTTCGTTTCTTGCATTACCGTATGAGTCGTGCCAAAGAAATCCGCATTGACCTTGAAGCAAAATTGCTGATTGAGCATTTGGACACCAACAAAAACAACGAATATGCCTCTAGTCTACTAGATACCTATTTTATCAATGGTGCACTGGCTAATTTCAAATTCTGTTTGACACTTGCTAGTATTTTTGGAGATACTACTGTCATCCGTCAATTGCGAAATAAGGTGCAAGAATTTGCCGATAACAATCGCGGTAAAATGGCAGAATATGTCGTAAAGGCATTAGCGCTCAATGGCGGAACAGAGGCCTTGCGTCATGTGGAGTTCTTTTCTAGAAAATATAAAAACAAAAATAAAAACGTCGGCGCTGCTGCAACGGAGTCTTTTTCATTGGTTGCCGAAGAGCTAGGAATCTCGCCATACGATTTAGCTGACCAAATTATTCCTGATTTTGGCTTTGAAGGATTATTTAAAACCTTTGAAGTCGATGGACACGAATATCGTGCTTTTGTCAATCAAGATTTCAAAATCTTATTCTTGAATGAAGATAACAAAACCCTAAAAGCTCTCCCAAAAGGTACGCCTGTAGCCTTGCAAGATGAGTTTAAAGAAATAGGCAAGGAAATCAAAGACATTGTAAAATCTCAAACACCTCGTTTGGAACAATACCTCATTATTCAGCGTCAATGGGATACTGAAAAATGGCAGAGCCTTTTCCTAAACAACCCCATCATGTTTGTGTACGCTACGAGACTAATATGGGGCGCTTTCAACGAACAAAAACAATTGTTATTTACCTTCAAAGTACAGGAAGACCAAACTTGTATCAACCAAGAAGGCGACGAAGTAGAATTCCAAGAAGGACAAATGATACGAATGGTGCACCCACTAATCCTCGAGACCGCGACCATCAACTATTGGTCTGAAGTATTAGAGGATGAAGGGCTATCGCCTGCATTTTTACAACTCAACCGCGAAGTTGTCAATTTTGATTCAGCGGATAAAGGAACACTTATTTCGTCTAAGTTCAGAGGCATCGAGATGTCAGGATATACATTCGTTTCTGTTCTAGAAAAAAGAGGTTGGTTTAGGGGTTCGGTAGTCGATGGTGGCTTCATCAGCAATTATTACAAAGACTTTGCAGAAGAGGGCATTACCGCTATCATCACACAAGAAGGAGATGTATGTGTAGGTTATTTGGATTCAATTGGTGGCATTGGCAATCTAATGTTTGTGAAATACGGCAGTGTTGACTTCGGAAGTTATACCTATGACGAGCCAGGGCATACAAACGACCCAAGACTCATTCCATTTGAGCAAATCTCCCCTATCATTTACTCAGAAGTAATGGCAGATATGCAGTATTTTAAAGAGAACGATAGTAGAGTAACCAACGGTAATGCTGAACCCTCTTTATAAATCCAAAAATCCACACTATTATTCCACGAGGCTAACAAACATTTATTAGAAATCAATTCTCATTGTTATAGCAAATACCTATTCAAAAAACCATAGGTATTTGCTATATGCATTCATTTTCAAAACTTAACACTACAAAAAAATAACCATCAACGCTCAAAAAGTGCACTTCAGTTATGAGCATCACTTTTAGGCATTACACAATCATGAAAAACACTACAGCACTTGAAACTTACATCGCCAATACTAAAGCTCTACCCTTGTATCAAAAGGAAACGCAAGAATATGACAAACTCCTCAATTACCTAACAGGTAATTCTGAGTATGTTCCCGAGATTAATGTACGTAGCTTAGAAATAATTCCTTTAGAAACGCTTCTTGGCCCTATAGAGGAATGGGATGAATGGGAAGAAAAGGTAGTAGAATTGAGACAAACTAAACATTGGTTTCTATCTATTCCGAAAGCCAATAGCTACATGCCTAAACCTGAATACTTATTTCAAGCATTACTATCGTGGGCGAATGCCCAGATTTTTGAATATACTAGTATATCCAAAATAGATCGCATACTTGCTAAGATAAATACCTACACAAACGACTTTGGAGGATTAATTTATTGGATGTCAAAAGTTCAACCTCTTGTAGTAAATGATAAGCCTACAGCACTAGGTGAATATGTTTTAGAAAACACAGATGCTAATTTGGCTTCCCTAAATGAGGCATTTTCTCTTGACTATCACTCTTTACTTGATTTGTTTCTTGTTAAAAGACCAGATTTAACTAAACTTTTCTTGAAAGGTTTTCATAGAAATCTTATTCCTCAAGTTAACTTATGGAGCAGAAGCCAAGACACCAAACTAAAAAATGCCTTTAAATATATAGAAACTATTCTAGCTTATCAGGGAGATCAATACGGTTCCATACTAGAGAATATATTTCATAAAACAGAAGATATCGAATCCAAATGGAAGCTATTTCAGTTATTACAAAAGTATATACCCAATCATATTCAAGCTTTTCAAGAGTCATACTACAATGATATTTTTGAAAAGCAAGTACAGTATTTTATCAAAAATAATCATTATTTAATTGATGAGTACTCTTCAAAATCTTATTTGAGGATTTGTATATCTTACTTATCGAATTTGCACCCTGCAAAGTATAAGCCCATAATCAGTGATAAACTCTTCGAGATGTCAAAACGGTACTTCTTACCTTACGATGTTATTGAAGTAATTACTGAAATATTGGATAGAGAGGATGTTGAAAAAATTTACACCAATATGGTACAATTCTATCGATTTTCTCCCAAACAATTACAATGTTCATTGAATTTAGCCCAAAAATTAGATTATCACGCATACTTACCTCAGATTTGGGATATTAGTAAAACAAACTCAATAGAGCTCAATAAAATAGCAGGTAAATTTTTAGCAATACTTGGTAATGCCGCCATTCCGCAAGCTACAGAACTATTACGCTCTAAAAAGGCATACACAAGACAAATGGGAATGAGTCTATTAGAGGCGCTGGATACTGCAGAGACCCAAAAGATAATTTATGATTTTTTAGAACTAGAACCTAATGATGATATTCGAGACAGTTATGTCGAACTGTTGAACCAAATGATTAGTAAACCATGTACAATTGAGGAAATTAAGGCTAAAATTGACTATGCAGAAAAAAGAGCAAAGCTTTCGACTCCACTCGCACCATGGTTGGATGACAAAGAAATATTCCCTCTGTACTTTAAAGATGGTACGCCTTTGAATACAAACGAGGTAAGATTTTTATACTACCGTATGAGTAGAATCAAGGAAATTGGTTTTGACTTTGAAGCAAAATGGTTGCTAGAACATATCGACATGAATCGAACACATGAATATGCTAACAGTTTAGTTCATATATTCTTCACTAATGATGCACCTGCCAATCTTAAGTTTTGCCTAACCTTAGCCAGCACTATGGGTGATGCTAGTGTTATTCGCACACTTAGAAAAAAGGTATTTGAGTTGACTGAAAATAATCGTGGAAAAATGGCAGAGTATGTTGTCAAAGCCATAGCTCTCAACGGAAGTACCCAAGCCCTACGTGAAGTTGAATATCTATCTAGAAAATTTAAGTCCAAATACAAAAATATTGGAAAAGCAGCCATAGAGGCATTCGAACTTGCCGCACAGGAACTAAATATTGATCCTTATGACCTTGCCGACCAAATAGTTCCTGATTTTGGTTTTGAAGGATTATTTAAAACCTTTGAGTTAGATGGTCAGGAATACAGAGCATTTATTAATCAAGATTTCAAAATCTTATTTTTAAATGAAAGCAATAAAACCCTAAAGTCTTTACCTAAAAGTGCCTCTGTTGAATTACAGAATGAATATAAAGAAATGGGGAAAGAAATAAAGGAACTTGTTAAATCTCAAACCTACCGTTTGGAGCAATATCTGATTATTCAGCGTCAGTGGGAAACAGAAAAATGGCAAAACCTTTTCCTAAATAACCCTTTGATGTTTGTTTATGCTACCAGATTGGTTTGGGGTGCATACAATGAGCATAAACAATTATTATTTACTTTCAAAGTTCAAGAAGATCAAACCTGTATCAATCAAAATGGGGATGAGGTAGAATTTGAAAATGGTCTTTTTATCAGAATTGTACATCCTATTGACCTTACCAAAGATATAGTTGCCTACTGGTCGGAGGTATTGAGCGATGAAAATCTCCAACCTGCATTTTTACAGCTCAACCGTACCGTTATTAATTTTAATGAACAAAATAGAGGAACAAAACTTTCTGCGAATTACAAAGGCATAGAGATGTCTGCTTATAAACTCTTATCCTGTCTTGAAAAAAGAGGTTGGTTAAGAGGCTCTGTCGTAGATAATGGACGTATTGGCAATTATTATAAAGATTTTGCTAATGAAGGTATTTCTGCAGTATTTACTCAAGAAGGGGAATTTACTATAGGTTTTATGGAAGGTACTGCCATAATAGGTAATTTGATGTTTGTCAAAAGTGGTAGCATTAATTTTAATCTTGGTTCGTATGAACCAAGAAAAGAGAGTGACCCAAGACTCATTCCATTTGAGCAAATCTCCCCTATCATTTACTCAGAAGTAATGGCAGATATGCAGTTTTTTAAAGAAAACGATAGTAGAGCAAACGGAAATTAAGCATTATGACAGACGAAAAAGAATCACTCAGACGCTGGCGTCTTATTTTGGGAGGCGATGAAGCCGATGGCACTCAATATCAACTGTCAGAATTAGACAGTCAAATCGATGATGCGCTCTCTGCTTTATATGACTTTGAAAGAAAACGAAATTTCAATTATGGACAAAATGGTGGCGGTGGTGGATCAGGAGGAAACGGAAGCTCAAGCCCTTCGGTTGCTCGCTGGTTAGGAGATATTCGTAAATATTTTCCTCAATCAGTTGTGCAGGTGATGCAAGGCGATGCCCTAAAACATCCAGAACTTCAGCAAAAGCTCATGCTCGAACCTGAGATTTTGGAACAGGCTACCCCAAATGTGCATTTGGTCGCCAGTTTAATGGAACTGGGCAAACTGATTCCTTCCAAGACCAAGGACACCGCTCGCAGAGTGGTGCAACAGGTTGTGGAGGAGTTAATGGACAAACTAGAACAAAAAACCGTACAGGCTATTTCAGGTGCTATCAATCGTAGTGTTCGCAACAAGCGTCCTCGTTACAATGAAATAGATTGGAATACCACAATTAAGAAAAATCTCAAAAACTATTTACCCGAATACAAAACCATTATACCAGAAATCAGGGTAGGATTTGGGCGTAAAAATAAACGCTCTCTTAAAGATATCGTCTTATGTCTCGACCAAAGTGGTTCTATGGGTGCGTCAGTTGTTTACTCAGGTATATTTGGCGCAGTGATGGCGTCGTTACCACAAATCACCACACAAATGGTAGTATTCGACACAGAGGTTGTTGACTTAACAGAAGATTTGAAAGACCCCGTTGAATTGCTCTTCGGAGTACAACTTGGTGGTGGTACAGATATCAACAAAGCTTTAGGGTATTGCCAAGAAATTATCAACAAACCCGACGACACTATTCTTATTATGATTACAGATTTGTATGAAGGAGGTAATCAAGTACAGATGCGCAAACGTATATTGGAGCTAAGTGAGTCGGGAATTCAAATAATATGTCTGTTAGCCTTAGACGATTCGGGAGCACCCTCTTTTGACAAAGACAATGCTAAGTTTCTATCTACCTTAGGAATTCCTGTATTTGCCTGTACGCCAGATTTGTTTCCAGATATGATGGCAGCAGCTATCAATCGACAAGATATGAGTGCGTGGGCAAGTCAAAATGACATAGTTTTAAAAGGCTCAAATAGCTAAATAGTTATAACGCCACATGCTTGAAATGTGGCGTTATATACTAAAAATCAGCACTTTCACTGATAGAGTTTTTCTCTAAAATCACCCATATATACTATAATATTTGAAGCCCTTTACCATCAAATAATTTCCACAAAAAAAGATACAGTATTATATACTTTGGCACGGTTTTAGAGCATTTAGTCTAAAATTGCCGCACTTCAATTTCGTACTAATTTTAGTATGCTTATCCTCTATTATCCTCACTCGTTCAAAACTCTTGCGTATACTCATTATTTAGGCCTCCATGGCATAATTTTTGCTCCTTTTTAGGCAAGCAACCGCCAGTTGCATTCAAAAAATCAAATTTCCTAAGTAGAAAACATCTCCGCCAACCAAAGAGCAATCTCTCGATTGTGACTTTGACTGTATTTCTATGTGGGC
Source organism: Flectobacillus roseus (assembly GCF_030056595.1). Classification (NCBI taxonomy): domain Bacteria; kingdom Pseudomonadati; phylum Bacteroidota; class Cytophagia; order Cytophagales; family Flectobacillaceae; genus Flectobacillus; species Flectobacillus roseus. The sequence goes on from NZ_JASHIF010000007.1 coordinate 113,985, forward strand.
TGTAAAAGGTGTTTAATTCAATTAATTTTATGCTCATGAACAAGTTTACCCAAGTAGTTGTGGTACTGTGTATTTCTATGCTCAGTATCTTTAAAACACATGCGCAGGTGAAAACATTGGAGAATAATAAAATCCCAATGGATCCAATCGTTGGAACTGGCGTTACAATTAACTCCTCACCATCACTTACCGGTGGTGCTTCAAACACTTCAAACGTCGTAAACGGCGATCTTAGTGATTTCTCTACAATAGATTTAACACTCTCTCTTCTAGGTGGTGGTGTTGGTCTAACAGTACAAGACGCTAAACAATACTATCCCGCTGGTAATGTTGTAGGTTTTGTGGTAGCTCCTGGAGCTGGTATTCTCTCAGCTTCTGCATTATCTAACATTTCAATCAAAACTTTCCGTGATGGTGTACCTCAAGAAACAGCTACTGTATCTGGAGGGTTATTGAATGCCTCAGTATTGGGAGGTAGCATTGGAAAGCAAGTCTTAAGTTTTACAACGACAAAAGACTTTGACCAAGTTCAATTGTTTTACAGTGGTGGAATTGTTGGTTTGTTCAATAGCTTAAAAGTTTATTACGCTTTTGAAGGACCAGCAGCAACAATAAACTTAGATTGTGCAGACAAATGGGTGAATGGTGGAACTGGTACTTATAATGTTAGCAAAGGACTTTATTCAACAGGACTTGCTATATGTGCCTCTGGTGTAAGTAATGAGGCAAATGTTGTAAACGCTAGTACAACAGATTATGCTTCAATGGATGTATTATTAGCTATCGCTCTTGGTTCTTGTAATAGCTATATTGAAGTAACTTCTCCTACTACAGTACCTGCGGGTTCTGAAGCTGGTTTTGTTGTTTCAGATGGAAACTCCTTAATAAATTTAAGCCTGTTAAGCGCAGTTACCATTGAAACTTATAATGGTTCTATCAAACAAGAAAGCATTTCTGGTGGTAGTAGCTTAGTGAAACTTGGTCTATTAGGGAATACAAATACGTATGAGTTAGGTTTCAAAACTACAAAAGCATTCAATAAAATCAGAATCGTATCAACTAGTGGTCTAGTTTCTGTATTAGGTTCTTTGAGAGTTCACTATGCTTATTCAAAACTAGATTCTGATAACGACGGTGTATCAGACTGTTTAGATAAATGTGCTGGAGGAAATGACTTATTAGATACTGATGGTGATGGTATTCCTGATAGTTGTGATGCAAACACAATCAATGTTGCTGTTTCAAAAACAAGTAGCAACAATGGAGCTCCAGTTCCACAAGGCACTCAAGTTACTTACACTATCAAAGCAACAAGAGCAAGCGGATCTGCAGCTGCAACTGGCTTGGAAATTACAGATTTACTTCCATCAGGTGTAACTTATGTTTCTCACTCAGCAGAATCAGGAACAACTTATGATCAAACGACTGGTAAATGGTATATTGGTAGTTTACTAGGTGGCGATAAATTGGTAGCAACCCTCACTATTACAGTTACTGCAAAAGATGAAGGTGTTATCTTTAACACAGCAACTATTACGGCAAAAGATGGTAATTCCAACACTGGTAAAGAATCTGAAACGGTTTGTATTAGCGTACCTGTAAAACTTTGTTCTAACGAATCGTTAACATTGACAGCTCCAACTACCCTTACTTCTTATCAATGGAAAAAAGACGGTGTTAATATCCCTGGTGCTACTACTAATACACTTAAGGTAACAGAAGCTGGTAGCTATACACTAGATGGAACACTTACAGGTAATTGTCCTACAGGGAACTGTTGTGGTATTATCGTTGAACTTCTTCCAATTCCTGTTTTAGCAGTAACAGCTCAACCAACAAAAGGAAATTGTACTGGCTCAACGGTTACTTTAGGAGTAACAGGTACCAACACTGCTACTTATGCATGGGCTGGTCCAAACGGATTTACTTCGACTTCAGCTAACCCAACTGTAACAACATCTGCAACTTCAGTCCACGCTGGTGTATATACCATTACAGGTACATCATCATTGGGTTGTACAGCAACAGCTACAGTTCAGGTAAATGTTAACCCTGTTCCAACAGCTACAGCTAACGCTCCACTTCAAGTTTGTTTGAATGGTACAGCTAATCTTTCGGTAAGCAGCAATCCAGCTGGCGCAAGCTACTCATGGTCAGGTCCTTCAGGATTTACTTCTACAGTAGCTACTCCTACAATTGCATCAGTAACAAATGCTAATGTAGGAACTTATTCTGTAACTGTAACTGATATCAACGGTTGTACAGCAACAACTACAACGTCGATCAGTCTTTACACTGCTCCAATTATAGCGATTACACCAACTGCATTGGCTGTCTGTGAGCAATCTCCTATTACTTTGACCGCTTCGGGTGCATCAACTTACTCTTGGACAGGTCCGAACGGATTTACTTCAACGTCAGCTAATCCAACTGTAACAGCTAGCGCTTCGATGACTCAACATGCAGGTGTTTATACCGTAACTGGTGTTAGTGGTAACAATTGTAGTGCGACAGCTACTGTAAATGTAATGGTAAATCCTAAACCAATGGTTACTGCAACTACAGTTGTAGCTGTTAACTGTTCGGGTGTACCACTTACGCTAAAAGCAACAACAGACGGAACAACGCCTACTTATTCTTGGTCAGGTCCAAACAGCTTTACTTCAACAGCTGCAAGTCCTGTAGTTTCTGCTAACGCAACAGCTGCTATGAGCGGAACTTATACAGTAACAGTAACGGATAGTAAAGGGTGTATTGGTACAGCTTCAGTTGCTGTAACAGTTAACCCTGCTCCTACTACAACGATCACTGGTGGTCCAACTATCACGGTATGTTCTGATTCTCCAATTGCCTTTACTTTAGGTGGCAAACAAACAGGTGAAACTTATGCTTGGTCTGGTCCAAATAGCTTTACTTCAACAGTAGCAGAACCAACAGTAACAGCTGCTGCAACTGCTGCCAACCAAGGTGTATATACAGTAGTCGTAACAAGTACTTTAGGTTGTAACCAAACCGCTACAGTTAGCGTAACGGTTAACGCAACTCCTGCTGGAGCTACATCAAACGTATCAGTTTGTGCAGGAACTCCAACAACATTGACTGCAACTGGTGGCTCAACTTACTCATGGGATACTGGCGAAACAACAGCATCAATCTCTGTTTCTCCAACGTTATCTACTACATATCGTGTGACAAAAACTTCAGCACAAGGATGTTCAATTGTAGATGTGTTTAATGTTACCGTTAAAGCAGCTCCAACATTGGCAGGTGCAGTATCTATCTGTAGCGACGCAGGTACGCCAGCAACATCAACAGATGATACATATACATTCACATTGAACCCATCGGGTGGTAGTGGAACTACTTATACCGTTTCAGGAAGTGGAATTACGACTAGTACAGCTCAAAACTATGGAGCTCCATCTACGTCATTCGGTCCATTCTTAATCAGTGGTGGTGCTAAAACTATTACAATTACTGATGCAAATGGATGTTCGTTGAACAACGTGACTATCACACCTCCAGCGACATGTTCATCTTGTCCTCAGGTTTGTGTGCCGATTACAATTACAAAAGTGAGATAGTATAAATCTTATTTTGCGAGATAAATACAAAAGGGAGCCTGCATTGGGCTCCCTTTTTGTTGTTTGGGTAAATAAGTAAGTATGAGTGCTGAATTGTGAGTGATGAGTTTTGAGTGTATTTTTTGATTACTAATATTTTATCTCATTAATTAATTCAACTGAATTTTGCACGACTATGTAAAATATCCCTTAGTCTCAAAATGCTTCTTGGTATATGTGCTCCTTCTTACATGATTGCTTAAGCAAAAATGTTTCATCACTTTCAGATTATTTGAAAGCTAGAATTTCAACAGAATAATAACTTGGGGAAATATTTTTATAGAAGATATTAAGACAAGAAATAAATAGCAAAAGGGAGTCAAGTCTCGAATTGTAGTAAGGTCAAAAAAACATTCAATACCGTGCAATTAAACCGCCTAATTACTGCTTATTAGAATGCGTCATGAGCAAATGACTAATTACCATTAATACTATCAATCCAAGTAACTTCCCTCCCGTGCCTATATAGATACCTAAACTTACGAAAGAAATTACAATTTGGATTCAGCTTATGTACTAGATTTTCTTGTAAAAAGGACATATTGAATACACCTATAAGTGTATTTTCTACGAATACCATGCTAATATTTTCTTTTACACAGAAAAAACCTCAATTATATAATTTTCATATTTTGTGCTTAACTAAAGGGGATTCTGAAAATCTATTCAGTTTTAACATGAAATTTTTATTATGTTTTTCTCTTGACTTGACTTTGTGAAAAAAAAATAGTTTATTGCGAAAAATGAGTTTTTTACCATTTTTTACCTAAAAAGCCATAAACTTCAAAGACAATCAAATTATGGAAAAGTCTATCAATGTTTCATCGGAAGTAGGAACGCTAAAGAGGTTATTGATTCATAGCCCAGACAGTGGATTAGGGAAGGTTATTCCTTCAAAAGCTCAAGATTGGCTCTTTGAAGACATAGTGCATCTGGATACGATGCGAAAAGATGAATATGATTTCTACGTAAAAATACTACTTTACTTCCTCGACCCAGCCAAAATCAAAGGTCGATTACAAGAAATCGATGCCGATACTTCTCGAGAATTCTTCAAACCAGAAAGTCCTCATTATTTCAAATCAGATAAAGTAATCGAAGTTCAGAGGCTATTGGCCGAGGTTTTAGATAACTCTATTATAAGAACCCGACTTGTAGCAGCGGTTTGTGCTGTTGAACATTGCTCGTTTGCCATTCAAAACACACTATTGAATTACCCTTCTACAGAATTAGCCAAAACGCTTATCTCAGGCATGACGCCAGAAAAAGAAATGCTTTTTGCGCCTATTCCCAACTTTATCTTCACGCGTGATATTGGGATTACCATCAACAATCATTTATTGCTTAATAAACCAGCCAAAATAGCGCGTACCCGCGAAGCTTTGTTAATGCAATACGTTTTCTTCAATCACCAAATTTTTGAAGAAATACGCAGCAATATCATCGAAATACCCGACAACGAACATCAGTTCTTAATGCCCGACGACCAAAAGTCGGATACCATCGCTACACTCGAAGGTGGCGACGTCATGATGGTCGCTCCTAATCACTTATTGATTGGGATTTCGGAAAGAACAACCGTGTATGCTGCCAAACAAGTTATTGAGGCGCTCTTTGAAAAAGATATAGTTGAAAAAATCACCTTGGTAAAAATTCCGAAAAAGCGTGATTATATGCACATCGATACGGTATTTACCCAAGTCAAAAGAAATATCTGGGTATTACTAGGCTCTCTTGGAAAACAAGCTAAACAAGAAAATGAGGTTTTTGTAAAAGCTGGTCTCATCAAAGCAAAAGTAAAAGATGAATTGCGAATTATACAATTTAGAAAGGATGCTAAAGAGCCCAGAGTAATTGAATACTTAGAGGATTTACTAACAGAAATTTCAGTGAATGACCTCGGTTGTATGCCTCTCGATGTACAATTTGTGTATTCTGGAAATAATGAATTCCCTTACGGTGATCGTGAGCAGTGGACAGATTCTTGTAATTTGTTGGCGCTCAAAGAAGGCGTCGTAATCGGCTACGATAGAAATGACAAAACCCTTGAAGCTTTTAAGGCATTAGGTTTTGAAGCCATCAAGGCGGCTGATTTGATTCAAGAATTTGAAAGTGGTCGCAAGTCACCAGAGAATATGCAAAATACCTTTATCCTACTCCCATCAGCAGAATTATCTCGTGCTCGTGGTGGCTCACACTGTATGTCGATGCCAATTCTAAGAGAAGGATTTTAGGTTTTGGCTATCAGCAATGAGCAATCAGCTATCGGAGATTGCTAAAGAAGTAGTAGAAACATCTTTCCTGAATGCCGATAGCTCATTGCCGAAAGCCCAATAGATAATCTTTTTTGCATGATAACGGCTACACTATTAACAAATAACTATTTTTCAACAAACAAAACGGTTCAAACTATGCGTTCTCAAACAACTTCAAATATCTTGATGATTCGTCCTGTGCGATTTGGCTTTAATGAACAAACAGCAGAGTCGAATGCCTTTCAGGATAAAGCTTTTGGTCAACAAACCCAAGAAACAGCGCAAACTCAAGCCTTGCAAGAATTTGATGAAATGGTGGCTCGCCTCCGCAAACATGGGGTAAACGTCATTGTGGTTGATGATACGCCTGAGCCGCATACACCTGATTCTATTTTTCCGAACAACTGGGTTTCTTTCCATTATAACGGTACAGTCATCGAATATCCGATGCAGGCTCCCAACCGTCGTTTAGAGAGACGCCAAGATATCATTAGTTTATTGGAAAAAGATTTTTATATCAATAGAAGAATTGACCTTTCGAATTTTGAAGAAAAAGGCGAGTTTTTGGAGGGTACTGGCTCTATGGTACTTGACCGTAAGTTTAAGATTGCCTACGCTTGTATTTCACCACGTACGCATGAATCGGTTTTGAATGAGTTTGGTATCCAGATGAATTACGAAATCGTGAAATTCACCGCAGTAGATGGCGCTGGAAAGCAAATTTACCATACCAATGTATTGATGTGTATTGGCGATATGTTTGCTGTCATTTGTTTAGAGGCCATTCCCGATTTGGACGAACGCTTGAATGTACGTAACTCCTTAGAAAGTAGTGGCAAACAGGTAATTGAAATTACGCTCGACCAAATGAATCAATTTGCAGGCAATATGCTTGAAATTCGTAGCGAAAAAGGAGACCGATATTTAGTAATGTCAGATGCTGCATATTACTCGCTTACTCAAGCACAAACCAAGATTCTTGGCGATTATTGTACTATTTTGCACTTCGATTTAAGCATGATTGAGGGTAACGGAGGTGGTTCGGCTCGTTGTATGATGGCCGAGGTTCATTTACCAATGAAATAGATTTTCGGAACTTTTCGATTACTTTTGTAGTTCAAAAGTCATAACAACTTGTTTTTCCTAAAATAGATATAGCATCATGGTAACAGTAACAGATATAGCAGCAGAAAAAATCAAAGAATTACGTGATAAAGAAGGTTTAAGCAATAACTACAATGTACGCGTGGCCGTACAAGGGGGTGGTTGCTCAGGCTTGATGTACGACCTAGACTTTGCTTCTGAACCACAGGCCAATGATATGGTATTTGAAGATAAAGGAGTAAAAATCATGATTGACAAAAAATCAATTCTTTATCTTGCTGGCACAGAATTAGATTTTTCTGACGGTTTGAATGGCAAAGGTTTTCAGTTCAAAAACCCTAACGCAACTCGTACTTGTGGTTGCGGTGAAAGTTTTGCGGTATAATATTTAGTGAATTGTGATTGAGCGAATGAGTGATTATTTTTAGTATAATCTTCATTTGTAGAATACAACACGTTGCATCTAAAGCTGATTTTAGCATCAAAAAAGGGTCGAAAAATAAATTTTCGACCCTTTTTTGATGCTACCATACTAGCTTTTACTCGGCTCAAGACGCAATCATTGCGTCTCTACTGTTAGAATACAAATTTTAACATAATCACTCATTCGCTCAATTACTCAATCGCTAAAAATGCCACTAAACTAGGGCATCGAAAATCCTACAAAAAATCCTATAATGCTCAACGCAGGTAAAGTAAATACCCACTTGGCTGCTGAATAATGACCATGTTTAAATAACCACCAAGCCGCAATAATCGAAATCAAAGCTAGAATTGGAAAAGCCACAATTGAGAAAAAAGTCACCCAGCGCCCCTTCGTTGCGCCAGCATCAAACAAAAATGGGCTCATCATAATCGGAAAAAATGACCCTACAATCAATATTCCATAAAGAATACTGAGAATCCAAAGAATGGTTTTAGTGGTATCTGCATTCATGATTTCATAGTTTAGTTAAGATGAATAGGAACAAATATAGGAAACCTATTTTTAGACTCAAAACCTTGCTTGTTTTTCGGATATCGGATGTTGGATTTCGGAAGTATAACGTACATTTTAAAATCCTAGCTAGGACTATACTAAGAATTTCATTTCGCTCAAAAGCATTCTTATCATTATGCTGAAGGGGAACCCTTGTAGTTGCCACGTTGAATGCGGCAACCGCAAGGGTTGCCCCTTCAGCAATTTTTATCAACACAAAATAGGTACGTTTCCATCAGTATCCATACATTCCGAAATCAAAAATCCCAAATCCCCAATCGAACTATTGTTTAATCATTTTTAGCACCTGATTGCGTTGTGCATCTTGGATATGAATCAAATACAAGCCTTCTTTTAGGTCAGCGATGTATATATCTGTATTTGTATCTTCTACTTTTCCTTGTTTTACCATTTTCCCATAAAAATCGTACATTTCGTAATGTGTATCTCCTTTTCTGAAAGTTGGAACTGATAGACGAACCATATTTGTAGCAGGATTTGGGAATAATTTCACTGCCGTAGCCTCCTCTTCGATTCCTGTAATCACTAATGCCGAAGGTACTTTCCAAGGAACAATATCGGCTTCAGGTTTTGGGAATGGTTTTGTTGAAAAGATATGGAATTCTCCAGGCTCTAAGAACAAAGGCAAATCCAAATCTCCAACATCGATGCTACTCCCCGTAAAATAGTCATACCATTTGCCCGTAGATGGGAAAAGGCGTGTCATTCCTTTACTTTGAATATCAAAATTACCAACTACAAAAACTGTATTATCGCTCGAACGAAGTGTTACTTTTTTCTGCATACCTGTCAAGTCAATACTAAAATCTGTTGTTTTAAATATTGATTGCGAGGTTTTCAACTGAACCATAGCAGCATAAGCTTTGTATAACTTCATGCGACGAGCATCGGTTAAATACTCCCATTTTAAAGGTTTTTGTCCTGTACGACCGTTAAAATCAATATTTACATCGTAGCCTAACTCACCAAATTGCCAAATCATTTTTGGACCTGGAACCGCCATGAATACCGCCACATTTGCTTTTTCACGTTCTAGGGCTGTCGCTAAATCTCTAGTTGAGTAAGAGTTAGCCGTTTTTCCATTCTGTACGGCATCATAAATCAAACGCTCTTCGTCGTGACTTTCCATGTAACTTACCACGCCCGGTGTAGTCATTCCTCTCGACTGATAAGAGAGTCTTGTCAAATCAACCGATTCTCCTTTCATCATACCTCTAAAATCATAATTATGATTTCCCCAAACCATCATTCCCATATTAGTCAAAGCTCTTTCTTCTAAATCCTCAGAAAAAAGCTCCAAAATCACGAAAGCAGAAGCATCTACCTTGCGAATATTGTCGTAGTAGCCTTTCCAAATATCAACTCTAGATTGGTCATAAAGTCTAAATTGCGCATCGTTAGAGGTCTGTTTTTGAGTAAAACCCTTCGCCAAATCAAATCTAAAACCATCAATTTTATACTCCTGCAACCAAAAAGCATTCGCACGATTCACGTATGCTTTAGTAGCCACACTTTCATGATTAAAGTCAAAAAATACGCCAAATGGATGTCTATCGGTTTGGTTAAACATCGGAGAATCTGCCGAAGGTTTTGAACCATCCCAATACATTTTCACATAAGGAAACTCATAATCTGCTTGATTGAAAACCATATCCATGAGTACCGCAATACCCAATTCATGGCATTTGTCAATGAAGCGCTTCAAATCATCTTTTGTTCCATACGCCTTATCTGGTGCAAAATAGAAAATTGGATTATATCCCCATGAATCATTTCCTGTAAATTCCTGTACAGGCATTAACTCAATAGCATTTACACCAAGTTTTTTGAGATATGATAATGTATCTATAACTGCTTGATAGTTTTTGTTAGCTACAAAATCTCTTACATGTAATTCATACACGACTAAATCTTCTTTAGCGGGACGTTTGAAAGTAGTATTTTTCCAAGCATAAGCCGTTTGTCCTGTTTGAAACACCGAAGCAATGGTTTTTACTGTCGATGGTAAAGTTTTCAAATTAGGATAGGTCGTCGACGGGATATATTGGTCGTTATTAGGGTCTAGAATTTTTTCAGCGTAAGGGTCTGCCACAGCCAAAGTGCCATTGATCAAATACTGAAAAGCATATTCTTTCCCTTTTTCGATACCATCCAACTGTATCCAATAGCGTTCGGCAGAGGTATTTCTTTTCAACAAATAGTTATTATTGGTTTCCCAACTATTAAAATCTCCTATCACATGAACGAAGTCCTTATTGGGTGCATATAGCACTAAACCAACGCTTGTTTCAGACAAATAGTTGATACCATCTTTCCATCCCGCAGGAACTTCGGCGGTGGTAATTTGAGGTGGTACCAACACTGCCAATTGAGCGGTTGCAGTACCTAATTTTGCTTTTGCCTGAACTTTCATCGTAATAGTGGAAGATTTATCATTGATTAATTTAGCCAATGAATTATAAGGTATTGTGGTTGTAAAAGTATCTGTACTATCTGTTGAAAAATTAAGAATTGAGTTGTTAATCAATGTATTTCCAACACTTATTTCAGCAGAATAAAGGGCTTTTGCAGAAGATTTCAAACTAATAGCTAAATCTTGTCCTGACTTTAAAACTACCGAACTCTCGGTTGGTGACAAAAATGCGAGGCTAAAAGCAGCATCATACATAGTAACAAAAAAGTCCTCCGTTTGAGCCGTTCCATTTCCATTTTTCAACAAAACCCCGAGTCTTTTAATAGACTTACTAGTAGGCACATTATAGAATGTTCGAGGAGTAATTTTGATACTCCAAACATCATTGCCCAGTGAGGTCATTTTTCCGTTGGTAAACGGTTCGGCAAAGTTACTCTGCCCCGTCGGAACGTACTCAAAGGCATTGCCTGTGGCAGTAGTCCCAGCTCCAGACCAAAGGTATACATCGGAGGTTTTTCCTAACAATCCTTTCGTACGAGAATCTTTGGATTGTTTTAGGTCAAAAATAAGGGTTACTTCTTTATCGCCTGTCGGCAGAAGAGGGTCAGTTGTTACAGCCTGACCAATAATAGGATAGCAACTCACCCAAATCAGGGCAAGCAGAAGAGATAATTTTTTCATAAAATGTTTATAAACTTGGTTAATGGAAGTACGAAGATAGAGGCTTTCTTAGTTAAGTACAATAAAATACAAAGCAAAGACAGATTTTCCATGCTAACTCAAGTCTAAGACTTGGGTTAGCTATTTCTCAAGTTTTAAAACTTGACTATTCAAAAACATAATATTTCGAAATTCTGCTGTTGATATGAAGTCTGAAAACTATATAAAAAAACTGGTTCAAGTCTAAGACTTGAACCAGTTAGGACTATAAACTTGAAAGAGTAAAACTACAATCTTACGCTTTCAATCATATAAGAAATTTCTTCTACAGCAGCTTCGTCAGAACCCTCAAAACCAATCAATTTGTAACGGATGTTTCCTTTTCCATCAATGATAAATTTCGTTGGAATACCTACGATACCAAACTTGTCCACCACCTTGGTATTTTTATCGTCAAGCAATACTGAGAATGTATATTTATTATCCGTAATAAATGCTTGAACTGCTTTTTTAGGCTCAGGAATACGTTCCCAAGTATCAATAAACAAAAAGCGCACGTTTGGATCAGATTTGTACTTGTCTAAAGCTTTTTGCATCGCAGGAAATGACTTTTTGCATGGTCCACACCAAGTAGCCCAGAAATCCAAAATAACCACTTTGCCTTTTAGCTCAGCTAATGACACCTTATTTCCATCCAAATCAACCAATGAAAAGGCTGGAGCTGGTTGAGAAATCAATTCTTTTGCCAATTTTGCTTGAATACTTTTTTTCATGTCGGAATGCAATGAACTCAAGTATTTTTCAAAACCATCACTTTTTCCATTGGTCTGAATATAAGCCTCCTTTATCGCCACAGCTACCTCATTGCTACCTTTACCTGTCTTTACGAGTTCAGCCAACATAGGTAATGCTTCTTTACCTTTGCCTGTTCCTGTCAAAATAAGGGCATAAATCTCGTTGGTTTGGTTTACCTTATTTCCTTCAAGATTGCTACGAAGTTCGTTGATGTATTTCAGTGCTTCATCATACTTTTTGATTTTATAAAGTAGACCTGCATAGTTTTGCAAGTAGTAATAGTAGTCATTTTTAGCATTAGGATTTGGATTGTTTTCCAAAGAAGCCTTAGCATTCTGTAATCCTTCAAAAGCTAATTTTTCAGCAGTTACGAAATCGCCTTTTTGTAAAAACATTTGCGAATTAGAAGTCTGAGCAACCCCTCTATAGGATTGTGTTTTTATTTTGGACAACCACAACGCATTATTTACGGCATCGCCTGCTTTGGCATAGGTAGAGGCTATCTCAGAACGTGCATAGTCTTAAACAATATCCGCTTTTTCGGCAGGTTCAGGAAACTTTTTAAGGAATGTTTCATAAGCTTCCAATTTAGCTTTTACTTCTTGTGGCGCCTTAATAACCAAGTTGTATGCCGCGTTTAACGCTGCTTTTCCAGTTGGGAATTTCTGAACAGCCAATTTGTTAATGGAATCAGCTAGAGAACTTTGTTTGATAGAATACGCCACACGAATGGCAAAGGTAAAATCTTTTTCTTCGGAAGATTTTAGTAAACGAGCAATTTCCGTATCTACTTTCTTGAGCTCAATGGCATCGCCAGTATCAGCAATTTTTCGGTAAACTTTGAGGAGACTATCTTCTTTTGAAAGAGGCTTTTGCGTCTGAGCCAAGCCCACAAGGGAGATACTAAGCAAAAAGCTTAGTGCAAATAGTTTTTTGAACATAATAAATGAAATAAGTTTGAGATAAAGAAAAATGGAACTCGTAAAGATAAGGAGATTTTCTCCTCTATATGTGAAGTACACGAAGTATTGATTCACACCTAGTCCTAAAATTCTTTTTTTGAAGATCAGATATTTAGGTTTAGTAAAGGTTTCTCGAATGTAGCGAGTGAGTGATTAGGTAAGAAATTATTTTCCATCAGTAGAGACGCAATGATTGCATCTAAAGCCAAGTAAAATCTAGTATGGTAATATCAAAAAAGCGGTCGAACCATATGTTTTCGACCGCTTTTTTGATAAAAATTTAGAGAATAATCATTACCCCAATATTCGAGATGACTTTTCTTTGATGATTACTCAATAAACTTCTATGGTTTGGGCAAATTAAAATTTAAGTTTTGTGTTTTAGGCAACAGGCCTAAGGCAAAGAGTGTTAAAATGTTTTTTTATAACCACAGCCATGCTTTTTTACAAAGCCCACCGCCGAAAGCTGATACCTGAAAGCCTAATCTTAAATTTTATTTTACCCACTAACTCATTACTCATTTATTCCCAAATCTAGCTTTTGCCCAAGTTTTTCTTTCTTCTTCTGAAAAATATGTCCAAACCAAAATACGGCTTATTTTCTGACCATGTGACATTTCGATAATGTGATAATTGGTAACATCTGTTTTATCGAGGGCTTTGTACAAACTTTTTAGATTATCTTTTTTCGAAACTAAAGACGAAAACCAAAGACAGTTTTTGGCAAAAACTTTACTTTCTTGAATCATTTGCCAAATAAACTTTAGTTCACCACCATCACACCAAAGCTCACGACTTTGTCCACCAAAATTGAGTGAAGCATTTTGCACTTTTTTACCCGTAAGATTCTGCTGTTTACGAATAGAACTCGCAGAAGCCTCTTCAGCAGAGGCATGAAAAGGAGGATTACAAATCACCAAATCGAATAATTCTTGCATACGAATAATACCTTCCAGAATCTGATCGGGACGATTTTGTAAACGAACATCCACGTTATTTTTGAGATTCTGATTAGTAATAACAATATTTTGAGCCGACTTCATGGCTGTTTTATCGACCTCCGAACCAACAAAACGCCATCCGTATTCTGCATGACCAATGATAGGATAAACGCAATTAGCTCCTACCCCAACATCTAGAATTTTGATATCCTTGCCTGTAGGAATTTGACCATTGTTGGCTTCAGCTAATAAATCGGCGGTGTAATGCAAATAGTCTGCACGGCCTGGAATCGGTGGACACAGATAATGCAATGGTATATCCCAATAATCTATTTTGTAAAAAGCCTTCAAAATGGCTTTATTCAACAACTTTACCGCAGCAGGATTGGCAAAGTCGATGGTTTGGCTCCCATATTGATTGATAAATACAAAAGGTTTTAACTCTGGTGACACCTTCATAAGTGCCTCCATATCATATCTTTCTTGATGTTTATTTCTTGAATGAAGCATGTGTTGTATTTGGTAATTTAATGGCTGAGTGAGTGGTAAATGGCTGAATGATGAATGGTGAATTATATGGCCTTTTCACTCATTACAATTCCTTAAATCACAACTCACAAAATTTCTTGAGGGCATCGTACACGATATGCACAGGTAAACCCATAACAGTAAAATAAGAACCTTCGATGCGAGGAATACCGACCATGCCTACAAAATCTTGTACACCATAGCTCCCAGCCTTGTCGAAAGGTTTGCAATTTTCAATATAATAATCAATTTCAGCGTCCGTTAATTCTCTGAAAAATACCTCTGTCGTATCGCTGTAACTTTCGATTGAATCTTTTGTCATTACACATACACCTGTAATTACTTGGTGTTTGCGTCCCGAAAGCTTTTGTAACATCCACTTGGCCTCCGCTTTGTCTTGTGGTTTATTCAAAATCAAACCATCGACTACCACAATTGTGTCGGCAGTTAATATAATTTGGTTGTCGATTTCTTGCTGAAATGCTAAAGCTTTCTTTTTTGCCAAAAATACAGGAACTTCAGGCGCAGGCATCGTATCAGGGAAATCCTCATCTGTTGGTTTTACCTTGACACTAAATTCAAAGCCCGCATCTTTAAGCAATTGTTGTCGACGTGGCGAATTTGACGCTAAAACAAGTGGATAATTTAATGTTAGCATTCTGAGAGTTTTCGTATTTTTGTTTAGATATGATATGCAAATTTCTACAAAATAAGCCAATTATACCCACAAAACCTTGTAGGAACATGAGCCTGAGTGAAATTGTCGCACTGGTTTCAATGACCTTTTGGCTATTATTTGCGCCAATATCTGCTCAGGCTCAACAAAAAGATTCTATTCAAGCCTTCATTCCTGAAGATTATCAGGTAAAAAAGAACAAAGAGGATAGTCTACTTTATTCTAATTTGAAAAAACGTTTTTCAAAAAATCGAGTTCTCAACGAAATTTATCATGCCCTCTTCAAGGATGTATACAACCAAAACGCAGCAGGTCAGGAAGTAGTAAAAATTGATGAAAATCCCTTTCAAGAGTTTGAGGGAAGAGTAGTGCGTAAAATTTATGTTAAAACTCTTCGAGTATTTGGCGAAAGTGTCAATGATACCGCTCGCAAAGCGCAAGGTTTTGAAAAGTTTTTTAGCGCACTACATACCAATACTAGAGAAAGTATTATCCGAAAATCCTTCCTATTATTTCATACTGGCGATATCATCGATGCCGACCGACTTCGTGACAACGAGCGTGTAATGCGTAACAGTACCATATTGCATGATGCTCGTATTTTGGTAGTACCAGATGAGCAATATCCCAACTTAGTCGACTTGTTGGTAATCACACAAGACATCTGGTCCTTAATTCCTGATGTCAATTTTGGCGGTTTTGACCGTTATGATTTAAGTATCAATCAAGTAAACTTTCGAGGACTGGGACATTCTTGGCGAAATACTTTTTATATCAACCAAAAAGAATCGCCCAAACTCGAATATGCCACCACTTACACCATTCCATATATTGGTCGTTCTTTTATTACAGGACAATTGGATTTGTCTTTTCGCAGACAAACCAATCGCTATGCCTTGCGTTTTTTCAGACCATTTCTAACGCCTGAAATGAAAATGGCAGGAGGTTTTGAAATGAGTCACGACCGAGATTTGCGAGTTACCACAAGAGGATATGATGCTCGAACACTCATGCAAAATGACACCTTACCTTTGTATTTCCCAACAGTAAAGAATTATGTAGATTTTTGGTTAGCCCGTTCTTACAAACTCCCTTTTTTAAGTCCAGAAAATCAAGCTCGTACCCGCTTTATTGTTGGACTAAGATTTACCAGTATCAATTACACCCAACGCCCCATTGTCACAGCCGATACCAACCAGCTTTTTCGCAACCAAGAACAATATTTAGTCGGCATTGGCTTTTCGAATAGACGCTACAAACGGGATTTTTTGATTTATGGCTTCGGGATTACTGAAGACGTTCCCTATGGTTATCTAGCTACTTTTGTGGCGGGAAAAGAATATTCGGATGCTTTTGGCAGTCGCTTTTATTCGGGGATAAAACTGGCAAGAGGACAGTATCTCAACAATTCTGGCTATTTATATGCCTTACTCAATGCGGGTGCTTATACCAATGGCACCGCAGGGGTAAGTATCGAATCTAATTATTTTTCAAGATTATATACACTTCCAAAAGCCAAATTACGCCATTTTATCAATCTCAAATATGCCTTTGGTGTGCAGCGCTACACAGGCGAATATCTCAATATCAATGGTGAAAATGGAATTTTGGGCATCAATAGCGATCAACTTTGGGGTAGTAAAAAACTTGCTCTGGGTTATCAAGCGGTTTGGTTCTCAAAAGTCAACTTTGTGGGGTTTCGCTTAGCGCCATTTTTCCAATTAGATATGGCTTTTGTTACCCCTAGAAATCAATTTTTATTCACCAAGTATCCCTACACTGGGATAGGTTTGGGGGTAAGATTGCGAAACGAGAACCTAACGTTCAATACTTTTCAACTCAAATTTACCTATTTCCCCAACTTGCCTAACATAGGAGTGCTCAATGCTTCTTTTAGTGATACCTACAATTATCGCCTCAAAGACTTTGATATTTCGGCACCAGAAATCGTGCCCTTCCGATAATTGAGTATATTTGCAATCAATTAACCACCTCCGTTGAATACTTCTCTTAACTTGATGTAAAGCTCTGGCTTCTTGCAGAAAGATTACCATTTATAATTGTACAAAAATCCACGTTAATGGACATTTTCGGAAGAGTATTCGCTACTCTTGTTAATACTTTGTATCATTATAATCTTCTCAAAGCTAGGTCCGTACACATTAAATTTAAAATTATGTCTATTGAAAAAGATATTAAGCAAAAATCTTTTGCGAATCCTTACCAAAAACTAACCGTAAACATGATGTTTACCAATAACTGGTTAGTGTCGGAATTTAGTCAAATTATAAAACCCTATTCGCTGAGCGAACAACAATATAGCGTTCTAAAAATTTTACAGCTCTCTTATCCTACCCCACTCTGTATCAATACGATTATCGAAAATATGAGAGACCAAATGTCTAATGTTTCGAGACTGGTAGATAAACTTGAGCAGAAAGGTTTTGTCGAAAGAAGAAAATCGCCCACTGACAAACGGGTTGTAGAAGTACTTATTACAGAAGAAGGCTTGGACGTAACCAATGAACTCAATGATCTAATTGAGGTTTGGGAATCACAAAGCATTCAAATGAGTCAAACAGAACTTGAACAATTGGAAACCCTACTTCAAAAACTCCAAGAAGATGCTTCATTGGCAACTAAAAGGTATGTGAGTGGCGAATGAAACTGAGTTACCTTGAATGATTTGGTGCCATTTTTAGGAAAATCTATCACGAAAACCTCTATATTTTATTTAATCAGGAAAAAATAAACAAATTAACTTATTGATTTTCAGACTACTAATTAACATTAACAAAAAATTAACATTTTAATGTATTGACATCAAATGTTTTTACATTAAATTTGTATCATCAAATTATGAGTATCGAACAAGACATACAGCAAAAAGCATTCAAATCACCTTATACCAAGGCCGTTGTGAATATTATGTATACCAACAACTGGCTTTGTTCATTACAAAGTGATTTATTGAAACGTTACGATGTAACGTTGCAGCAATATAATGTTTTGAGAATTCTGAGAGGGCAGCACCCAAATCCTATTACAGTATGTGGGATTATTGAGCGTATGCTTGACAAAATGTCAAATGCCTCAAGATTAGTTGATAAGCTTATTCTGAAAGATTTGGTAATCCGTAAAGAATGTCCACATGACCGTCGTCAGGTAGATGTTATTATTACAGACAAAGGCTTAGATTTATTGGCAGAACTAGACAATCAACAATCTGAATGGGAAGCAGCACTTCATAAGTTAACGCCAGAAGAAGCGCTTACATTAAGTCATCTTTTAGACAAACTCAGAGGCTCAGCTGAATAATCGGTATTTTCTGAATTGTATTAAACTCCTTATTATTAATATTCACTAAAATTTTTTTCAATAAAATGAAAG
The DNA here is from genome assembly GCF_030056595.1 of Flectobacillus roseus. NCBI lineage: Bacteria > Pseudomonadati > Bacteroidota > Cytophagia > Cytophagales > Flectobacillaceae > Flectobacillus > Flectobacillus roseus. The sequence continues at coordinate 132,332 of NZ_JASHIF010000007.1, forward strand.
CAATTAAATTCATCGCAAGTTTATTTGTATCTGCAACGGTATTGAGTACAGCTATCGCTGGTAACGCTCCTAAAAAAGCTGCTGAAGGTTTGGCAGTAGATACTAAAGGTTCTAAAATCCACTGGTTGGCTAAAAAAGTAACTGGTCAACACGAAGGATTTATCAGCATCAGCAACGGTAACCTTTCAGTAGCTAAAGGTAAAGTAACAGGTGGTACTTTCACAATCGATATGAAATCTATCGTTTGTACTGACATCACTGACGCTGGTTACAACCAAAAATTCATCAGCCACATCACTACAGGTGATTTCTTCGAAGTAGAAAAATTCCCAACTGCTACTTTCAAAATCACTAAAGTTGCTGGTTCAAACATCACTGGTGATTTGACTTTGCACGGTATCACAAAATCTATCACTTTCCCTGCTACAATTACTTCTGCTGCTGGTAAAGTAACTGCAACTGCTAAAATCCCAGTTGACCGTACAGACTTCAACATCAAATATGGTTCTAAGAAATTCTTCGAATCTATCGGTGACAAAGCTATCGACGATGTATTCAACTTGGATGTAACTTTGGTAGCTGGTAAATAATCCACCCAAAGCTCTCCGAGCTCTATATAAAAAAGCCCTGCAAATGATTGCAGGGCTTTTTTTGTGGTTTCTATTCTTTCTTAATTACTATATTATTCGTTTCTTCTTTGATTCTTTTAACTTTTTCAAAAATTCCTAATTAGTATGCTTGCATAATAATTTTATTTATCCCAAATTGCTTTATAATAGAATTTTACTTTCAAAAAATATAGTAAAATAAAGTCAAGATGGAGACATAAAATATTCCATAAGGTATTTTATTCATCTGTCTTACTTTAAAATCTTTAACCTAAAATAGCTATGTTTAACCAACCAATGCTAAGAGACGGAGCCTTACAAGGTAAGACCATTGTAGTGACAGGAGGAGGTACTGGACTAGGAAAATCTATGTCGAAATACTTTCTAGAATTAGGAGCAAATGTAGTTATTGCCTCCCGCAAACTCCCTGTATTGGAAGCCACAGCCAAAGAATTAGAAGAACTTACGGGTGGCAAAATCCTTCCAGTTGCTTGTGATGCGCGTAACTACGACGAGGTAGAAAATGTACTCAAAACAGCAATAGAGCACTTTGGTAGTGTGGAAGGCTTGGTTAATAATGCCGCTGGAAACTTTATCAGTCCTACCGAACGACTTACGCACAAGGCCTTTGATGTAGTCGTTGATATCGTATTGAAAGGTACATATAATTTTAGCTTGGCATTTGGAAAATATTGGATAGAAAACAACATTAAAGGAACTGTCATGAGTATTGTGACAACTTATTCTTGGACTGGTTCTGGTTATGTGGTACCTTCAGCGACAGCCAAAGCAGGTGTGTTAGCATTGACACGCTCCTTGGCGGTGGAATGGGGCTACAAATACGGTATCCGATTCAATGCCATCGCTCCAGGTCCGTTTCCAACAGAGGGGGCATGGGAAAGACTATTTCCTGCCGAAGCTATGGGACATGACCTTGCTAAAAAGTTTGACCCAGCAAGCCGTATTCCTCTCAAACGAGTGGGCGATCATCAAGAATTAGCTAATTTGGCGGCATTTCTGATGTCTGATTTCTCGTCATATATCAATGGCGAAGTTATTACGATTGATGGAGGTGAGTGGCTGATGGGCGCAGGTGAATTTTCGGCCTTGAACGAAGTACCAGACGAAAAATGGGATATGATTGCTCGTGCTGTGAGAGGCAAAAAATAAGATTAAAGTAAAAAGAATTATGAGTTAGGACTTTCTAACTATTGTGGATTTGGGATTTCTGATTGCGGAAAAATAGAAGCACATACTTCCAAAATCAGAAATCCCAAATAAATAGTTTTTCTAATCCTTTGTACACTACAAATTCATTACTCAAAAATCCAACCACTTACTTCATTATCAACACTTTGCTAAATATAATTTGATTATTGGGTAATTGTAATTTCAAAAAATAAGCACCATTTTGAATCGATTCAGGAAACTCTACCCGATATTCTTCCCCTACTCTATTCGATTTAATATCAATAATTTCTTGTCCATTACTGGAAAATACTTGTAGTTGCTTCACATCATTTACTCCCTGAATCGTAAGGTAAGTACTGGCAGGATTCGGAAAGATTTTTACCGATACACTAGGGTTCTCGACACCCAAAACTTGTGAATAATCAATCACCAACTTTGTATCAGTGTACACAACCGACCCATCGGCAAGTGTCAGTTTTAATCTGTAATAAGCAAATACTTCTTTCGGTCGAATCACAGACCATTTTCCCTCCAAAGTGCTATTGGCATTTTCGATGTACACATCTGTAAAATTCTGCTGATTATTACTGTATTGAACCGTGATTTTGGTAGGTGCATAAGCTTCGACATACGACCAACTCAAATGCAACGAATCTGTCTTTTCAACCAATGTAAATTGATTTAAAGGAGTCCAGCTACCTGACAAAGTAAACGTATTGGAAAGTGTACTTTGCAAAAAAGGTGCTTCAGAAACAATTCTGAGACGATACACCTCAAGAGGTGACACATTCTGAATATTGATAGTCACAGGGCTATTTGTTCCTTGTCCAACCTGTGCTACAAATTTTCCATCTTTATCCAATAGTTCTACTCGATAGGTTTTATTCTGACTGGTACTTCCTTGAAAATAAACCGCAAAATTTCGTCCGAATGGTAGATGTGAAGGTAATAATCGAGGCACTAAAGTGGCTTGAGGTTGGTACGGAATAGCCTTTTTGAAAAAAGTTGTGTCCATCGTACGCATCCATGCTGTAGCAGCTAGTGTTAGTCCCTGAATACCATTTTTGACATTTTCTAAATGCCCGTGAGCAATAGGTCTAGGATTTTGAATAGTATCTGTTTCGGGTCCAGCAAAGGTATTGGGTACATTTTTGAGAATTGCATTTTGTCCTTTAATAACCAAATCTGCCCATTCATTACGGCTCGAAACTGTTGAGCGGGCAATTGACCAAGGCATATTGTAGCCAAAAACTTGACGAGACTTTTCAATCAAATTCTTTACATTAGCTTCATAATTTTGTGCAGAAGTCTGATTATGAGCAGCATCCGATTCTCCTTGCATCCACAAAACCGCTCGAAGTCCTGTATGCGAAGCCAAATACTGCAAGGTATTTTTGAGATTTGCATAAGGTTGTTGGTTAGGCCAATACTTATTAACATACTGATTATAAGCCAACTCTCCATTAGCAGATTTACTCCAGTTTTCGGAAGTAGCAGCCGCCCAACCACAGTTTAATAAAAAAACAGGAACTTGATATTTCTGAACGATTTTGTCTGCCAACTCACCCCACAACCATGCCGACTCTCCCGATGGATACATATTAGAATTTGCCAAAGCCCTCTCCATTTTGTGCAGCACCAGCGGCGTGTTAGGAGCAACGGTAAGGTTATCTTTCTCATCCAAATATTTATTCAAATCATTGATAACAATTACTTTTTCTGAAGCATCCTTAGAACCCAAACCCTGCACGCCCATAGCGTTAGACTGCCCCGCAATCAAGAATACCTCTCCCACCCCTATCTGCTCGATAATCTTTTCGTCGATAATCGTATTATTGACCCAAGCACGTACATACAAGTCATAAAAACCTGCATTTACTTTTACTTTTCCAGAAAATTCATGATTCAAAACATTAGTTGCAAGGATATTCCAGCCTTTGGCAGGCTTACCTATTTCGACTAATTGATACTCGATTTTAGTAGCAGCAACATTGGTATATCCAGTAATCACCAAATCGGCTTGATGGGAAAGATTTTGTTGTAAAATCAAACGATTGATAGGGTGCAAAATAGTCATTTGCCCCCAAACGTAACAGGGATATAGTAACAATAGCAAGAAAATCCACAATCTGGAGGTCTTCATGGAGCAAGGAATTTGTTTAAATACGTGGCCTATAATTCAGAAGATTCAAGGATTTGTTCGAATGAACGATGTGTGGAAGTGAAATACGGCTATGAAATATAAAATAGCTTTAGGCAAAATAGCTGAGATTGCCTAAAGCTTGTAATCGATACTACAATTTGGGCGTCAAACCTAGTTTACGACCCTCTTCAATAATAAATGGCATTCCTGACTCCATCGTGTTTTCTATTTGCCCTTCGATAATAGCTTCTCGAACAGCAATTTTGATAATACCAACCTCCTTGGAAGGAGTTAGACCAAACGTTTCCATAATGATTTCGCCTGTAATAACAGGTTGAAAATTACGTAGTCTATCGCTTTCCTCCACCTCTTTGAGTTTCACTTCAACTATGTCAAAATTACGAAGGTAGCGCTTTACTTTTTCTCCATTTTTAGAAGTAATATCTGCACGACATAAAATCATGAGTCCTTCCAAATTTTCACCTGCTTCAAAAAGTAACCTCCTCAACGCAGAGTCAGTGATGGTCTCTTTTGACAAAGCAATAGGACGTAAATGCAAACGAACCAAGTTTTTTACATAACGCATTTTCTCGTTGAGCGGCAAGCGCATATTCGTAAAAATTGGTTTTACCATTTTAGCCCCCAACTCCTCATGTCCATGAAAAGTCCATCCTTTTTTCTTATCAAAACGCTTGGTGGCAGGCTTGGCAATATCATGCAAAATAGCCGCCCAACGAGTCCACAAGTCGTCCGACTTTTTGGCGACATTATCCAATACTTGTAATGTATGGTAAAAATTATCTTTATGCCCTTTGCCCTCCTCTGTTTCTACTCCTTTTAATAGACAGAACTCAGGGAAGATCAGTTGCAACAAACCGCAAGAATCTAATAATTTAAACCCATAAGAAGGTACTTTCGAAAGAATAATCTTATTCAATTCTTCGGTAATACGTTCTTTCGAAATAATCGAAATACGATCTTTCATCGACAACAAAGCATCGAAAGTATCAGGGTGAATGTCGAAGTTTAATTGCGTTGCAAAACGCACCGCACGCATCATTCTCAGAGGGTCATCAGAGAAAGTAATGCCTGGCTCGAGTGGTGTTTTAACAATTTTTCTTCTCAAGTCAGAAACACCATCAAATGGATCCAACAATTGTCCAAAATCACTCTTGTTCAAGGATATAGCCATCGCATTGATGGTAAAATCTCTACGATTTTGATCGTCTTCCAAAGTTCCATCCTCCACAATTGGTTTGCGGGAATCGCTACGATATGACTCTTTTCTTGCTCCTACAAACTCGACTTCCCAATCATCAATACGAATCATTGCCGTTCCAAAATTTTTGAACACAGACAAGTACGTATCTTCACGTCCAGAATTTTTGGCTACTAATTCAGCCAATTCTATTCCCGAACCAACGCACACAATATCAATGTCTTTTGAAGGACGATTTAAAATTAAATCACGAACAAATCCACCAACCACAAAGGCTCGAACATTCAGCTGTTGTGCCGAATCCGCTACTAATTGGAAAATGGGGTTATTATTTAAAGTTTCTGTAAAATTCATACAATTGTTTTGTAAAAGACTCTGAAGCTATAGCTCCCTTCTTTTCATTCTCTGATGACAATTGAACAAAGTATTCGCTTTGAGTCAATGGTCTGTTGGGCATTAGTACTGTAAAAAGGATTTGAGACTATTTCAGATTTGGGATTTCTGATTTCGGAAATAAAGTAAAATACCTTTGTTTTTTACAAAATATAGCAACTTACACTCCCGAAATCCAACATCCGATATCAGCAATAAATGGTTTTTATAATCCTTCGTACTTGACTAATTGGGGTTTACCATTTCTTAAACTCAATACAAGTATGGTAAACGGGCAATCGTGAAATATTGCTATTTTCTGATAAACTCAAACTCTCCGTACATCCCAATCTTAACAATCTGAGAAGGTTGGGCGTTTAGGTTTTCACCTTTAGGATTTTTAAGAATATAATCTACATTGTCGATAATTGACTGGTCAATGTCTGAAAACTGTGTAGGACTTGGTTGTCCTGAAATGTTCGCCGAAGTAGAGACAATCGCTCTTTCCATACGATGCACCAAACCTTTACAGAATTCATCCTTTACCAAACGAATAGCAACACTGCCATCTGGTCCCATCAAGTTTGGCGCTAGATTTTTACCTTTAGGATAAATGACTGTTAGAGGTTTTTCGGCAAACTCTACCAAATTCCAAGCAATTTCAGGCACTTCAACTAGATATTCAGAAAGCTGTTCGATTTTTGAGATAAGCACGATAAATGCCTTATTTGCGGGACGATGCTTAATTGACAAGATTTTCTCTACAGCTTTTTCGTTACGAGCATCGCAACCTAATCCCCAGATTGTATCAGATGGGTAAAGCAAAGTATCACCTTTCTTCAAATGTGTCAATGCCTCTCTATATAATTCTACCATTGTTTTAAATATTAGTCTTAGCAAAGAAACTATTGCTATTTGCACAAAGTATTTTCTGGAAAACGGTGTTCCAAAACTTTTGTTTTTTCAATTTTCACGCAAAGATACAACATTCTATCCTTCTTCGAGGATTTTCATAAAAGGATACCCTATATCATTTTTGACTAGTTGGGCTAGATTGTTGTGGCGCGTAGGCCATTTTACGAATATAAAGTACTTCCGACCCCATAGCATTGTCACTTCTGGCAGGTACTTGGCGTGTTCCCCAAATCAAAAAATACTTATCGTACCAAGCTGCCACTTCGGCTTCTTCGTCGATACGACGGTTTTCAATATCTGACTTTATTTCAAACAATTCTTTGTCTGAAGAACCTTTTCCATTGTGTAGATTTTGAAGATTCAATTTTCCTTTCTCCAAATAGGTCGTTATCCAATCGCCTTTGTATTGAGACACTTGTACTTGCTCCACCAAACCACTCCCTTCAAGAGAACCTAATGAAACGGCATCGTCCCAAAGTACTTTCCCATCCTTCGTAAACTCGCAAACAATGGCGTGCGTATAACGATAACGCCCTGCTCTAGCTCGCATTCGTTGCGCTTGGGCAATACTTATGGGAGCATAATTGTACATTCCTAGGGTATTGTTATTGTTAGGAGAATAATAATAGACCTCTGCCAATACCAATGCGCCTTTTTCTGTTTTAATCAAATCATGTACTTGTAACAAATAACTAAAGTTGGTTTCCTTGCCCTCTGTCTTCTTCTTCGCTATTTTTTCTTTTAGTTTTTGCTGACGTTTGGGAGATAAGTATCCAAAAAAATTACTCAACTCAGAAAAATCAATCATGGTTGTTCCTGTTTGCTCACCATTTTCAAAATGAGTCAGATACAAGCCTCTCGAATAATTACTGCAATTGGTGGAAAAATTACCAACCAAAATCGTTTCATGCTCAGACATAGGCAGGAGTCTACCGCTGACAAAATTGACATTTTTCTGATCTTCTAAAGGCACATGATTGGTTCTCAGCAAATCACCCATATATGAATAAGATAGTAAAGACATACTGCAAATGCCTTTCCTTCTTTCATTGATGATCACGTTGACTTCGTTACGTATTTCATCAATCTCCAAAGAATTAATCGTTACATTTTTGTCGTATATTCCTGATAAAACTTTTGTAGTAGCGTTAAAAAAAGCAAATGATATAACTACTGGTTTTTCAAAATAAGTACCTGCAAAATAGGCTGAGTTTCCTAAAACTTTAAAATGACTAATGGTTCGCAGGCCTACTAATTTTCCTTTAAATTCATCTATTTCGCCCAAACTCAAGTTGACACGCGTAATGACAAAATCATCGGCCTCTGCCTCGGCAAATAGAAAATACATATAGTCGGCATTTGAATAGGTCAACAGGTTTTCCATTCTTACAGGTGGTATATACTTTGTATTCCACAGCTCTCTGAGCGTAGAATCTATTCTGTAAAACTCCCATTGGCTATTTCTCCCAAATATTTCAGCATTATCAAGAACCACCAAAGCGCCTCTTTCTTTCAGCGGAATTACAGACCAGTCCTTCGTTTTGCCATATTCTTTGATATACTCTACATCATTCACCTTATCCAATTGAGCCCAAACTGAAAAGTTTACCAAACAACAAAGCATACAAAGAAGCCCAAGGCCAATACGCCAAAAATTATTCCTAACAATAGGAAAAACCCGAAAGGAAGAGATGAAGATAGTAAGGTGTTTTTTCATAGTATCGGTAAAAGGTTTTTGCTAGAATTAAACGGAAAATTAGTTCTGTTTTAATGGAAAACAAACATTATATCAGATTGTTATCTTTCTGTATCTCTTTTACAATTTACACATTTCAAAGGTTCTGAAAAAGAAAAAGCAGAGAGGTTTTCTTTTTCAGATATGGTTATCGAAGGGATTTTGGCTAATTTTGCACTTCGGTAGAAGGTACACTTCGTCAAATACGATTTTTTGCCATACTTAATGGTCTTCACTTTCTTCCTTTTAGTAAACACTGGAAAATTTTCCTAGCGCAATGAATATCGAAAAAATACTCCAAGACAGTATTCAAGCTGCCCTTTTGGCCGAGTTTGAAGTTTCCGAACCAACTATAGCCCTTCAGCCTACTCGTAAGGATTTTGAAGGATTTTACACATTTGTGGTTTTTCCCTATGTCAAAGCTCTTCGCAAGTCTCCTGTAGAAATTGGAAATGCCATCGGAAATTACTTGGTCAACAATACTACTGTTGTTAGTACCTTCAATGTAGTACAAGGCTTTTTGAATATTTCTATTGCCGATACTGCTTGGATGGATACTTTCAATCACCTTAGAAGTGATGCTTCGTTTGGTCAGCTCGCTGCCAAAAACGAAACTGTCATGGTAGAATACTCTTCTCCCAACACCAACAAGCCTCTTCACTTAGGTCACCTTCGTAACAACTTTTTGGGATACTCTGTAGCTCAAATCTTGGATGCCAACGGCTACGATGTAATCAAGGCCAACCTTGTAAACGACCGTGGTATTCATATTTGTAAGTCGATGTTGGCTTACCAAAAATTTGGTCAAAACGAAACACCCGCTTCAGCTAACCTAAAAGGCGACCACTTGGTGGGTAAATATTATGTAGAGTTTGACAAACACTATAAAGTAGAAGTAGAAGCCCTAAAAGCCGAAGGTATGTCGGAAGACGATGCCAAAAAGCAAGCGCCATTGATGAAAGAAGCACAAGAAATGCTTTTGAAATGGGAACAAGGCGACGAAGAAGTAGTAGCTCTTTGGCAAAAAATGAATGATTGGGTTTTTGATGGCTTCAATCAAACATACCAAACCATGGGCGTAAGCTTTGACAAAATTTACAAAGAATCTAATACCTATCTTTTAGGAAAAGAAACCGTAGAAGAAGGTTTAGCTTCAGGAGTTTTCTTCCAGAAAGAAGATGGCTCGGTATGGATTGACCTTGCAGATGAAGGTCTTGACCAAAAATTAGTACTTCGTAAAGATGGTACTTCGGTATATATCACCCAAGATATGGGCACAGCCGATTTGAAATACAAAGATTTCGGTATGTCAAAATCACTTTATGTGGTTGGTAACGAGCAAGATTATCACTTTGAGGTATTGTTCAAAATTTTGAAAAAATTAGGTCGTCCTTACGCTGAAGGTTGCTACCATTTGAGTTATGGTATGGTTGACTTACCTTCAGGAAAAATGAAATCAAGAGAAGGCACTGTGGTAGATGCCGACGACTTGATGCAAGAAATGAAGGATACCGCTCGTGAGCGTACCAACGAATTAGGTAAAATCGACGGATTTACTCCTGAAGAAGCAGAAGAACTATACAGTACTTTGGCAATGGGTGCCTTGAAATATTTCTTATTGAAAGTGGATCCGAAGAAACGTATGCTTTTCAATCCAGCCGAATCTATTGACTTCCAAGGAAATACGGGACCATTCATTCAATACACGCACGCACGTATTTGTTCGATTTTGAAAAAGGCAGAAGGTCAAAATATCAATATCGAAGAAGCAAGTGCATACACTAGTTTGCATGAAGTAGAGCGTGAAATCATTTTTGCATTGAGCGAATATCCAAGAAAAGTTGCCGATGCAGGACGAGAATATTCACCAGCCTTAATTGCACAATATGTGTATGACTTGGCAAAATCATATAACCGTCTATTTGCTGAATTGAGCATTTTTAGTGCTGAAAGTCCAGAAGCGATGCAGTTCAGAGTACAGCTTTCAAAAGCAGTTGGCGAAACAATTAAGAAGGCTATGGCGTTATTAGGTATAAAAGTACCAACAAGAATGTAATCCGTTTGTCGAATATTCAGACTTTAACCTGTTTTTCGCTTGATTGGATTGGCAATATTGGATAACTTTCAGCTTTAGTATTTATGAAAAAGCCCTTGTTTATCATCCTTTTAACAATCGTAACTGTCATGATTCTTAAACTTTTGAAAGTAGGAAGCTTGCTAGGAGCATTAGCACTTCCTTTTACCAAAAACTCTATCGAAAACAGACCTGTGAACACTGAATTTGCAGCTAAAAAAACGCTTTATGATTTCAAGATGAAATCATTAGAAGGCAAAGACGTAAATCTTGCGGACTATAAGGGTAAAAAAGTGATTATCCTAAATACTGCTTCAAAATGTGGTTATACACCACAATACGCTGACTGGGAAGCTTTTTATCAAGCCAACAAAGCGAAAGTAGTAGTATTAGGTTTTCCAGCGAATGAATTTGGTGGACAAGAGCCTGGTTCAAATAGTGAAATTGCATCTTTCTGTCAAAAAAACTATGGTGTTTCATTCCCAATGTTTGAAAAAGTTGTAGTAAAAGGCGAAGGCAAATGTGATTTGTACAAATGGCTTACTACAAAAGAATTAAACGGTTGGAACGACAAAGAACCAAGTTGGAACTTCTGTAAATACTTGATTAACGAAAAAGGAGAGTTAACAAACTTTTTTGCTTCAGGCGTAAAACCAAATAGCAAAGAATTCCAAGATGCGTTGAACAAGTAATCATGAATCTTTTTTGATAACTTGAAATACGCTTTAGGCAGTAAGCCGTAGACATTAGGCAAAAATTGTATTCATAATTTTGTTAGAAATACTTTTTGCTTACGGCATATAGCTTAATGCCTATTACAGGTAAAATAAATTTATTTTACCCACTAACTTATTTCAAGTAAAAACATCTAAATACCGAATGTACAGGTTATTTTTGTAGCTGTATATTCGGTATTTTTATTGGATAAAGGTTCGTCGTCTAGCGTATGGTTAGCGATACTTTTCTACTTCTTTTCGTTTTATTTTATACTTTAAAGACTTTATATAAAACATGAAAAATTGGATTCTGGCGGCTCGTCCTCGTACATTGCCTTTGGCACTGGCGAGTATTTTAATGGGAAGCTTCTTGGCGGCAGGTCATGATGCTTTTTCTTGGAAAATCTTTTGGTTGGCAGTGCTTACTACCACTTTTTTGCAAGTTCTTTCCAACTTTGCTAATGATTACGGCGATACAGTAAGTGGCGTAGATAGTGTAGAAAGAACAGTAGCAACCCGTGCTGTACAAACGGGGGCTATTACTCGAGAGCAAATGACCAGAGCAATGATTATCATGTCTGTATTGTCCTTGGCATCAGGTTCACTATTGATTTATGAAGGGCTCAAAGACACCGATATGCAAACGATTTTGGGCTTCTTTGGACTTGGTATCTTATCGATTATTGCAGCGATTACCTACACTGTTGGCAAACGACCATACGGATATATGGGCTTAGGAGATATTTCGGTATTGATATTTTTTGGATGGGTTGGTGTATTAGGAACCTACTTTTTATATACTCACAACTTTGATTGGTTAAACTTTCTACCAGCAAGTTCATGTGGCCTATTTGCGGTTGGCGTACTGAATATCAATAATATCCGAGATATAGAATCGGATACGAAAACAGGAAAAAATTCAATCCCAGTGAGATTAGGAAAGGAAAAGGCGGTTATTTATCACTGGTTACTGTTAATTGTAGGATTTTTGTGTGCAGTAATTTATACACTTTTAAATGAATCGGGCAACAACTGGATTCATTGGTTGTTTGTTGTTACACTTCCCTTATTGATTAAAATTGGTCGTGGGATTTCTCAAGGACAAACACCTGCTCAAATTGACCCATTTTTGAAAAGAATGGCTTTGACCACACTTCTTTTTGTACTTACGTTTGGCTTGAGCCAAATCTTATAATAACAATTTTGGGGCTAGAGTATAGAGCATTCATGCTGTACTCTGGCTTTTTTAATTGGTACCTGCCACACGCATATCTGTTGAAATTTTGTCGAACAAGCTTTTGTGAGGCATAATAAATACCTCCACACGGCGATTCATGCGTTGTCCGTCTACAATATCATTACTTGCTACAGGATTTCGTTTTCCATACCATAAGGCTTTGAGTCGATTGGGAGCTACACCGCTCAATACCAACCAATTGGCCACTTGAGCAACTCTTCTCAAAGACAAACGATCATTGTAAGCATCGGTACCATTAGCATCGGTATAGCTTTCCATAATGACCGACGTGTGAGGATACGACAATAACACACGCGAAAGGCTGGCCATATTCATTTTGCCAAACTCAGAAGGGATATCAGAGTTGCCGATAAAATAAGAATCGGTATCAAAGCGTATGTGAATAAGTTTGGTGTCAACACGAGTCACAGGGCTTACCTTGACTTGCTTTCGGAGGTCGACCAATTGCTTATCAAAATACTGAGCCACTCTTTCGTCTGCTGTTAACGAAGGTTCCAATCTATCGCTCACTGCCCGACTACGAGTAGTTGACGACTGTTGGACTGTCTGCCACCTCTCATCGGTATAGATACGATTTTTATTGATTACTCGACAACCATCCAAGCTTACAGTTGTCCCAAGCATAAGCCCAAGCAATATCTTTTTTCTACTCTTTGGAAAGGCAAATTTCATGACAGTTTATCTTTTATCTTTTGGCTGTAAGGTATTTTTTCAGTAATTTGGCTGAAACTTTGGCAATTACAAAGTTATAAAACAAATCTAAAGGTTAATCTATCTATTTACTTCATTTTTGATAGTTAACCTATCACTAAAACTTATTTTTTCAAATTTAACCCTATGAAAAAGAGTTTTTATTCTGCTCTGCTGTCTATATCTCTACTTAGTTTTACTGGATATTCACAACAAACCCCTGCGCCCACACAAACTTTTCAAGAGTTGATGGACTTAGGTGTGGTTCAGAGTCGTCAGGGCAACTATCCACTAGCTCAAAATTACTTCACACAAGCTATCCAGCTTCAACCAGATAATGCTGTTGCTTATTATAGCCGTGGTGTTACAAAGTCTAACCTTAAGGATAACCGTGGTGCTATCAATGATTTTGACAAAGCTATCGAATTAAATCCAAGATATTCGGATGCTTACATCGGTCGTGGAACTAGTAAAGCAAGACAAGAAGACCATAAAGGCGCTCTACAAGACTACAACCGTGGTATTGACCTGAACCCTGTTGACGCAAATGCTTACTTTAGCCGTGGTTACAGCAAATCAAAATTAGAAAACTACAAAGGTGCGCTTTCTGACTACAACAAATCTTTGGATTTAACTCCAGATAATGCCTTGGGTTATGCTGCACGTGGCGTAGTTAAGCAAAAACTAGAAGATTACAAAGGTAGTTTAGAAGATTTTTCAAAAGCAATTGAATTAAGTCCAAAACGCCCTTCTTCTTATTCTGGTCGTGCTTACAGCAAAATGAAAATGGCTGACTACAAAGGTGCCATTGCTGATTATGGTAAAGCACTAGAAATAAGCCCAGAAGATGCTGAATCTTTGTACTATCGTGGTTATTGCAAAAGCCAAACAGAGGACTTTGCTGGCGCACAAATAGACTTTGACCGTGCCTTGAGCCAAGACCCAGAAAATGCTCCCGCTTATTATGGTCGTGGTTTTGCCAAAAATAAGCTTGGTCGTACCAAAGAAGCTATTGATGATTTCAACAAAGCAATTGCTATTGGCAACATCGAAGCGAAAAAGGTTCTTTACGCAGGTCCTATTACCAAACAAGTTTTAGATGAACTACGTAGTGGTGTAAGCGAGCGATTGAAAATGGCAGAAATGACTGCTGAGCGTTCAGAAGTATATTATAACCGTGGTTTGTCAAAAGCAAAAATTGGTGATACCAAATCTGCTATTGAAGACTACAACAAAGCTATTGCTCTTAATCCAACCTTTGCTGAAGCATACTTCACAAGAGGAATGGTAAAATCTCAAATTGGCGACCAGCGTGGTGCTATTCAAGATTGTACTAATGCCCTTAAGTTGAATTCTAAATATGCTGAAGCATACTATGTTCGTGGTATTATTCGTCATGCATTGGGTGATACTGACGGATGTAATGACTTGAGTAAAGCTGGCGAATTGGGCTACACTGCGGCGTATGCGGTAATTCGTGACTACTGTAACTAGTATAAATCTGCTATAGATAATAAAAAAACCTGCCTCATCAGCAGGTTTTTTTTATTCCTTATTCAAATCGTAAGTGTTTCACAGATTCACCTGACATAGCAAGTTCTTCAAGAGAATCTATGCCAATTTGAAGATGCTTTTCTACATAATTAGCCGTGATTTTCTTATCACTTTCTTCTGTTTTTACACCATCTGGCGTCATTGGGTTATCCGAAACCAACAACAACGCTCCATGAGGAATTTTATTAGCAAAACCTACCGTAAAGATAGTGGCAGTTTCCATGTCGATACCCATTGCACGAATGTCTGTCAAATATTGCTTGAATTGCTCATCATGTTCCCAAACACGGCGGTTAGTTGTATATACCAAGCCAGTCCAATAATCTAGCTCATGTTTTTTAATCATGGAAGAAACAGCTCTTTGCAAACGGAAAGAAGGAAGTGCAGGAACTTCTTTTGGCATGTACTCATCCGAAGTCCCTTCTCCTCTTACAGCAGCGATAGGCAAAATCAAATCTCCAAGACCAAGGTTCTTTTTCAAACCTCCACATTTCCCTAAAAATAATACTGCTTTCGGAGAAATAGCAGTCAAAATATCCATTACAGTAGCAGCCATTGGCGAACCCATACCAAAATTGATAATGGTAATATTGTTGGCTGTGGCAGTTTGCATAGGTCTATCGATACCATTAATTGGTACATCAAACTGCTCTGCAAACATCTCTACATAATTTTTGAAGTTTGTCAACAAAATATATTGACCAAAGTCTTCGATAGCTGTGCCAGTATATCGTGGCAACCAGTTTGTCACAATTTCTTCTTTTGTTTTCATACCTGATGAAGTCGTGGTTTTGTTTAAAAGTTAATTTATTTGGAAAAGGGAGACAGGTCTCAGTGAAGAGTTGTGAGTGATGAATTGTGAATGTAAAATACTATTGACCCGATAGCTACAATGCTATGAAATTCAACCCATTTTGAATAGTAAATCGTGATAATAAAAAATTTACGCTCAAAATTCACAATTCACCACTCACTATTCATCACTAATATTTATCTATAGCCCTTTAAAATAAGGTGTGCTGAAACAGGTACGCTATTTTTAAAAATGCGTAAATTATTAAAACACAAAAACGAATGTTAATTTAACAGGCTAATACTACGATGGTATTTTCCGAGAAACAAGAATAAGCTGAGATTTAAACGAATCTTAAACTTGTTTTAACTAAAAGTGTCTAACCTTTATTGCTATTTTCTGTTAGACCAGAAGTCTTGCCTTTTTGAGGCTAACTGATAGGCTACGAGTCTGTTAGGATTTACTAAATTTTCACAACAAACTGTGCAGTAGAAATAATGGAATTATTAAACCTTCCTACATTTGACTACAAGTTACAAAAAAAAGATGGAAAATTATATATTTTCGATCAGCTTCGTAAAAAGTATTTGTTTCTGACTCCTGAAGAGTGGGTTCGACAACACTTTGTCAACTATCTTATTACACACTTGGCTTATCCCAAGAGTCTTATCAAACTCGAATCGGGACTTTCTTACAACAATGTCCAAAAACGTACTGATATTCAAGTATTTGATAGAAGTGGGCAGCTCTTTATGATTATCGAATGTAAGGCGCCCTATGTTGCGCTTACTCAGGCAGTGTTTGAGCAGGTGGCTCAATACAACCATTCATTGCGAAGTCCCTATGTGGTCATTACCAATGGAATGAGCCAATATTGCTGCCAAACCAATTGGGAAACTTTTCAAATTGACTTTTTAGAAAACCTACCCTTATTCCCATAATTTCATAAATTCATAACTACAAAGCCGTACTATCATTGCTCTATGATTATGTATCTTTGTCAAAAAACTACCTTCATTATGAACAAAAAACTCATAACACTGTTTGCTGGACTTTGTGCAGTTGTAACAGATTTATCTGCTCAGTCTCCAATAAAGAGTACCTCTAAAGCCAGTACCGCGGTTGTAAAAACAGCACCAAGTAAACCAAAACTAGTAATTGGTATCGTTGTAGATCAAATGAGATATGACTACTTGTATCGTTATAGCAATAAATATACAGCTGGAGGCTTCAAACGCTTGATGGGTGAAGGTTTTAATTGCCGCAATCATCATTATGACTACGTGCCAACTGTTACAGCCGCTGGACACGCAGCCATCTTTACTGGCTCAGTACCGGCTGTAGATGGTATTATTGGAAACGAATGGTTCGATAGTAAATCGGGGCGTACTGTATATTGTGTAGAAGACTCAACGGTAAAAACGATAGGTTCTGCTACCTCAGCAGGCTTGATGTCGCCAAAGAATCTATTGGTGTCTACTATTACCGACCAAGTAAAAATTGCCCAAAATCATCAAAGTAAAACAATTGGTATTGCGTTGAAAGACCGTGGTGCTATTTTACCAGCTGGTCATACTGCCAATGCAGCTTATTGGTTTGATTCAAAAGATGGGTTCTGGATTTCATCTTCATTTTACATGAATGAATTACCAAGCTGGGTTAAAGAATTTAATGCTCAGAAAAACCCTCAAAAATATGTCGCAAAAGGTTGGAATACCTTATTACCAATTGAGCAATACACTGAAAGTACTCCAGATGATCAACCTTTTGAAGGGAAATTGAGTGGTGAACAAAAACCTGTATTTCCTCATGAACTTGCCGCACAAGCAGGTGTAAACCTTTTGGAAGTGATTCGTTCGACACCGTATGGTAACTCTTTAACTAAAGACTTTGCGGTTACGGCTATTCAAAATGAACAACTAGGAAAAGGAGCAAGCACGGATTTCTTAACAGTAAGTTTTTCATCGACGGATTACGTAGGTCATGCGTTTGGGCCAAACTCTATTGAAGCAGAAGATACTTATATTCGCTTGGATAGAGACATTGCTTCATTATTGAGCTTCTTAGATACCTATTTGGGGAAAGAAAATGTACTGGTATTCTTAAGCGCCGACCACGGTGTAGCAGATGTGCCAGGTTATTGGCAATCTAAAAAACTTCCTGCAGGAACAACCGACGGACTTGTACTTACCAATACTGTTAAAGATGCCTTAAAAGCTTCTTTTGGTGAAGGTGATTATGTAAGAGCTGATGAAAACAATCAAATTTACTTGAATCATGAGACCTTAAAAACTAGAAATCTTTCGCGTGCACAAGTGTTTGAAGTTGTTCAAACTGCCCTTTTGAAAAGACCAGAAGTTGCTAATGTTATCGACCTTCAAAATCTTGCCAATGCTACGGTACCAGAATATCAAATCGGTTATATCAAAAATGGTTATAATGTGAAACGTAGTGGAGATTTCCTTTATTTCCTAAACCCAGGATGGTTTACAGGACGTAAAACTGGTACTACACATGGTTCGGTATATCGTTATGATACTCACATCCCATTGTTGTGGTATGGATGGAAAATCAAACATGGAGAAACCTCAAAACGCACTAACATCTCTGACATTGCTCCTACAGTAGCAGATTTATTGGATGTCTTAGAGCCTAATGGAACTGTTGGTAATGTCATTACTGATGTTGTAAAATAGTTTATAAAGTTTATTCCTTTTACTAAAAGAGACCTAATTAAGATTAGGTCTCTTTTACTTTTCTAAAGAAAATAACTTATTTTTGAAGAATAACTAGTTTGGTATGATTCATGCAGGAAATAGGGCAAATTCAAATAGAATTTTTAACGCTTAACCCGCATTTTATATTTTCCCAACTTTAATCGAAATTATCGTCTGAATTTATGAAAATCGCTGTAATTGGAACTGGCTACGTGGGTCTTGTAACAGGGACTTGCTTCGCCGAGACAGGAAACCAAGTAACCTGTGTGGATATCGACGAAAAGAAAGTCGAAAAAATGAAGAATGGCATCATCCCTATCTATGAGCCAGGATTGGACGTATTGTTCAATCGTAACACTGCTGAAGGGAGATTGAAATTCACGACCAATTTGGCGGAAGGTATCAAAGATGCAAAAGTAATCTTCTTGGCTTTGCCAACCCCTCCAGGCGAAGATGGCTCAGCAGATTTAAAATATATCTTGAAAGTTGCTGATGATTTAGGTCCTATCCTTGATCAATATGTGGTAGTGATTGATAAAAGTACTGTACCAGTAGGTACGGCAGAAAAAGTACATGCTGCGATTGCTAAAAATGCTTCTGAAGAACTTTTTGATGTGGTATCAAACCCAGAGTTTTTGCGTGAAGGTGTAGCGGTAGAAGACTTTATGAAGCCTGACCGTGTAGTAATTGGTACTCGTTCAGAGAAAGCAAAAGCTGTAATGAACAAGCTATATGCTCCATTAGTGCGTCAAGGTAACCCTGTTATCTTCATGGATGAGCGTTCGGCAGAGATGACCAAATATGCTGCAAATGCGTTCTTGGCAACTAAAATCACGTTTATGAACGAGATTGCCAACCTTTGCGAAAAAGTAGGTGCAAATGTAGACGATATTCGTCGTGGTATTGGTACAGACTCTCGTATCGGAAAACGTTTCTTATTTGCTGGTATTGGTTATGGTGGTAGTTGTTTTCCAAAAGACGTTCAGGCATTGGCAAAAACGTCTTCTGATAACCAATATGACTTCCAAATTTTGAAGGCTGTCATGAACGTAAATGAAGGTCAAAAGACGAAGTTAATCCCAACGATCAAAGAACACTTCGGAGGTGATTTGAAAGGCAAAGTATTTGCGATGTGGGGTTTGGCCTTCAAACCATATACAGATGATATTCGTGAGGCTCCAGCTTTGTACAATATCGAAGAATTATTGGCAGAAGGGGTAACTATTAAAGCATTTGACCCAGAAGCAATGGAAAATGTGAAGGGGGTAATCGGCGATAAAATTACCTATACAAAAGGTCCTTACGAGGCTATCAAAGATGCAGATGCAGTATTGATTATGACCGAATGGCCACAATTCCGTACACCAGAGTTTGAGGTGATGGATGTGTTGCTGAAAAACAAGGTAATTTTCGATGGTCGTAACTTGTACGAACTTGACCAAATGAAAGAACTAGGCTATACTTACTATTCTGTAGGTAGAGATGCTGTTAAATAATGGTGAATTGTGATTGAGAGAATGAGTGATTTATAAAAAATACTCGTTC
Source organism: Flectobacillus roseus (assembly GCF_030056595.1). Classification (NCBI taxonomy): domain Bacteria; kingdom Pseudomonadati; phylum Bacteroidota; class Cytophagia; order Cytophagales; family Flectobacillaceae; genus Flectobacillus; species Flectobacillus roseus. The sequence goes on from NZ_JASHIF010000007.1 coordinate 151,862, forward strand.
ACTCAATCACTAAATCTAAACAATATGAAACGAGTATTAATCACAGGTGGAGCAGGCTTTTTAGGCTCTCACCTTTGCGATAGATTTATCAAAGAAGGTTATCACGTTATTGCAATGGATAACCTTATTACAGGTGACTTAAAAAACATTGAGCACTTGTTTAAATTACCCAACTTCGAGTTTTATCACCACGATGTATCGAAGTTTATCCACGTTCCAGGCGAGTTAGATTATATTCTTCACTTTGCTTCGCCAGCTTCACCAATTGACTATTTAAAAATTCCAATTCAGACCCTTAAAGTAGGTTCATTGGGTATTCACAATTGTTTGGGATTGGCTCGTGTAAAGAATGCTAGAGTATTGATTGCTTCTACCTCGGAAGTTTATGGTGACCCAACGGTACACCCACAAACAGAGGAATATTGGGGTAACGTAAACCCAGTGGGTCCACGTGGTGTATATGACGAGGCAAAACGTTTCCAAGAAGCTATGACTATGGCATACCATACATATCATGGCTTGGAGACTCGTATCGTTCGTATCTTCAATACTTACGGCCCTAGAATGCGATTGAACGACGGACGTGTATTACCAGCATTTATTGGTCAAGCGTTGCGTGGTGAGGATTTAACGATGTTTGGAGACGGTTCTCAAACACGTTCATTCTGTTTCGTAGATGACTTAGTAGAAGGTATCTATCGTTTGTTGTTGAGCGACTATCCTTATCCAGTAAACATTGGTAATCCAGATGAAATCACGATTAAAGAGTTTGGTGAAGAAATCATCAAATTGACAGGTACAAACCAAAAGTTGATTTCATTACCATTACCAAAAGACGATCCAAAACAACGCCAACCAAACATCACAAAAGCGAAGGAGCTTTTAGGTTGGGAACCAAAAGTAAATCGTGCAGAAGGTCTAAAAATCACTTACGAATACTTCAAGTCATTACCAAACGATGAACTGTACAAAATGGCAGATCACAGAGGTTTTGAAGATTACGAAAGAAAATAAAATAAAAATCCCAAGCGAAATGCTTGGGGTTTTTATTTTGCTAAAAGAGAAGATTCTTTGGTCTATCTAAAGAAAATTTTGTTCAATTTCTTGTAGATATTTAACCTCTTTGCAAATAAAAATCCCGCCCTTGTGAGGCGGGATTTTTTTGTATGTTTAAATCCTAAGGGTATTAGTTGAAGATATAACGAACACCCAATTGGATTTGGTAAAGACTAGACAAAGAGTAGTTTTTAACAAATCTGTCTTGCAACAATACTGATTTTCCGTTTACAACTTGAGTAGCCAATCTGTAAGTGATATTACCTTGAGCATCCAAACCAGTTGTCAATGGAGTAGCTGTAGTCGTTGAGTAACCAATACCAGCAGTATTTGAAATCAAGTTACCAGCATTCAAGATATCAGCTCTGAAACGTAAGATATTAGTTTTGCTACCAGTTTTCACGAAGAAATCTTGCTCAACTGTGAAGTCAAAACGAGTTAACCAAGGGTAAGTTTGACCATTTCTTTCAACGTAATTTCCTCTACGAGAAGATAAATAAGCATCACCGTCCACCCATGCATCAAATGCAGCTTGTTGTTGTGCAGGAGTAAATGAACCGTTAGTGATGAAGTTCAAAGTAGAACCAGCTTTAGGGATATAAATCAAGTCATTGTTAGTTTGTCCGTCACCGTTCAAGTCAGTTGAGTAAGTGTAAGACAATTTAGAACCTGAGTTAGATACCATACCCAATGTGAAAGTAGTAGCACCACCAAATTTACCACCGTAGTTAATGCTGTAGTTTACATAACCTACAAAACGATGACGCAAGTCGTTATTTGAATAATCTAAACCTAAGTAGTTAACACCACGTACTGTTGGAGTTGTTGCATCTACAGTAGAACCTACAGAAGCTACGTCTTTAGCCATTGAGTAGGTATAGGCAAACATACCACCTAAGCCATTTTTCACTGGTTTCTCTAACTTAGCTGTAAAGCTGTATGAATAACCTTGGTCTGTGTTAGTCAAGATATAAGCACTGTTAGTCTTCGAGTTAATATAAAGAGAGTTAGCCGAAGCAACAGATCTTGGGTAACGGTCACGGTTATCAGCACCTGTAAATGTAGTTGTTGGTGCTTTCAAGTTTACGTCGATATATTTCAACGCATTGATGTTTTGGTTGTAGATATATTCTACTGTACCAATAAATCCAAATGGTAATTTTTGGTCAACTGCGATGTTTGATTTCCAAATTTGAGGGAATTTCAAATTCTCGTCATTAGCATTCAAAGTAAACGCTGGAATTGCATCTAAGTTAGTTGTAGAAGGCTTGTATTTAGATGGATCTAAAGTAAAAGGATAAGCTGTTGTGTTGTTAACTGTCAATACAGCGGTGTTCACACCGTTATTACCCAACTGGTTTGAAATCAACACATAAGGCATACGTGACAAGAACAAACCTGTACCACCACGAACTTGAGTCTTTTTATCGTTCTTAACATCCCAGTTAAAACCAAATCTTGGAGACAAGTATACACGACCTTTTGGCATTGCACCTGTATTTACTTTGTAATCAGAACCATCTGGAGCTTTGTAAGTAAGCGCAGCAACACTAGCATTATAATAGTCAATTTCTGTACCAATCGTAATGTAATCTGCACGCAAACCTGCAGTCAACTTTAAGTTATCTTTAGCTTGGAATTCATCTTGAAGATAAGCAGATGCTGTAGATACTTTAATTACTTGCCAAGGCTCTTGACCATCAGGTAGCAAAGAATAACGGTAGTTGAAACGCGCTAATTGTACTGGAGAGGTTGTCAAGTTTGGATTTGCAATGTAAGCATTCATTGCTGTTTCGAAATCAGCCATTGACTTGTATACATACACACCTTGAGAAGCTGGGAAGAACAGGTTATTTGATTTGAAGTATTCGTAAGAAAGACCAGCTGTCACAGTGTGTTTTCCAGCAAAGTATGTAAGGTTATCTGTAAAGTTCAACGTAGAGTAATCCAACTTGTTGCTTGGTGTGAATGGATCCATACCAGCAGTCGTATAAGTAGATACAGTAGAAGGGTCTTGAATCTCAATCAATGGGAACAATGAAGTACGGTACTTACGGTCTTCGATTTGCTTGTTGTAAGTAGCAATGAAGTTGTTCGCGATTCTTGAGTTGAATGTAGAGTTTAATTCTGCTACGATAGAACGCGTATTATCCAGAATGATGTAACCTGTATTCTGAGGAGATAATGACTGAGCATTATTTGCACGCGTACCAAAACCTGCTGTACCACTTGAGTTACTACCAGAAATCAACTGATCTGATTGAGAATCGTGATGTGAATAACGAACAGTTAATTTATGTTTATCGTTGATGTTATAATCGATACGAGCTAAGAATTTCTTAGAGTTTGACAAACTGTTGAAGCCATCAAATGCACCTGAATCCCAACCAAGTTTGTTCATGATTGTTGCAACTTTCTGCATATCAGCTAAAGTAGTTCTAGAGATGTTAGCACCAGAAGTACCTCTATTTGCTGACCAGCTAAGCGCTGGAGTTGAGCTATCAATAAATTCACCATTTACAAAGTAGAACAATTTGTTTTTGATGATTGCACCACCAACACGGAAACCTGTAGTTTTCTCGCTAAAGTTAGTAATCTTGATAGAAGTTGTATCAATTTTGTTACCTACTAATCCTTGATTTTTCCAGAAGTGGTAAACCGAACCTGTAGTTTCGTTAGTACCCGAACGAGTTACTGCGTTGATAGCAGCCCCTGCGAAACCTGATTGACGAACGTCAAATGGAGCGATGTTGATTTGTAATTGTTCAACTGCATCCAAAGAAATCGCACCATAACCTGTTCTACCTCCCGCTTGAGCTTCGTTACCAAGACCAAATCCGTTGTTGAATACCGAACCGTCAATAGTAAAGTTGTTGAAACGAGAGTCTTGGCCTGCAAAAGATGAACCGTTACTGTAAGCGTTGTATTTTGTAATCGAGTTGATAGTACGGCTCAAGGTTGGTAAAGTCGAAAGCGTTTGTCCTGAGAATGAAGCCGCTGCGCCAGTTCTTGAAGAACTAAACACATCATTTTTGTCACCTTTTACAATTACTTCTGTAAGTTGCTTTCCTTCTTCTGACAACTTAATGTTCAAAGATGTCGCAACACCTAATGTAGTATAAACTTCTGTGAATTCTTCTGTTTTGTAACCAACAAAAGAAACTGTAATCTTGAAAGGCCCACCTACACGCACACTTGGCAATGTAAAACGACCTGCTGAGTTTGTTGATGCACCATAGCGTGAGCCTGATGGGGTGTGAATAGCAATTACAGAGGCTCCTGGAAGAGTTTCTCCCTTTGCATCTACTACACTACCAGTAATAGATGAAGATGTAACCTGTGCAAAAACCTGTACACTTGAAATAGTAGCAGCAACTGCAAAAAGCAATGTCAAAACTACGTTAGTGGTAAAGATTCTTTTCAACATAGTGAATTTGGAATTTAGTTAGAAACTGAATGGATGATTTGGCTACAAAATAACAACAAAAAATTAGTAACAACAAAATTCGAAAATTAACTGAATGTAAATTTCCTTACTGTAAGGTACTGATTTATAAGTTTTGGCCATCAGACCTCTTAAAATAATGCTAATTTTTATACAAACAGTTTAACTAAAGGAATTTAAAAGCAAGTAGATTTTGTTAATCTATTAGATTAGTATTTTTTAAAGATTCTTTAAAATTGATGTATATACCTATATTTCATGATAAAGGTTTTAAATTTGCTACATGTCAAGTCAATTCCAACGATGATATTATCTAAATTTTATTTTGCTTTCTACAGCTCCATCAATCTTTTCAACAAACACTTTTAAAAATCTTTTGAGGAATGAATACTGCTCGAAATTTTATTTTCCTGATCACTTCTATTGTATTACTATTTAGTAGTCTAAAAAGTTTTACACAAAATCTCAAAATCTGTGGGCACCGTGGTGGATTTTATCAAAATTTTCCTGAAAATAGCGCCCCACTTTTTGACTATACCTACCAAAATGCCAACTCCTCTCTTATTATTCTTGAGTTAGACGTTCGAGAAAGCCTCAATGGTTCTCTCTTTATCTTGCATGATACAACTCTTGAGAGAACTACAACTGCAACAGGACTCATCAAAACATCCAATGATTCATTACTTTCAAAAACTTTTTTGAAAAATAGTCTAGGAAATATTTCCAAAACACCGCTTCCTACTTTCAATGAAATGTTGGTTTGGCTCAAAAACCATCCAAAGGCTTGGTTGATGCTTGATGTTAAAGGAACTTCTTGGAAAAAAGTGTACGATGCTGTAAACCTATACAAACTCGATTCGAGAGTGCTTTTTCTCACTTTCAAACCTGAAGATACCAAAGAGGTTTTTCAACTTTCGACGACTACAAATATTTCTGCGCTAATAAGAAATGAAGAAGATTGGAAAAATATTCTTGCATTTCAGCCTGATTTCAAACAGCTTGTTGCCTATGTCAACCCTCAAACGCCTGTGTCTGTCATTGCTGACTTAAAAGCAAAAGGTGTTCGTCTCATGGCAGATTGTAACGAAAACGCTAAAAATCACCCTAAGCCTTTTGAGTCATTATTTTATCAGGATTTAGCACAAAGTCTACAATTAGATATAATGATTACTGATTACCCTGTCGAGGTAAGTCGTATCTTTGCAGAAAAAAACAAATAATCTTCCTTCCTAGATTTTAGCAGATAAGCGTATTTCACTCGGAATGTATATTTCGTTGAACGCTCACATATTCGAAAATGAAACTATATTTTAGAAAAGCTGGCGAAACTGGCCAAGCGATTATTATTCTTCATGGTATTTTTGGTTCGTCGGACAACTGGCTTACCATCGGAAAAGTTTTGGCCGACACTTATCAGGTGTATATGGTCGACCAGCGTAATCATGGACAATCGCCAAAAAGTGATGAGTTCAATTACGAAGTGATGTCTGCCGACTTAAAAGAATTTATCGACGATCACCAAATCGAGAATCCAGTAATTATCGGTCACTCAATGGGTGGAAAAACCGTCATGCAATTTGCACTCAATTATCCAGATTCATTTTCAAAAATGATGGTGGTCGATATTGCGCCAAAATTCTATCCTGTACATCACCACATGATTTTACAAGGATTGGCAGCCGTTGACCTTCCTAATCTTAGTAGTCGCACCGAAGCCAACGAAATTTTAAAACGCTTTGAGGAAAAAGAAGGGGTACGTCAGTTTTTGATTAAAAACCTTTGGAGAAACCCAGAAAAAGACAATCAATTTGATTGGAGAATCAATGTACCTGTAATCTCTAAGAATATTGATGTTGTTGGTCACGAATTAGACAACGAACATGTGGTAGACCAACCAGTACTATTTGTCCGTGGCTCCGAATCGCACTATATCCAACCAGAAGACGAACGTCGTATTTGGGAAATTTTCCCTAACTACGAATTAGTCACTGTCGAGGGCGCAGGCCACTGGGTGCAGGCAGACAACCCTCAAGAATTTATTAGAATTACACGAGAATTTGTACAATAATCCCCTCCATGAAGACTTTATATCTTATCCCAACCACAATGGCGCCCAATACGGCACATCAGGTGTTGGCTCCTCAAATCTTGGAGGTGGTAAAACATACCAATTATTATTTTGTAGAAAATATTCGAACGGCTCGTCGTTGTATCAGCGAACTCAAATTGGGCAAGATTATTGACGAATTAGTATTTTTTGAATTGGATAAAGATACTACCGTTGATAAGGTTCGTTCCTATTTTAAACAAATTCCTGCCGATGCATCTATCGGCGTCATGTCAGAAGCAGGCTGCCCTGGTGTAGCAGACCCTGGCGCTGTTGCCGTACAAATAGCCCATGAAATGGGTATTAGGGTATGTCCGCTTGTAGGACCATCTTCTATCCTTCTGGGTTTGATGGCTTCGGGTTTTTCTGGTCAATCCTTTATTTTCCATGGCTATTTACCGATTGACAAAATTGAAAGACAAAAGTCTCTAAAAAATTTAGAAAAGAGCGCCCAGAAACTCCAAACGCAGATATTTATGGAAACTCCTTTCCGTAATAATCAATTTTTGGAAGATATTTTACAAACTTGTCAAGGCAATATCAAACTTTGTATTGCCAGTAATGTAAGTGCAGAGGATGAGTTTATCCAAACCAAAACTATTTCGGAATGGAAAAAACAAAAGCCTGATTTGCACAAAAAGCCAACGATGTTTTTAATGAGCGCCTAACAAATGGGTAATTAAAGCTATGAGTCTAGGCACTAGGCAACAGGCACTAGGCACAGAGTGTTAAAATGCTCTTTATTAACCACAGCCATGCTTTTTACAAAGCCCACTGCCGAAAGCCGATACCTGAAAGCCCAAAGCACAATCTTAAATTCTATTTTGCCCACTAACTTAGGTATTCATTCAAATCACTGATATACTGTTAACTAATAACTTTACTTAATTTTTATAACTTTGTCAGTATAGACTTATTCTTACAAGAAAATGATTCAGATAGAAATATTTACATTTAACCCTTTCCAAGAAAATACCTACATTCTATGGGACGAAACTTTAGAATGTGTCATCATCGATCCGGGTTGTCATGTGTATGAGGAACGTAAGGCATTAACAGATTTTATTTCGGAGAAAAAGCTAAAACCTGTTAAATTGCTCAATACACACGCTCATATCGATCATATTTTGGGTAATGCGTTCATCAAAAGAAACTATAGCATTAGCTACTTTTTACACGAAAAAGACATTCCAGTGTTAAATTCAGCACCTGATAGAGCCGCATTTTGGGGATTTCCTGCCTATGAGCATGCTTCAGTGGATGAGTATTTGGAGGAAGGGAAAGATATAAGTTTTGGCAATAGCACTTTACAGGTTTTCTTTACGCCAGGACACGCTCCTGGGCACGTAGTGTTCTATGCCCAAGAGCAAAACTTTGTTATTGGGGGTGATGTATTATTTAAAGGCAGCGTAGGGCGTACTGACTTACCTCTATGTAGCTTCGCCGATTTAGAAAAAAGTATTAAAACAAAATTATACACACTTCCCGACGAAACCGTAGTTTACCCTGGTCATGGATCAAGTACGACAATTGGTTTTGAGAAAAAGAATAATCCATTTGTCAGACTTTAAGCACAACACAGCATGTTTTCAATCAAAAATCATATCCCTAATGCTCTCACATGTGGAAATTTACTTTGTGGGATTTTTGGGTTAAATATTGTTCTTCCCACGCCAGATTTTATCAACCAGCCTGATAAATTAATTTTGCCTTCAATCCTCATTGGTGTGGCATTAGTCTGCGACTGGCTCGACGGCTTTATTGCTCGCTTGGTCAATGCGCAATCTCCCATCGGTAAAGAATTGGATTCCTTAGCAGACATGGTAACTTTTGGTGTTTTACCAGCCTTTATCATGCTAAAGCTTATCGAAGGAAGTTGTACAACGGGAACTTGTACTGTAGGATTATTTGGTTTTTATAAACCTTATATTGCTTTTGCGCTAGCCGTATTTTCGGCATTACGATTAGCAAAATTCAATGTAGATACCCGCCAAAGTCATTCGTTCATTGGAGTGCCTACGCCAGCCAATGGCATGGTAGTGGCGTCGTTGCCGTTGATTTTGGTGTATCATCCCGAATACCGTGATTATGTGCTCAATTACAATGTTTTGATTATTTATTCAATTGTAATGTCTTATTTGTTGGTAGCAGAACTACCGCTTTTTGCTTTGAAATTCAAGAACTTTGATTGGAAATCTAATCAAGTCAAATATATCTTCTTAATACTTTCATTAGCATTAATTTTGGTCTTCAAATTCGTTGCTATTCCATTGATTATCTTTATCTATATCCTGATTTCGATTGCTGATAATTTGATGGGAGAGAAAAAGTAACTATTTCCAAAATCACGAAATGAGCTTCTTTTAAACAAAAGTTTGAAAGAAGCTCTTTATATTTTAGGTAAGATGGATTTCGAATTACTTTTTGTTTAGCTATGCACCAACACCGAAAAAGATAATTTTTTCCTACTTTTACACAAATATTTAAGTAAAGCAGTAAGGGGGAAATTTTCAAAAGAAAAATACACTTTTGTTATTTTTCTTTAATATCAACAACAAACTAATTCACTTGGCAAAATATGTATTATTCAAAAATTGTGGGGCTAGGACATTACGTTCCTGAAAATGTAATTTCTAATCAATACCTCGAAAGCATTATGGATACCAACGACGCTTGGATTACCGAGCGAACAGGTATTAAAGAACGTCGATATTTTACTTACGGCAAGGACACGAATGCCTCAATGGCTACCGAAGCCGCTAAAATTGCCATCGAACGTGCTGGGCTAACGCCTCAGGAAATTGATTTTATTGTTTACGCTACGATTACACCCGACTACTATTTCCCAGGGCCAGGCTTTGTATTACAACGCAATTTGGGCATGCAAAACGTGGGTGTCCTAGATATTCGTGACCAATGCTCTGGATTTGTATATGCGCTCTCAACAGCAGACCAATTTATTCGTTCGGGAATGTATAAAAACATTTTGGTCATTGGTGCTGAAATACAATCTACCTTTCTTAATCATACCACCGAAGGAAGAGGTGTAGCGGTTATTTTCGGCGATGGTGCAGGTGCAGCAGTCGTACAAGCAACTACCGACCCCTCGCATCGAATTCTTTCGACGCACTTACACGCCGATGGTACGTATGCCGAAGACTTGTACGTAAAAGACCCTGGAAGTAGCCGTCCAAAGCGTTTTTATGATGATTTGTTCGAAGATAAAAATACTGGAGAGGTGATTATGAATGGGAATATGGTGTTCAAACACGCCGTAGTTCGTTTTCCAGAAGTAATTAAAGAAGCTTTGGATAAAAACAATTTATCTCCAGAAGATATTGACCTATTGGTGCCACATCAAGCCAACCTTCGTATTTCGGAGTATGTGCGCCAGCAAATGGGCTTGCCAGAAGAAAAAGTGATGAATAATATCCAAAAATATGGCAATACCACCGCAGCATCCATCCCAATTGCCTTAAGTGAAGCTTGGGAAATGGGGAAAATTAAAGATGGACATTTGGTATGTCTGGCGGCTTTCGGAAGTGGTTTCACATGGGGCTCCGCACTAATTAGATGGTAAATACTTGATTTGAAGGTATGCTGATTTGAAGACTAATCAATTTGAAGATTTGTCAATTTGAAGATTTGAAAATGTTTCGTAGATAGAGAATAAGGTCGATAAATAGAGCTAAACAACCTCATATTTTTTATCAATCCTTTCAATTATCATTAAATTTCCCAATTAGCACATTTTCAAATCTTCAAATTTTCAAATTAATACTGTCCTGTCGAGAGTAATACCAAGGTACAAGCTTCTTCCACATCTATACCCTTACTTTGTGCCAAAGTTTCAAACTCAGTATTTTCGGTGCCGGGGTTGAATACAATACGTTTTGGATTCAATCCAAGTATATAGTCATAATACTCCTGTTGATGCTGTGGACCGATGTACATAGTAACGGTATCTATATTTTCCAACTTAGGAAAACCATTTTGAATAGGAATAGAAGCGACTTCTCCTTTTTTTATTCCCAAAAGCTCTACTTCGTGCCCGTGATTTAAGAGCATATTGGTTGCGATGTAGGCATATCTTGCAGAATTGGTCGTTGCGCCAATCACCAATGTTTTTTTTGCCATAAGTATTTATATATCATTCCCTTACTATATTACTCGAAGTAATATCAAAGGCAAAAAATATGTAATTTTCAAGAATTTGTTTACTTTTAAAACAAATTTAAGAGAACTAATAGTTTCAGTATTACTGACATTTGTTACGTTCCATTATCCATTTTTATATTAATCTATGAATATCCCAAATACACATGATGATTTTTGCCAGCTATGGGCAAACAATCAGCAGCACTTAATTGCGCCCTATCTCAATGGGCAAAGTCAATTTATACCGCATCTTTTGCCCGAATTGGCCGTTAAGATTCCAACCGCCCAAATAGCTTATTTACTAGAGCGAAAGTTGGGACAAGCCACTTTCTATCAAGCCATTAATCCCAACAATACCGTAGATAGTCCTGTAAAGTCATTGCCTGATGGACAATGGCTCAAAACGGTAAATATGGTTGGTATCAATGTTCGAACGATTCAGAGCTTTTGGAATGTAGTAAAGTACTCTCTCACGTTGCCTGCTTCACAATCTTCAATTCACTTATTGCCTATTTGGGAATGTGGTGTAGTCGCAAGTTTGTATGGTATGGCTGGTTGGAACATCAATCCTGAGTTCTATGATGCCGAATTAGCAAGCTACTATCCTCATTTGGATACTGTCGAAAAGCAATTGAAAGTGGTAGTCAATATCTTACATGCTTTAGGCAAAACTGTGGGCATGGACGTGATTCCACATACTGATCGTTATTCGGAAATCGCCCTTGCCAACCCTCAGTATTTTGAATGGTTACAACGAAAAGAATTCGAGATTTTAAACCATGAAGAAAATTTACATCTAAAAGTTCAGGAACGTATTTTTGAGTTCTTACAAAAAGTAGGTGCTTCGGTCGATATCCCTTACCCAGACAATGTTCAGGCATTTTTTGACAATACTCAAATCAGTGAATCAGATCGAATATTAGTATTATTTGGTCAGAAAAAAGATCTCTGGGGACGAAATGGGCGCCGTAATCAGTTTATCAGCTATTTGTTTGAAGAAGGTTATGAGCCTGTGCCTGCCACAATGGCACCACCATATCGCGGTTTGGCAGTAGACCCACACGACGAGGCAAAAACAGTTGATGAAGACGGAAGAGTATGGCGCGATTATGTTATTGCTAAGCCACAAGCGATGTCTCGTGTTTTTGGGCCTTTGGGTAGATTTAAGCTTCATGAAGCTAAAAATAATAATGCAGATTGGGAAATAGACTTTGAAAAACCTCGTGTAGAAGTTTGGGAGTATGTAGCTAATCGTTACCTATCTTTTGCGCTCGATTTCAATTTTGATTTTATGCGTGGCGATATGTCACACGTACAAATGCGCCCAGAAGGCACGCCTGAAAATCCTGATTTGTATTACGATATTCATAAATACATCAAACATTTTATTCGACAACACAAGCCTTCGTTTGGATATTTTGCAGAAAGCTTCTTGGCTCCTCCCAACGAAATGGCGTATGGAGTTGAAGAAGAACATTTGGAAGGTTCAGATACAGATTCTACCCTTGGTGACTTACAGTCGATGGTAGTAGGTTCGCCAAGATTTATAGCAGAATTTGCTCGTTATCATGAATTGGCACAAACGCGTAGTTTTGCGCCTAATTTTACAATAATGACCGCTGATAAGGACGACCCTCGTTTTGATGAATTTTATCTAAAAGGAAACGAATTGCGTCTTTTCATGGCATTATTTCTAACGGATATGCCCTCGTACATGAGTCTGGGTTACGAACAGCGCGACCCACATCCTGTACCTGCACCAAACGAAAATTATACAAAATTATATGTTTTTCAGCTCGACGAAGGACCCAAAGCTACCCACGGACCGTATATATGGGGGAAAAATGGAACGTTATTCCATAATTTAGAGCAAATAAAGGTAATTGCAGACCAGCTAATGCCTAAGATAATTCATCAAAAAATACATTGGTTGATTAGTCCATCAGCAGAAAACCAACATAAAGTAATCGCTTGGAAAATTGAAGGACTTGGCAACTACGTATTTCTTGCAAACCTAGATATTGAGCAAGATATTACGGCTATTGAGCTAAAAGGAGCATTAATCGGTACAGAACTCAAAAATATTTTTTCAACTTTTGCATCGCCATTACAAAATGTTACGCAATCAAACGGTGTATTTATCGTTAATAGCTTGTTAGCAGGAGAGTGTAAAATTTTTGAATTATAAGCAATTTTTAATTCTAATTTTGATATATTTACTCAAGCAGTTCGTTATATTTATGACGAATTGCTTGAAACAAAATCACTAGTTGTAGAGTTATCATAGAGTGCTTTATTTTGATTAGACCTAACCCAATAAAACGACAAACTCTCGTAATCTTATAGTTAGATTGCTCGCTACAATAAATCAATTATCTTTGACCATGTTTGATTTATAGTTATTAAATGAGGTTTATTAAGTATTGTGTTCACAAGTTTTAGGCTACAAGCCCTAGGCATTAGGCAAAATGTATTTATCATTTCGGAAGAAATACTTTGACTCTTTTTGTTTAAAGCATAAAGTCTATGACGGGTAAAATTTCTTAAATTTCACCTATTTACCTAATGATGCTAGATGAGTAGCATACGCTCGAAACCTCAAGAAGTTAGCCTATAAATCATGTTAATTACGTTACTTACTTTACAAAATTTAATTGATTAGAAACAAACCAATTGTACAATAGGTTTAGTTGTTGTTATTTGTATAATCCTTAATCTTTACACCCATGACAGAAAAGAAAACAGCGTTGAAAATCAACAAAATCAGTAGTTTCTGGAACGAGAAATGGGTGGATATTCCGTTCACTGAAGTAGAAAATCCTCCTCGTTATCAGGTATCCAACTATGGAAGACTTAAAAGTTTCCAAAATGACCCTGTAAATGGCGAAATTATTGCTGGCTCAAAAATTCAAGGATATAAATCATTGAATATCAGAGCAAGAGGCAATAAGTCCTTGAATCGCTATGTACATAAACTTGTGGCTGAGTTTTTCTTGAAAAAAGACTCGGATGAGAAGAAATTTGTCATCCACCTCGACCACGACAAGCTTAACAACCACTGGGAAAATTTGAAATGGGTTACACGTGATGAAATGACCATTCATAACCGTGATAATCCAGCTGTGAGAGACAAAGTTATTCCAAGAAGAACCAAAAACTACAAACTCACAGAAAGTAAGGTTTTGATGATTAAAAAGATGCTTCGCTCAGACAAAAACCGTCTGAAAATGATTGCAAAGCAATTTGGCATCACTCATACCCAACTTAACCGTATTCGTTCTGGTGAAAACTGGGGCCACGTTAAATTGGATGATGAGAAATAAAAAGAGGTCGGAGCTAAGCTCCGATCTCTTTTTATTTTTGTGGATATTACCCACCGAGTTTATTGATTCAAAGGTAAGGTAAAATAGAAGGTCGAACCTGTGCTAGTTTGTGTATCAAACCAAATGCTACCTTTGGCATTATCCACAACCCATTTTGCCAGTGCAAGTCCCACGCCAGAACCTTGTTCTTTGGTGCTAAAATCAAGCATAAAAATTTTACTGCGGTCTTCTTCTGGGATACCTATACCGTTATCGGTTACACTAAACGTTATGGCCTCGATTCCTCTAATAAGGCGTACCGTAATAATAGGACTTCGGTGCGAAGGCACTGATTGAATGGCATTTACAATCAGGTTTTTAATAATATTTCCTGTAAGATGTCTATCTCCAACCACATAAATTGAATTTGCAGGAATATCCTTAATCAAACGAATGGTTTTGTCCTCCAAAAATAGATTAATCACCATGGTAGCTTCTGCGACAATGTCAAAAACCTCTTGCTTAGGAATTGGCATTCGAGCAAAATCTGAGAAAGAGTTAGCAATGTAAGACAAGTTATCTATCTGACCCGTAAGCGAATCTATCTGGTCTTTTATTTGAACGGCATCAATCGTTACTCCACGCGAAAGCTTATGTTGCAACAATTGCAAGGATAACTTCATTGGTGTCAAAGGATTCTTGATTTCATGTGCTACCTGTTTTGCCATTTGTTGCCAAGCTGACTGCTTATTGGAGTCTGACAAAGCAATTTTAGATTCCTCTAACTTGACTAGCATTTGGTTATAAGCTTTTATCAAAACGCCTATTTCATCGTCAGAGCGCCAGCTTAATGCCTCATTGGTTTTACTCAAATCTATTTTTCGTAATTTATTGGTAATAATCCGTAAAGGAACCGTAAGCGCATTAGAGGCAAAGAATGATAAGAGTAATAGTATCACGAAAATTGTGGTAAAGGCATTTAATAATGACCCAATTACAGCACTTACTTCTTTCTCATACCACACTTTCGCATCGTAAAAAGGGATACTAATAATTCCTAACAGGCGCCCCTCGTTCGAACGTATTCCGAGGAAGGAGGTCGTAAATGTCAAATTACCTAGTTGTTCGCTCAAACTTACTTTTAGCTCCTTTTCTTCCATCAACTTGATATAGGCCAGTGGATTCAAGAATTTTGAAACCATATTGGTTCTATAAATCAGGTTTTTGTTTGTTGCTAGTAACTTCCCTGTTGTATCAAAAATGCTTACAAACTTTTTACTATTCGAAACAATTTTTGTTAAAGTGTCCGACAAAAACTCTTCGCTCATTTTGCCCTGAGCATATTTATCCACCGCTGGCCATACACTGATACTTACATTTTCGGTCTGACTCAGATAGGACTGAGATTGACTTTCAGCCAATTTTGTTCCGATAATACTTAAGGTAATCCCCACCACTAAAATCAAAGGGAGTAAAAATGCTACGTTCAAATAAATCTGGATCTTGGTTGCCAAACTTACATTCATACGAGTAAAACCATATCGAACCGAATACAGCAACATCACACAAATAATGGTAACTACTAATACTAAAAACAAGAATGAAAAATTGGAGTATAGCCCAGAAGGCGTCATTTCCTCTGACGAAACGATAATTTTTCGATTATTTTTACCAGTTACACCCAAGTGTTTGAATCCGCTGTAAGTAATACCTTCAGAAAATAAAAAAGGATTATTTAAGACAGATAAAGGCATTTTTCTTTCATAATTATACCCTTTCCCACCTGAATTCACAATGCGTCCGTTTTCATAAACGGCAAAACTAAAATTACCTAATTCCAGCTGGGAGCCATCAGACATCGTCAAATCAGAAAAAGCATCTTTTGTGATACCATCACGCTCACGCAAATCTAGCACGATATATCCTACTTTTTCATCAAAATTGGTCTCTAATG
Organism: Flectobacillus roseus; assembly: GCF_030056595.1. Lineage (NCBI taxonomy): Bacteria > Pseudomonadati > Bacteroidota > Cytophagia > Cytophagales > Flectobacillaceae > Flectobacillus > Flectobacillus roseus. Next base: position 167,884 of record NZ_JASHIF010000007.1, read on the forward strand.
GAACAAACTCAACATACTGTTTTACAAACCCATTGCGAGGTTCATTAATGAAAAATAAGTCAGGGTAATTGGTTTTATATTTGGGTTTGTTATACTCCTTTTCGTACGCTGCATAATTAGAAGATCCTTCTACATTTGTAAGCGAATTACCAGCTGGGTCAAATACCGATATTTCTACATCATAATAATCAAAGTAGTTATCTAACAATGATTTTTTGACATAATTCTGTACTTGTTCTCTTGGTAAAAGCGCTTTTCGAGCAATTTTCATCAGAGTTGTATCTTCCTTAATTTGAGTGACAAGTTTGCTCAGTAGAAACTCCCCTATCTCATCATTTTCTGCTAAGTACTTTTTCCCTAATTGTTGTTTCATTACCAAATCTCTCCGACTGGCTTGTTTATAAACCACATTGGTGGCCATAGCCGCACAAATAATTGACGCCGAAAAGAAATAGATTGTCGTTTGATATCGAAAAGTATAGAGATATCGTGGAAACTGCATCCAACAAATCAGGCCTATGTACAAGCCATGTAAGCTCAACACCCCTATTCCAATATCTAATAACAAAGCCCAAAACACCATGGAAAGCAAAGACGTCACAAGCAACAAGCCCATATAAACCATTGGCTTTGTCAAACGTAAAAGCTTGATAAATAAGTTGATAAGCACATGCGTCGCTAGGAAATACACTAAGCTTACCAACAAAAATATACCAATACAGGAGGTTTTGAGAGGCCTGTCCCAAAAATCAATACTGAGAGACAGATCTAGTCGGTATTGCGAGAAGATATAAATGTTGACTAGTACAAAATAGAGGCTTTTGTAAATGTAAAAACTCAGAAAGACAAAAATGCTGGCAATGGTTATTTTTAGACTTTGAGAAACGTGCATCACCCACAGATAGAATTTCATTTTGTAGTAATAATTCACCAAGTACAACAACAAGAAAAATATTACTATCAAATTGAGCATTAAATCACCCAAAGAAGGTACAATAGCCGATGAAGCATAAAACTTGGGATTAAACAAGTTGCTTTCGTAAAAAATAAAAGGCAAGGAATAAAACAGCATTACACCCCTCAATCCCACTAAAAAAACAACTAAAAGCAAAAAAGCCTTCTCATATTGGTGCTCATGATTGAATACCCAAATCAGACTCAATACAAATATGGTCAATAAAAATAACCCCAATACACCTAGCACAATGACATTGACAGGAATTGATTGATTTTTTAGGCTATCGGCCTTGGGTGGGGTAACCACAAATAAAAATATCTGATCTTCTGTATGAATGTTTAGGTGAGGATTCGTAGATTTCTCGACACTTAAATTTTGTGGGTCTATCGAAAAAATCGCAGGATTATAGGTAGATTTCAAATGGTTGGTTTCTGACTCGTATAATCGAAACAGTTCTATCAGCGAAAATATTTCATACTCACCTGTTTGCGCATGATTTACCACAAATTTATTCCTGTCGATTTCAAATGAACGAACCGTATAAGTACCTCTTACTTTTTCATATTCAGGAACAAATTTTGAATCTGACCAATAAATCAGAGCGTGATTCTTAAAAATAAAATACGGATGTGTCGAGTGAACAGCAAATTGAGAAAACTGAGGTTTAGGCCCTAGTGTTTGTAGCGTAGCGATTATTTTACGTAAATCTTCCTGCGAAACATTTACTTCCTCCTGTACCTTCTGCTGAACGTCATACAGATACTTATCTTCGGTAGCACTTACGGGTCCCTTTTCACTTAAAAAATAGACCAAAAAAGCCATACTAAAAGTTAGCAAAGCCAGTCCAAGAAATATTTTTCTCTTTTGTACTATAAATCGTATAAAGGATTGTAAATGTATTACCATGTATGACAACTATCTCTTAAAGGAGTTTGTAATTAATTTGGATTCTATTGTCTCAAAAATAATCAAGTAACTTGGATTCTTTGAGTAATTCATGATGAAACTGTTTAAATGGTTTTGAAAACAGCTTTCCGCTAATGAATTGACCCTAAAAAAAAGAGGCAGACTCCAAGAAGCCTACCTTTCCCTTAGTTTTTATTTACTATTTTTAAAAAATAGCTTGAGCAATTTTTTGCGTACTTTCTGATTTTGACATCGTGTAAAAATGTAAAATTGGCGCACCAAAATCCATCAACTCTTTACACTGTTGGATACACCATTCGATACCCACTTGCTTGACATCTTTATCCGATTTGCAAGCATTTACAGCATTGACCAAATCTATTGGAATATCCAAGTGAAATATTCTTGGCAATACAGTCAATTGTTTACGAGTTGCCAAAGGTTTAAGTCCTGGGATAATTGGGACATTGATTCCTTCTTCACGGCATTTTTTCACAAAATCAAAATACTTTTGATTGTCAAAAAACATTTGAGTGACGATATAATCAGCTCCTAATGCAACTTTTCTTCTCAAATACTCAAAGTCGACTTGGAAATTGGGAGCTTCAAAATGCTTTTCGGGATAGCCTGCCACACCGATACAAAAATTCGTCGGGGTGCTTTCGGTTTCTTCATGCAAGAGCTTTCCTTGATTCATACTTACCACTTGTTCTAGTAGCTCACTAGCATAAGCATGGCCTCCCTTCTCTGGCACAAAAGCAGCATTCCCTTTCACAGGGTCACCACGTAGCACCAATACATTATCGATACCAATGTAATGTAAATCAAACAAAAAATCTTCGGTTTCCTCTTGTGTAAAACCTCCACAAATCACGTGGGGTACCGCGTCTACCTTGAATCGGTTCATAATCGAAGCACAGATTCCGACCGTTCCAGGGCGCTTACGAGTAGGTATTTTCTCGATTCTTCCATTGATGACCTTTTCAATAAATTCTTCTCGGTGATAGGTAACTTCAATAAAAGGAGGCTGAAACTCCATCAAAGGCTCAATATTATTCATCAATGTTTGAATACTTTCACCTTTCACAGGAGGAATAATCTCAATTGAAAAGAGTGTTTTCCCTTTTGCTTCTTCTATATATTGGGTAATTTTCGTCATTTATAAGTCGTAATTAAAAAATTAAATCTATCGTTGTAGTTCAACCACCAAGTTTTCCCATTCTTTTTCTAATGAATAGGATGGCATTTTGGACTTGGCACGTGAGTACCAATAATTGGCATTCCAGTTGTCGCCTTCCTTGCGATGTAGATAGGCGTGCAAGCGATCATAGGGTTGACTTCCTTCGTTTGACTGAGCTATTTCATGAGCGGATTCCCAATCGCCTTTCGCATCATACCAAAGTGCTTTCAGAAATATATTACAATCTTGTGGGGGAAATTCTTCCGACAAGGTACTTTTCAAATAAGAGGCTGTAATCATTGTTGTGTATTGGATTCCATTTTGAAGCTGGAAAGTTACGCTATATGGTCAATTCAATAAAATATTTTTGAGAAAATCTGATGTCAACTATTAAATTTGGCATTTAAGGAATTCTGACTCTTCCTTGACTTTTGCACACTTTTTTGTACCTTGTTTGTGAGACTTTCACACATAAACACGTCATAAGCTTACTAATTGACTTTTAAATTTATTTGAACCTTTAATATTCAATCCGAACCATGAAACACATTTTCCTAGCCTTTATTACACTTTTAGGCTTTGGAGGTTTTGCTCAGACAAATCCTTCTTTTTACACAAAACAATTACAGTTCCCGCGTGTACGCGAAGCTGTCAAACTCAAAGGAAAGGCTGTGGAGGATTTATTAAAATCAAAAGGTATCAATACGCAAAAGTATGATATGTATATCAGGGCGTTCAAGAAAGAAAGAGTTCTTGAAGTTTGGGTCAAAAACCAAGAAAGCGCACAATATACTTTGGCAAAAACCTATGATTTTTGTGCCACTACAGGTGTCTTAGGACCTAAACGCCGCTCAGGTGACAGACAAATGCCCGAAGGTTTTTACACCGTAAATGCTTTCAATCCTCAAAGTGAATACATCCTTTCGTTTAGAGTAGGTTATCCTAATGCTTCTGACCTTAAATTTGCTGACCCTGTCAACCCAGGCGATAATATCTTTATCCACGGTTCTTGTTTGACCATTGGCTGTATCCCTGTTGGTGACGAACTTATCAACGAATTGTATCTTTTCGCAATCAAAGCAAAAAATAGTGGAAATGATATTCCTGTTCATATTTTCCCGACAAAATTGAGTGATGACAATTACAATGCCTTAAAACAAGAATTTAGCACCAATAATGACTTAATTGAATTTTGGTCTTGGCTAAAACCAGGGTATCAATACTTCGAAACTACCCACAAACTTCCTAAAGTGACTATTGCATCGGATGGGAAATATGTCGTAAACTAGGCTAGTTGAACAAGTAATGTAGCATATTTATAAACAACAAGAGACATTCTGAATTTTAAAAATTCGAGATGTCTCTTGTTGTTTATAAGTGATATATCTCGTAATATTCGAAACTAATACCTACAATCATGCTCTGAATCAAATCATTTTATGAAAAAAATTATATCTATTGACGCTATCAAAAAATTTGGATTTGAATTTTTATCTATCTTCATTGGTGTTTTTGCAGCCTTCGCACTCGACAGCTGGAATGAAACTCGAAAAGATAAATATGTAGAAATCAAGATTTTATCAGAAATCAATAATGGGTTAAGACAGGACATTCAAGATATGGAGCTCAATATGTTGGGACATAAACAGGGAATAGAGGCTACTACCTTCTTTCAAAAAGCTATCCTTTCACTACCTATCAATCATGACTCGACCAATGTTTACTATTTTAGATTGTTCCGTGATTTTATTTCAACCCAAAACTCTTCTGGCTATCAAACGCTCAAGTCGAAAGGATTAGAAATCATCGATAATGATTCACTTAGGTCTCAAATACTTTCTCTATATGAAAACGACTACAATTCTATCAGAAAATTAGAGGAGGAATATTCAGAATTACAATTTCATAAAAACTATTATGCCAAATTTAATGACTCCTTTGCTGAACACTTGACTTTTGATTCCAAAGGTGTAGTAAAAGGTATTAATAGCCCGATTGTTCTTACTACCAAACAAAAAAACATTCTACTTCTTGACCTGTACAGAATCAAAAGAAATAGAATGTTTGTGCTGAATATTTATGAAGATATTATTGTAAAAATCAAAGCCCTTCACAAAAACATTGAGGAAGAGTTACAGTAAAGTATTCTGATTTCTAAAACGTGTATCTGAAAGATAAAGCAAACTCATCGCCCCAAAATCCAGAATAATTGATGATGTTGACGGTCGGTTTCCAGTCTAAACTTATCGCCAAAGGAATTGTTCTTACTTTACCTTCCAACCCCAAAATACCATCTAGTCCCAACACGGTACGTTTGTCGCCAGTCAACCAACTTGGTCTGTCGTCACCCCATGTGTAAACGTGACCACCACCACCAATAAACCAGTTAAAATCTCTAGAATTAAAGGCTCTTCCATGCACCTCGTACAAGCCAGTAAGGCCAAATCCACGATAACGGAAAGTACCAATTGCCTCAAATGCTGCATTTTTGTTTACAAAAGTCTTGAAAGTGATCCCATTGGCAGCACCCAAACGCAGACCTAGCGCCGACTTGTATAATTGGGCATTCGAGCGGTAACTAACTGTAGATACTAAAGCAAATACAAGCGCAATAAATAAGAATTTAGTTTTCATAAAAGTAAGATGTTTAAGCAATAAAATTAAAAATGTACAAAAGCTGAGAGCGTGGAATGATGTTTAAATAAGGATTTCAACAACTCCACTTCTATAAAGGATAAATAGTAAAGATTAGTATATAAAATTGAGTATTCGGACAAAACTAACGCTGTAAAAGCTGTTGATATTCCTTTTCTGAAACAGTCAATAATCCTACTTTGGGTAGTCTCTTGGTCATTTCCAGCCAGTTAGTATCTTTTGCGTAAATCTTTTTCAACATGGCCTTTGCTTTCGCAATTTGATGGCTATTCGCCAAAGCAATTGCTGTCCAATATTGCATTTCTAAGTTATTAGGAAACATTTTCATAGCGGCGCCATATTCCTCCATCGCTTTTTTCATATCGTTTTTTTCCACTGCCAAATCTCCCTCATTCATATGCTCGTAGGCTCGTTGCACTTTCAATAATCGAGCTAATTCTACTAGTGGCAAAGCGTGATCATCTACCCTCAAATCGACTTTATGATTATCATCCCAAGGTTTTCCTGTGTCAGTAGCATTTACGACCAATAAGGCAGCAGATTGTTTTCCACGAATATCACCTCCTACTGCCTGAGCCGCTTCCATAGCTTTTAGCACTCTTTCGGCAAGCGGTAAATTAGCACTTGCTTCAAAAGCTTTTGCCATGGCAGCAGGTACTTTATCTGTAAGCATCATATTACTTTGTACTGAAAACTGAGTCCCCTTTACATGACCTGCAAAATCTACACAATTCTTGCCAGTATGTACAGCCACATTTCCGTTTTTATCGGCAATTCCAACCTGACGAACTTCTTTTCCAGCATCGTCAGATAAAAGAATATCAAGTGTTTCTTGAGCTGTTTTACCAGATTTCAACAAAGTTAAACCTCTTATTCCGAAAGACTTATTAACAAAACTTTGTGTTGCAATAGCTCCAACACCTGCTTCGGCCCAAGATACGGTTGTTCCAACACTAAACCAATGGCTTTGAACTCCAACCGCCATATCACCCGTTTGCGGGTCTCGGGCTACTATCGAAAATGTATGTGCGAACGCTTCGTTGTTTTGTGTTTTTTGAGCTATACCAGCCCCGCTCGTAAGGCAAAAGGTAATTAGGTAAAATAGTTTTTTCATTGTTGTCTGTTATTTGAAGTTAATCTAAAATTTGCTTTGCGAAATGAATTGTCACAAGACACCTGATAGATGGAGAACATTGGAGCATAAAAAAGGTTATCAAAACATTATTGATAACCTGAAGTAAATTATTTCTTAAGTCTTTCCACTGCCTCTTTTAAATCCGCAGGTACATCTATTCCAAAACTATCGTATGGGGTAATGGCAACCTTTATTTTGTATCCATGTGCTAGCCATCTCAATTGCTCTAACGATTCTGCTTTTTCGAGAACTGCCATCGGAAGTGAGGTAATTTTGCCTAAAATATCACTTCGGTACGCATAAATTCCGATATGCTTGTAGAAATTATGAGCATTGAGCCATTCACTTGGCTCTATTCCACGCAAATGCGGAATCGTTTGGCGTGAAAAGTAAATAGCCTCATCCAATTCATTGAAAATCACTTTGGGTGTATTGATATTAAATAAAGTTACTTGATCTTCAATTTTTTTAATCAAAGTTGCCAACTCTGTATTTCCATCCAAACAACCAGCTAAAATTTCAATTTGCCTAGGTTGAATAAAAGGTTCATCACCTTGTATATTAATCACATAATCAAATACTTCTTCAAACTCTGCTTCTACCTTCTGCAAGGCTTCAAAACAACGGTCTGTACCACTAGGATGCTCCGTTGAGGTCATCACTACTGCCCCACCAAACGCCTGAACGTGCTCAAAAATACGCTCATCGTCTGTAGCCACTACCACTTTTGACAATACCTCTGCTGAACTTGCTTGCTCATATACACGTTGAATCATTGATTTCCCTCCAATATCCACCAAGGGTTTGGCAGGAAATCGAGTAGAAGCATATCGTGCAGGAATTATTCCAAGAATTTTCATACCACTAGTTTTCAATAAAATGATCTTAATTTTACATTTCTCTCCGTAATTAAACAAGAGTTTGCCTTATTTGTTGTTACTTAAAAAGTCCTTCGCGACTTACAAAAGTATTATTTAAAACAAGATTTATTCAAAGGCAATCATCATATACGTTTTTGGCATCAGAATTGATTATTAGTTGATATTCTAGATGTTTAAAATCGTTTTTCAATCAGGGCTTTAAATTTAAGGAAAGGGTATTGATAAATAAAGTACTTTATCGCTAAAGTCTTAATTTTGTCGGCAGATGGTCGTATTTCAAATCTTGAGTATTTGTCAAAAAAGCCAATACAGACACTGTCTCGCCAAAAATTAGAGGTATATTATTTATACCTAAAACCTTTTTTCTTCGTTAATCAATTACTTGTTTGTGAAAAAACTATTTGCATTTACATTTCAAGAAAAAATCTGGAATATCCAACTTAGTGAGCACCATTTAGTTGCAGAGCTAAGAAATGAAACACTTCGAAAAGTGGAGCTCATCTGCATAGATTTAGTCAATGCAGCATTGATTTGGAAGCAATCCAGCCCGATCAATACATGGTGGCAAAGTCTTGGAAAACTAAACGATGACCTAGTAGAAATCATTGAGTTTTCGGAAGAGACCAAACCTCAAGTTACCCAAAAACATTATTTAAACATACAAACCGGCGAACTATCAGGGCATATACCCCAAGTATCAGATAATTTTTCCAGCCATCCCTATCGTTATTTGCAACCAGTCCATTATACTGAGCAAAACGAGTATTTTCCAGCAATTCATCGATTCCTTTACCGTTTATTAAATGTTGATATTCAAAAAGGGGTAGATTATTTAGAATATAAAGACAAGATTATTATTTCTTACTATCTTTACCAAGAAAATAGACTCTGGAATTACCTTCTAGTGGTGAACAATCGTAAAGAAGTATTGCTCAACGAATTACTTACTGAATCAGAGGGATTAGGTCTCGGCACCTTCACTGTTAAACCAGAAATTTTACTATATGTTAAGAACAAAAGCCAATTACACGGTTATGAGCTCAATTAAAAAATCCTTAAGTGAATTAACATTTACCTGCTTGGTTTTGACAGGTTCAACTGTTGTTGCCGAAGCCAAAGAGGTAGTAAAAGATTCTTTGGGATTGATTAGAGAAGGAGACAAAACTTTTGTTAAATACAAAGTGGACCCTAAGCAAACTTTGTTCTCAATCGTAAAAAGATTTGGTAGCAATGTGCCAGAATATAAGGCTGCAAACCCCGGTGCACCAGACGGTATCAAAGTAGGGGACATTCTAAAAATCCCATACAACAGAACTCTACGTAACCTTGGAGGTTCTCCTGCTGCATCAGTACCCCCTCGTAAGGTTGATCCAGCACCGCAATATCCAACAACGCCACCACAACAAACCAGCCCAAGTAATACTGGCGGTCCTAAAATGGTTACACACCTTGTGGAGCCAGGCCAAAGTCTCTATGGAATTGCATCAAAATATCACATCGCAGTAGCAGATGTTCGTAAGTGGAATAGCCTTTCTTCTGATAATTTAGAAGTGGGTCAAGTACTCATTATCGACCCCACAGAAGCTAGCAAAAGAAACAATACAGAAGCACGAAATTTTATTCAAAAAGTAGACGTTCAGCCCAATTATCCAACTGCTCCGTCTAACCCTCAACCGACGACGCCAGTAAGTACCTCTGAATCAGACGTGAAACTCTCATCTGAAGTAAGTCGCTCGCAATCAGGATATAAGAAAACTATTGAAACAGGCTTGGCTGAGCTTATTGATGTAGAAGACAAATCAGGAAAATATCTAGCTTTGCATCGTACAGCTCCAGTGGGAACTTTAGTCAACGTAAAAAACGTTGCTAATGGACAAAGTATTTGGGTAAAAGTTATTGGCCGACTACCAGACCTTGGTACCGACAAAGTGGTGATCAAATTATCGCCTCGGGCTTTTGAAAAACTCAATCCCGTTGACAAACGAATCAAAGCAGAAATTAATTATATGACTCCTTAATTCGAGCAAGGGATATTTACGGAAGTAACTATCCCTTGTTTGTTTTTATATTATGCCAAGACAAAAAAGACCACTGACAACTGGAGGAATTATTTTTAATATCCTCTATACATTAGCTTTTCCAGCTATTGCTACTTTTGCTTTTTTATATACTGTACTGGTTTGGATTTTCTCCATACCATCAAAATTCATTGCTTTTATAGCATCAAAAATCAAAAAATAGCAAGCGCTTAAGTATTAGTGTAAAACAAAATTGCATTAATTCGCTATAGGCTGTCAGCTTAAGGCATTAGGCCCCAAAGCTGAATTTTATTTTGCCTACTAACTTAAGTAATCGTGCAGAATTAGATTTGAGGTATGTGTTTAGGCACTAGGCAACAGGCGCAAGGCAAAGAGTGTAAAATGGTTTTTAATAACCACATCCATGCTTTTTACTAAGCCCTCCGCCGAAAGCTGAAAGCTGATAACTGAAAGCCCAAAGAACAATCTTAAATTCTATTTTGCCCACTAACTTAATTACTATTTCCTCAGAATGAACTCATTTGTGATAGAACTCTTGGAAGAAAAATTCCAAGAGTTTAACCAACCCAATTTTATACCCAACGATCCTATCTGTATTCCTCACGCTTTTAGTCTAAAACAAGATATTGAAATTATGGGATTTTGGGCCTCCATTCTTGCTTGGGGACAACGAAAAACCATCATCAATAAATGTAATGAACTGATTACTTTGATGGACGGAGCACCACATCAATTTATCACCCAACATCAATCTTCTGACCTAAAACGTTTCCTTAATTTCAAGCATAGAACCTTCAATTCTACCGACACTCTCTATTTTATCGAATGGTTTAAAGAATATTATGCAAAATATGACTCTCTTGAAGATGCTTTTGCACGATTTTTGCACGAGAATGACCAAACAACAGAAAATGCCCTGATTGGCTTTCATCAGCTATTTTTTAGTTTGGAGGACTATCCGCAAAGAACCCAGAAACACATTGCAACGCCATTACGAAAATCTACTTGTAAAAGAATTAATATGTTTTTGAGATGGATGGTTCGCCAAGATGACAAAGGTGTTGACTTTGGTATCTGGAATCGTATCCAACCTGCCCAACTTATCTGTCCATGCGATGTGCATGTCGACCGCGTGGCACGAAAATTAGGCTTGATACAGCGCCAAAGTACAGATTGGCTGACGGCATTAGAGCTTACGGAAAACTTAAGAATGCTCGACAAAAATGACCCTGTCAAGTACGATTTTGCTTTGTTTGGACTAGGCGTAGAAAAAGAAATGTAGATTTCCGCCACATAATCTACCCTAATTTTATTTAAGTAATAAGACGTTATTAGTTAATTGTATATTAGTTATTCGAAGGTATTCATAATCAAAAGGTTATACCTAAATCACACTTCGGATATACTATTAATATAATCTTTCCTATTACTTAAGTAATCGTGCAAAATTATATTTAAGTTTTTATTTTAGGCACTAGGCAACAGGCACTAAGCAATATGCAAGCAAAAGTATTCCTAAGAGAACCATGAATATATTTTTTGCCTAATGCCCACTGCTTACAGCCTAAAGCATAACAATGCTATCGAAATTGACTTCCTATTTAAAAGTAGTTTAACCATTAATTTTTATGACAGTAAATCCGAACTTATTAACTCCTCTGCTACTCTATTTTGACACAAAAGTGATATATCTAGGCACATAGCGCCTTTCCATATTGATTAAAATAGCTTTAACCACACTTGTAGCATCTAACTTTAATACATGAAACTTATTACAGCCTTATTACTGTTTGGTTCGATGTATGCCAGTGCCCAAAGTATCCAACATGTTGATTATAAGATCGATAATGACCAAGTAGTTGTAGATTATGATCTTGTAGATGGTGGGGCACAAAATATATCTCTCCAGTACAGTATCAATAACTCCCTATGGAAAAGTGTACCATTGCATGCGTGTAATGGCGACCTTGGAGTTGTAGAAACAGGTAAAGGCAAACGTATTGTTTGGCTACCACTTACTCACCTAGAAAACCTTTCGGGTCAATTAAAAGTAAGGGTCTACGGTACCAACCTTCCTCAAAGTATCAATACCTCCATGTTGCTAGTCAAAGGAGGCTTATTTCCCATGGGTAATCTTCAAGGTAAAGAAGATGAGAAACCTATTCGGTACGTAAAAATCAACAACTTTTATATTAGCAAATTTGAAGTAACCGTTAGCGACTTTCGCGCATTTGTAAATGCGACTGGTTATAAAACAGATGCTGAAAAAAAGGGCGGTAGCTACATATTTAATGGCGAAAGATGGGAAACAAAAAAAGGCATCAATTGGAGATTTGACCCATCAGGAAGTCCTCGGTCTGACATGGAAGACAATCACCCAGTAGTACATGTAAGCTGGAACGATGCTCAAGCATATTGTAATTGGCTGAAGAATGCTACTGGAAAAACATACCGACTACCAACCGAAGCTGAGTGGGAATATGTGGCAGGAAACGCCGATAAACACACAAAATTTAGCTGGGGAAATTATCAGCCCTTTAATATCCGAGTGAGTAACCTTGCAGACGAAAACACTGCATCAGTCTTGAAATGGACTAAAAGTAGCGATAGGATTTTTTGGGGTTACCAAGATGGATTTGTATTTACCGCACCCGTTGGCTCTTATACGCCTAATGATTTGGGAGTACATGACCTCACAGGCAATGTAGCGGAATGGTGCTCAGATTGGTATTCGATAAATTACTACAATCAGAACCAAAAAGACAACCCCCTAGGACCATCAAAAGGACATAGTAAAATAGTGAGAGGAGGAAGTTGGGAGTCGTCACCCAAAGAAACATTGACCTCAAGCCGAGACTATCACACACCCGATTTTAGATCATGTTTTATTGGATTTCGTATTTGTTATACCGAACACTAAATTTATCTATCAGCTATAGGAAAAACAGAAATAGGATACCGTATTTATTTGATAACAGATGTGAGCTATATTTACTCATTTTGATGTCGTCGCCTATTAAACATTACCTTACTTCCAGTTTATTTTTAGCATTATTCTAAATCATCCTTATCTCATGAGAATACTGATTTGTTTACAAGTTTTATTCCTGCTCATGCTAGGAAAATATGACTCAGAGGCACAAAATATCTCGATTCAGGGCATTAGTCCTGTTCATGCAGTTAATATTACCAAAAAAACCACTAGCAATAAACAAACTACACCTGCAAGCGCGATGCCAGTAACGCCACTGCCTGTTGTAACAAACCAAGTGATGAGTTCTAATTCCTATCTTACCAACACGCCTATGCCTACTAAAGGACGACGTATTGCTTTATTGATTGGAAATGGCACCTACAATTATGGCGGTAGTTTGGGAGAAAACCCTAAAAATGATGTTCAGGATTTGGGTAAAGCATTGACTGCTTTGGGTTTTGAGGTAAAGATCTTGGTTGACGCAAATTTGCAAAATGTCAAACAAGCTATTAAAGTTTTTCAAGAAAAAATTACTGGCGCTGAAATGGCCACTTTTTTCTACGCAGGTCACGGAATGGAAATTGCTGGCAAAAAATATATTATTCCTGTAGATGCACAACTTAAGCGCCCTGAAGATTTGGATGACTTTGCCTATAATATTGATTTTTTGTTTAGAAGACTCAAAACAGGAGGAGCCAAGCATAATTTGATTGTTTTGGACGCCTGTAGAAATGATCCCTTTCAGATTCAAGCTAGAGCCAATATTGAAACAGAAAGAGCATGGAAGGATGCCAATGTCTTTAGCCCTATTCAACTCAACAGATTTAATGCGGGTAACGTATATCTCGCTATGGCAACCGACTGGGGCAATAAAGCGAAAAATGGATACGGTCGCAATGGGGTTTACACGACACAATTATTGAAATTTCTAAAATCTGGAGAACGCCTTGAAAGAGTTTTTGACTTGACAGGAATCCAAGTTAAAAGAGAAACGCAAATGGAACAAAATCCTCAATTTTTCAAAGAGGTATCCATCGCTGATGAGTTTATTTTTTAGATTTTCCCATAATTCAGTGATTTTTGATTGAATGAATAAGTGTATTCTAGTCCTCGAGACGCAATGCTTTGCATTTTTAACTAAGTCAGACATAACATAATAGCCATCAAAAAGCGGTCGAAAATATTTCTCGACCGCTTTTTTTGATGTAGAGATAGGTCATAAGCATACTTTTAAAATTCAAAATGAGAAAAGTTTCTTCATTGCTAAATTTTGAATTTACTCAAAATATTCTTCCTTTTTGATTCCCTGTTGCATGAGTTTTAGGTCTACATTTGTGCAAAACGTTTGCTTTTATAACGCTCAAAATCAATGGATTTAGCTGCATCGTTATTGCATTTATCTGTTTCTATAAATTCTAAATCTCATGACTCAACATACGCACACGTCACATGGTCATACCTGTTGCCATGACGACGAACACGATACGCATAAGCATCAACATCACGAGCACGAGCATGACCATGCGGGTCACTCGCATGATGGAGACGTTTCTTTTCTACCCGCCATTATCTCCTTCGTTCTATTAGTCATTGGGGTAGTGTTTGACCATTGGATACAACCTACATGGTTTACGGGTTGGATACGTATGACTTTATACTTCGTAGCCTATATTCCAGTGGGCTTGCCAGTTATTAAAGAAGCGTGGGAAAGTATGTTAAAAAAAGACATTTTCTCTGAATTTCTCTTGATGAGTATTGCCACAATCGGTGCTTTTGGTATTGGCGAATACCCTGAAGGAGTGGCAGTAATGCTGTTTTATGCTGTTGGCGAAAGTTTTCAGTCTATAGCAGTAAAAAGAGCTAAATCCAACATCAAAAGCCTCCTCGACCAGCGTCCCGATACGGTGACCATTTTGATAGATAATCAGCCTATTGTCAAACAAGCCATTACTGTTTCAGTAGGAGAAATCATCCAATTAAAAGCAGGCGAAAAATTAGCCCTAGATGGTGAGCTTATTTCTGAAACTGCCACTTTCAACACCTCTGCCTTGACTGGCGAAAGTAAGCCAGATACTAAGAGAAAAGGTGAACCCGTATTGGCTGGAATGCTCAATCTAAACTCGATTGCTTTGGTAAAAGTTACTACAGCATATCAGGATAGTAAATTGAGTAAAATTTTGGATTTAGTGCAAAATGCCACCAAGCAAAAAGCGCCTACGGAGCTATTTATTCGAAAATTTGCCAATATTCATACACCTATTGTGGTCGGTTTGGCGGTAGCGATTACACTACTACCCTATTTGCTCGTTGCTGAGTATCATTTCCAAGAATGGCTATATCGTGCGTTGATTTTCTTGGTTATTTCTTGTCCATGTGCTTTGGTCATATCTATTCCACTAGGGTATTTTGGTGGTATTGGTGCGGCCTCTAAAAATGGCATTTTGTTTAAAGGGAGCAACTTCTTAGATGTCCTAGCGGCTATTCAACATGTTGTAATGGACAAAACAGGCACGCTCACCGAAGGCGTTTTCAAAGTACAGGAAGTCATTATAAAGGATAATTTTGACAAAAATCAACTTTTACAATTGGTAAATGCTTTGGAAAGTAAAAGTACGCATCCTGTAGCCACAGCAATCCATGAATATGTTGGCCCAATTGATTATAGTATCGATATCCAAAATATAGAAGAAATTGCAGGGTACGGTCTCAGCGCGACAATAGAAGGGGAAGAAATTCTTATTGGCAATTTTAAATTATTAGAAAAAAAGGGAATTACTTATGATATTGACCCATCTCAAATAGTTTATACCGTACTCGCAATTGGCTATGCTAGTCAGTTTGTAGGCTATATTACTATTGCAGACAACATCAAACTTGATGCCTCTCTGGCAATACAACAACTCCATAAGTTGGGCGTAAAAACAACCATGTTGAGTGGCGACAAAAATACAGTGGTACAATATGTTGCCCAACAAATAGGTATTTCGACTGCCGTTGGAGACTTGTTACCAGAAGATAAAGTCAATCAGGTAAAAGCCATAAAGACACAGCATGAAACGGTGGCATTTGTCGGTGATGGTGTAAACGATGCTCCCGTAATTGCCCTAAGCGATGCAGGAATTGCGATGGGTGGCTTGGGCAGCGATGCCACCATAGAAACTGCCGATATTGTCATTCAAGATGATCAACCTTTCAAAATAGCTACTGCTATTATCATCGGAAAAGAAACCAAACGTATTGTATGGCAAAATATCACGATGGCCTTTGTGGTAAAAGCCTTTGTTCTGGTACTTGGTGCTGGTGGATTAGCTACGATGTGGGAAGCGGTTTTTGCGGATGTAGGTGTGGCGTTGTTGGCTATTTTGAACGCTATTAGGATTCAGCGCATGAAATTCCAATAGATTTGGTGCTTTAAAGTGACTCTCTTAAATTTGCTTTCTGGTCTTGTCCTAGACCAGAAAGCATCCTTTTTACTTACCTTAAAGTAGGAACAGTATTCTTGAAGGATATAATCCATCAACCCTGCTTACTAACTATTTCAAAAACTCTCATGAAAATCACCCAAAGTACCTTTGGACTATTCAATGAATATGTTCTTCAAAACCCTTCTACCAACGAAGCTGTACACATTTTACCAGAATTAGGAGGCATTATTCATCAATTAGTCTTAAAAACAGAGACTGGTTTGCACAAAATCATCAACTGTGGTAATACTCCTGAAGAACTACTTTCGAGCTTATTATCCTATCCTTCTACTCATTTGTTTCCTTGGGGAAATCGTGTGAAAAGTGGTCAGTATGAATTTGAAGGTATTAGTTATCAATTGCCCCTCAATGAAGTGGGTTTGAAAAATGCGCTTCATGGCTTTGTGTACACTTCTCCTTTCAAAGTGTATGAAACTACCGAATCAGAAACTGAAGCTGTTTTAACCTTAGAATATCTTTATAAAGGCGGTTATGTAGGTTATCCATTTCCATTTCAATTATTAATCAAGCATACTTTAAATACGAAAGGGTTAACACTTAGTTATACAATTAATAATATTGGTGCAGGAAACCTCCCAGTTAGCTTGGGCTGGCATCCATATTTCAGCATTGAAGGTGAAACCAAAAATGATTGGACTGTTAGTTTTCCGTCGACGCACCAATACTTACTTGATGATCAAATGTGTCCAGTAGATAGAACGCCTAAGCATTATGCAGAAGGTTTTAATTTGGATGGGCAGGTTTTAGATGCAGTTTTTGCGGTAGAAAAACAAGAAATCGTAGAGGTTGTTCTTCAATCTAACAAACAAGATTTGTCGATAAAAGTATGGCAACAAGCAGGAGAACAACAATTTAACTATAGCGTCGTATACACACCACCAACAGGCGACCGCATTGCGATAGAGCCAATGACAGCCCCAACCAATGCACTAAATTCGAAAGAAAATTTGTTGATAATCAGTGCAGGAGAATCTTACACCGTGGAATGTGGAGTAATGGTGTTTTAAAAAATTGTGAGTTATGAATTGTGAATCACTCACAATTCATAACTCACAATTCACAATTATTTGTCTCTTTTTCTATTCTGTATTTTTTCGTAAACCATCTGGATAATTCCATCTTTCAATCCTAAATCTGGAACGATAATACTTTTGGCCCCAGCCCATTTCATGGCGTTCAGATAAATTTCGGCCGCTGGTACAATTACATCGGCACGGTCAGCATTCAAACGAAGTTTGTTAATTCGTTCTTCATAAGTAAAACCAGCTACATATTCTTTAATTTTTGTCAATTCCTTCAAACTCATCGACGTTTCGGTATCGTGGTTCGAAGCAATATTAAAGAGTTTGTTTATATTACCTCCAGTACCCACAGCAGTTACCTGAGATTTAGATGGGTCTACGTGCATTTCAATCCACTTACGCATTTTTTCCCAATCACCTTCACGCTCTTTGTGCTCAAGTAAGCGCACAGAACCAATTTTGAATGAACGAGACGCTACTTTCTGACGATTCATGTAGATATTCAACTCTGTAGAGCCACCGCCTACATCGATATGTAAATAATTACTATCGTCCAAAGCTTGAACCACCACATCATTAATCAACTCAGCTTCTTTCGAACCATCGATGATATTAATTTTCATATCCAAAATTTTATGGATACGCGTGATAATAGCCTCAGCATTTCCAGCTTCACGCATGGCAGAAGTAGCACAAATCATGTAATCTTTTACTTCATGTAAGTCCATTAATAACTTGTAGGCATTCAATAATTTGAAAATACGCACCTCAGATTCGGGGCTAATTTCGCCTTCATTAAATACATCATGTCCAAGACGAAGCGCAAAACGAACATATTCTACCTTCTTAAAACTAATTTTTCCGTCATTCTCTAATACCTTCGAGATTTGCATTCGGGCGGCATTAGAGCCTATGTCAATCGCTGCAATTTTCATGCTTTCTTCTTTCTATGCAGTAGCTTTTTGCTTATTTATTAAAAGTAAATCCATTTCCATCCTCCTCAAAATCAAGCTCTACGCCGATTAAGTACATAAGGTGGTGCTTGTTGATAATGAGTTGAATACCATCTATTTCGTATAACTCATCGTGATCCTCTTTTTTATCAAATCCAATCAGATAACTTGCACTACAGGCGCTTCCTCTTAAACCTACTCTCAAGTAATAATCCTCAGGAATTCCTTTGATGGTAAGTGCTTTTAGAATTTCTTGTTGAGCAATTTCAGTAATCGTAATTGGAATTATTGTTGGACTATTCATTATTCGTGTCTAAAAACAATTCGGTTGATATGACTGACTTTGTACACAATTTGCTTCTTCTCAAACGAAGCTATACAGTTCAGGGCGAAAATACTTATTTTTGAAAGATTTTCCACAAAACAACGTTAATAACCCTACATTACAAAATGTATTTAATCATTTGTAAAACTGATGAAGCTCTTGGCAGAAAGTATTACAGATAAACCCCAACTTTATGGAAATAGTTGCCGATTTAATTAAAGTATTAGTACCTGCTAGTTTAGTCCTTTGGGCTATGTACTTGACATTGAGTTCTTTTTTGAGAAAAGAATTTGCACAAAAAAATCTTGAACAGCGTTTGGAGGCTCAAAAAACAGTATTACCCATTCGCTTAGAGGCTTATGAGCGCATTTGTTTATTGCTCGAACGTATGTTGCCCAACAATCTACTCATTCGTTTGTCTAATCCTGAGTTTAATGTTGTAAGCTTTCAACAAGTATTAATTGCCGAAATTCGTGCAGAGTTAGCACATAATTTTTCACAACAATTATACATCAGCGACGACGCGTGGTTGAGTGTAAAAAATGCCTTGAACGAAACCATTTCTATGATTAACCTTTCCGCTCAGGAACTGGACCCGAATGCCCCATCAATTGAATTATCTAAAAAAGTAATCGAAAAGGTCTTACAAAATCAACATTTTAGCACTGAGTCGGCTTTAAATTTTGTCAAAGACGAAGCTCGAAAATTATTTTAGCATATTGTGCATCCATTCTTCCTTTGTAACTAGCAAAGGAATTGCTAAATTAATGTATTGTAAAGAGTAGTATTCAAGCCGAGTTTCTCTTTATGAAGAACAACATATAATCAAGTCCCTAAACTATGCAACAAAATCTTTCTCAGAAAACCAACTTACAGCATCTTTTTAGTATCCCTGTGATTGTAGCCGCCTTGGGCTACTTTGTCGATATTTATGACCTATTGCTTTTTGGCATTGTACGTGTACCAAGCCTTCAAGATATGGGGCTTAGTAAAGAAGAAATCGGTGTTATTGGCAAAAATATTCTTAACTGGCAAATGGGTGGTCTATTATTAGGAGGTATCTTATGGGGTATCTTAGGTGATAAAAAAGGTCGTTTGTCAGTATTATTTGGTTCTATTCTTACTTACTCTTTGGCCAATATTGGTTGTGGTTTTGTCAAGGATCCTACCACTTATGCCCTATTACGCTTTGTAGCAGGTATTGGCTTGGCTGGAGAGCTTGGTGCAGGTATCACTTTGGTGTCTGAAGTATTACCGAAAGAACTTCGTGCTATTGGTACCTCGATCGTTGCTGGCGTAGGTTTGTTTGGCGCCGTGGCAGGATATTTTACTGTTGAGTTGTTTGGTGGCTGGCGCACAGCCTATTTTGTAGGTGGTGGCTTAGGAGTGATTTTGTTATTACTTCGTATTAGTGTTTTCGAATCAGGTATGTTCGAGAATATTAAGCATCAAACAGGGGTAAAAAAAGGGAATTTCTTTGCGCTTTTCACCAATGCCGATCGCTTATCTCGTTACCTCAAATGTATTGCGATTGGGATGCCAACGTGGTTTGTGATTGGCATTTTGGCAACATTTGCTAACGAATTTGGTGAAAAATTAGGCATTGCTGAAGAAATCAAACCTGGGAAGGCTATTATGTTTTGCTATATAGGTTTGGCGATTGGCGACTTGGCCAGTGGGTTTATTTCTCAGTTTTTAAGCTCTCGTAAAAAAGCCGTTTCTTTATTACTTGTCCTTACCTTAATTTGCAGCATTTATTACCTTTACGCAGGGATGAACTCTGCACAAGAACTATATACTGTTTGTGTGTTTGCAGGCTTTTCTGTAGGTTACTGGGCCATGTTTGTGACCATAGGAGCCGAACAGTTCGGTACCAACCTCAGAGCTACAGCTGCTACAACTGTACCCAATATGGTGCGTGGCACTGTGATTGGAATGACATCGATGTATGCTGGTCTAAAACCAAGTTTAGATGTCTTCAATGCCGCAGCCATCGTAGGCATTATTTGTTTTGTATTCGCATTTTATTCAATTTTAACTATTCCAGAAACACATAACAAAGATTTGGACTATTTAGAAGAGTAAAATGAGTGTAGAGTTTTGAATGCGGAGTAAATGATTTAGTGAATGGTGGTTGAGTGATTTAGTGATTATTTCAAAAATCTATATTTCACTAGTAGAGACGCAATGCTTTGCGTCTAAAAATATAGTATCAAAAAGGCGTTCGAAATGAGTTTTTCGAACGCCTTTTTTGATTAACTGTCGAGATATTTCTAGGAAGGTATCTAGGAATTATGTTTGATTAATACACACTATTTAGACGCGAAGTATTGCGTCTCTACAATTAAAACAATCACTAAATCACTCAACCACCATTCACTAAATCATTCACTCAGCACTTCCTAGATTTCTAAGGCTGTTTTGGATTTTATTTCACTCATCACAAATGTACTATGAGTACTACCGATATTATCAAGCGAGGCAAGCCGATTCATCAAAAAGCTCTGATATTCACGCATATCTTTTACGACAATTTTCAACATAAAATCGTATTCACCTGAGATGTTGTAACATTCCATAACCTCTTCTAATTGAACCACATCACGCACAAATCGAGCTCCAGCTTCTTGGGCATGTTCTTTTAAACGAATATTACAAAATACCATTAGGTCTTTCTCTACTTTTTCTCTGTCTACCAATGCCACATATCCTTTGATGACTCCCTCTTTTTCAAGTCTTCTTACCCTTTCATACACAGGTGTAGGCGACAAGTTGAGTCGATTCGAAAGTTCTTTAGTTGTCAGATGAGCATCTTCTTGTAGATTTCTAAGAATTGCTTTGTCAATTGAATCGAGTTTCATAGCCGTTATTTTTTCATTTTTCTGGTAAAAACACTTCAACATTTAGATAAACTCTCTAAAATATTTTTATTTAAAGATAATACATCTAATTTAAAAGAAGCAATAAACAAATATTATCTTTTGATGTAACTTTGTAGAAGTAGATTCGAGTTGTAGGCTTTTAGCTAGAAAAATAAAGTAATACAAGGAACCTATTTCAGGAAAGTATATTCTAAAATAGTCATTCTTTTAGCTTGGAGTTTATTTGAAAACACATTACCGATAAAATTATAATTAACCAGAAAACTGATGCGTCCGAACATCCGTGAAATCTTAAAAGATAGAATCCTTGTACTAGATGGTGCGATGGGTTCTTTGATCCAACAATATAAATTGACTGATGCTGATTACCGTGGTGAAAAATTCAAAGATTTTCCACACGAAGTAAAAGGCAACAACGATATGCTTTCGATTACTCGTCCTGATGTAATCAAAGAAATTCATGCCATGTATTTCGAGGCTGGTGCTGATATTGCTGAAACAAACACGTTCTCGGCAACGTCTATTGCTATGGCTGATTATCACATGGAAGAATATGTGTACGAACTTAATTACTGCTCGGCCAAAATTGCTCGTGAAGTAGCTGATGAGTTTACGGCAAAAAATCCTGCTAAACCTCGTTTCGTAACAGGTTCTATCGGACCCACTAACCGTACTTTGTCTCTTTCTCCAGATGTAAATGACCCTGGTTTTCGCGCAGTAACATTTGATGAATTAGTAGAGGCCTATACCGAGCAAATTCGTGGTTTGGTGGATGGTGGCGCAGATGCATTATTGGTAGAAACAATTTTCGATACCTTAAATGCTAAAGCTGCCCTATTTGCGATTGATTTATTCTTCAAAAATCATCCAGAAAAAGAATATCTTCCTGTAATGGTTTCAGGAACGATTACGGATGCTTCGGGTCGTACGTTGTCGGGACAAACAACTGAGGCATTTTTGACTTCTGTTTCGCACATGCCATTGTTATCGATTGGCTTAAACTGTGCTCTCGGTGCCGATTTGATGCGTCCTTACGTACAGACACTTGCCGTAAATGCTCCTTTCATGGTTTCGGCTCACCCAAATGCAGGTTTGCCTAACGAAATGGGAGAATACGACCAGTCGCCTGAGCAAATGAGTGAGATTGTGGAAGACTTCTTACAACATAGCTTTATTAATATTATCGGAGGTTGTTGCGGAACAACTCCAGCGCATATTAAAGCTATTGCAGATGTTGCGGCAAAATATCCTCCTCGTCAGCTTCCAGCGCTTGAGCCTGTTCAAAAACTTTCAGGTTTGGAGCCTTTGAAAATTACCAAAGAAACCAATTTTGTGAACGTTGGGGAGCGCTGTAATGTAACTGGTTCGAAAAAGTTTGCGCGTTTAATTCGTGACAATAAATACGATGAAGCGATTGCCGTTGCACGTGAGCAAGTAGACGGAGGCGCTCAAGTAATAGACGTGAACATGGACGAAGGGATGATTGATGGTGTACAAGCGATGACCAAATTCATGAATCTCTTGATGGCAGAACCAGATATTGCTCGTTTGCCAATTATGATTGACTCTTCGAAATGGGAAGTGATTGAAGCTGGGTTGAAATGCGTACAAGGAAAGTCTATTGTAAACTCGATTTCATTAAAAGAAGGCGTTGAAAAATTCAAAGAATCTGCTGAAAAAGTTAAACGTTATGGAGCTGCTGCGGTAGTTATGGCATTTGACGAACAAGGTCAGGCAGATTCGTACGAACGTCGTATCGAAATTTGTGAACGTGCCTATCGAATCTTGGTAGATGAAGTAAATTTCCCTGCTGAAGATATCATTTTTGACCCTAATATCTTGACAGTTGCAACAGGTATCGACGACCACAACAATTATGCTGTCGATTTTATCAATGCAACTCGTTGGATTAAAGAAAACCTTCCTTATGCTAAGGTATCGGGAGGTGTTTCGAATATCTCATTCTCTTTCAGAGGAAATGAACCTGTAAGAGAGGCAATGCACACGGTATTTTTATACTATGCAATCAAAGCAGGTATGGATATGGGGATTGTAAATGCTGGTCAATTAGGCGTTTATGACGATATCCCAAAAGATATGTTGGAGCTTTGCGAGGATGTATTATTAAACCGTCGTCCAGACTCAACGGAGCGTTTGGTAACATTTGCCGAAACAGTAAAATCAAAAGGTAAAGAGCAAGTTGTAGATAATAGCTGGCGCCAATTGCCAGTAGGCAAACGCTTGGAGCACGCTCTTATCAAAGGACTTACCGAATTTATCGACCAAGATGTAGAAGAAGCTCGTCAGCAAGTAGAAAGACCTTTACAAGTAATTGAAGGTCCATTGATGGACGGTATGAACGTAGTAGGCGACCTGTTTGGTGAAGGAAAAATGTTCCTACCACAAGTAGTAAAATCGGCTCGTGTAATGAAAAAAGCGGTGGCTTATCTCCTTCCATTTATTGAAGAAGAAAAAGCAGGTGGCGAGAGTACCAGTGCAGGTAAAATTTTGTTAGCAACGGTAAAAGGCGATGTTCATGACATCGGTAAAAATATCGTTTCAGTGGTATTGGGTTGTAACAACTACGAAGTGATTGACTTAGGTGTAATGGTGCCAACTGACAAAATCTTGGCAGCAGCCAAAGAGCATAATGTGGATATCATTGGGTTATCGGGATTAATTACTCCTTCATTAGACGAAATGGTTGGAGTTGCCAAAGAAATGGAACGTCAAGGTTTCACTATGCCATTGTTGATTGGTGGTGCTACCACGTCTCGTATCCATACAGCGGTAAAAATCGACCCACATTATCATGGTCCAGTAATTCATGTATTGGATGCTTCTCGTTCGGTTCCTGTGGCGGGTCGTTTGATGCAAAATGAAAAAACCCACCAAGAAATTTACGACGAAATTAAGACAGAATACGCTCGTCTTCGTGACGAACATGCGGGTCGTAAACGTGATAAAAATTATATTTCTATTGATGCCGCTCGTGAAAATAAAACAGCGATCGATTGGAGTAATTTCCAAGGTACAAAACCTAAATTCTTAGGAACAAAAGTATTTGAAGATTATGATATTGCTGAAATCGCTAAATATATCGACTGGACACCATTCTTCTCAACTTGGCAATTATCAGGAAAATATCCTAAAATATTTGAAAACGAAGTAGTAGGTGCAGAAGCGAAAAAGCTCTATAATGATGCACAACAAATGCTTCAGAAGGTAATTTCGGAAAAGAGCCTCAAAGCACGTGCAGTTATTGGTTTTTATCCTGCCAACTCTATCGAAGATGACATTGTTCTTCATCATTTTGAGGAATATGAGTATGATGCTGCAGGACAAGGCGCATTAAAAGCTAAAGGATACAGAGTGTTGAGTAATACCGCTGTAAATAGCGAAGGAGAATTGATATCTCCACAAGCACAAACGGTATTACATCATTTGCGCCAACAAGGACAAAAAGCTTCTAAGTTGCCAAATATCTGTTTGTCTGACTTTATTGCTCCTGAATCTAGTGGTAAAGAAGACTATATTGGAGCATTTGCTGTTACGGCAGGTTTGGGCATCGAAACATTGTTGGAGCAATACGAAAAAGACCATGACGATTACAATTCGATTATGCTTAAAGCCATTGCTGACCGTTTGGCAGAAGCATTTGCCGAATTGATGCATGAAAGAGTTCGTAAAGAGTTTTGGGGATATGCCAACGAAGAAACCCTCTCGAATGAAGAGTTAATTTCGGAAGAATATCAAGGTATTCGCCCTGCGCCAGGCTATCCAGCTTGTCCAGACCATACCGAAAAACGAGCTCTATTTGATTTATTACAAGCAGAAAGAATTGGCATCACGCTAACAGAAAGTTTTGCAATGTATCCTGCTAGTTCAGTTTCAGGATGGTATTTCTCACATCCAGATGCCAAATATTTTGGTTTAGGTAAAATCGCCAAAGACCAAGTAGAAGACTACGCCAAACGTAAAGGAATGGATTTGGAAACAGCCGAAAAATGGCTAGCTCCAGTGCTGAATTATGAATAGATAGGGTTAATGAGTGAATGGAGATTGAGTGAATGAGTGATTATTCCTTAAATCTAGGTTTCATTGGTCTAACGACATGTTACCATCCAAAGCGGTCGGAAAGTAATTTCTGACCGCTTTTTAATGTTACGGGGCGATGCCTGACTTGGCTTAAGACGTAAAATATTACGTCTCTACGGCTAGAATAATCACTAGATAAAATTGAAATTCCTAGTTCAAGACTTAGTCTTGGACTTACGTTTTTTTCAGTTTAAAACTGTTAAAATAAAATTGACTAACGAAATCAAAACTACTGAATGCTTTTAGTCGTTTTGTCCAGTAATCTCAACTACGACACACTTTCCTTCTAATTATGTGTCAATACAAATAACTGATATACTGTTAGCGAATAAATTTTTCACTCGAAAAAATAAAATGAATTTTTATTCATTATCCTTGAACTCAAATTCACTTTATTTTGTCTGTACTTAAGCGAAGTAATAATTCGTCGATAGCAATGCTTAAAATCAAGTAGTTAAAACTTTTATTACTGAGATATCGAACTCTTTCTCTATGTTACAAAAACTTAAAAAAATGATTATTTACGTATTGGTATTTCTAGTTGTTGTTGCGCTAGGAATTTATATATTTATGCAACAAGCACAATTTGGACAAGAACCACAAGGAAAAAGACTTGAACGTATTCAACAATCACCGTATTACAAAGATGGTGCTTTTCAAAATTTGAGCCCCACTCCGGCTTTAGCTGAGGGAGTTTCTTACTGGGATATCATCAAAGCTCAACTCCAAACTATCCCCAATAAAGAACCGCTACAAACTATTCCGTCTGTAAAAACTGATCTTAAAAACCTATCGAACGATAGCACACAAATTATTTGGTTTGGTCATTCTTCTTACTTGATTCATACCAATGGAAAAAATATTTTGGTCGACCCAGTATTTAGTGGTAATGCTTCTCCTGTTTCATTTTTTGGTAAAAACTACAATGGAAGTAATGTGTACAGTGTAGACGATATGCCCGAAATTGATATATTGTTGATTACGCATGACCACTACGATCATTTGGATTATCCAACGGTTACCGCTTTAAAACCTAAAGTTAAGAAAGTCGTAACGTCTTTAGGTACTGGTCAGCATTTAGAATATTGGGGTTTTAATCCTGACAATATTATCGAACTAGAATGGTGGCAAAATACACAGCCTTTGGAAGGTTTCGAAATCACGTCTACACCTGCCAGACATTTCTCTGGACGTAAGTTTACACGTAATTTGGCTCTATGGTCATCCTATGTTTTAAAGACTCCTACAGAGCAATTATATTTGGGGGGTGATTCAGGATATGATTCGCATTTTAAGCAAATTGGAGAAAAGTTTGGTAATTTTGACTTAGCAATCTTAGAATGTGGTCAGTATAACTATTTCTGGAAATACATTCACATGATGCCAGAAGAAGTAACTCAGGCGGCAAAAGATTTGAATACTAAAGTCCTCATGCCTGTGCACTGGAGTAAATTCACTTTGGCATTGCATCCATGGAAAGAACCCATCGAGCGTGTAACCAAATCGGCTAAAGAGCTAGGATTACCATTTACCAATCCAAGAATTGGCGAACCAGTCATTATAAACGGTTCATTATTACAAAATCCTTGGTGGAAAGAGGTAGAGTAAACCATTGAGTGATTTAGTGTTTGAGTGAATGTGTGATTATTTTTAATCGTAGATACTTAATGCTTTGCGTCTAAATGATGGGAACACATTAATATCAAAAAAGGCGTTCGAAAATCATTTCGAACGCCTTTTTTGATGAAAGCTTTTCTGCCTAATGTCTAGGGCTGACAGCCTAAAGCTTACCCAACATACTTTTCAGTAAAAATACTACATACGTACCTGTACAAATCCATAACCCACAAGCCTCACGGGCTAATTCTTGGTTCATGGTTTTCATCGAAATCCCCTCCCCTTCTGAGAAAAAGCCTTCCCAAGCTGTCATCTGCAACCAAGTATTGAGTCCTGCCACAAAAGACATAATCGTTAGCACTACCAACAACTCTGTATTATATTTTCCTCTAAAGGCTTGTACACATACATACACAGGTACCAAATACACAGGAATCCACAGTATGGGATCAGGATCATTATATTGCCAACCAGCGAATAGCAAAAAAATCAAGGCAAAAAGCAATGCTAAATATTTCATTGTTTTAAGTAAAGGGATATTTGTGAAAATCAGATAGTTTACAATTACACCACATTCATCGACACTTATTGTTAATGATTGTTAAGGACTTTAAAATTAAAAAGATTCCCCTCATATTTCCGAAGAAAAACGAACACAATTTCGTTATAAGAGTAAATTATCATTTTTTAGAATGACACAGCCCATGGAAGTTCAATCTCAATCAGCAACTTTAGCTTTATCTATAGAAAAACCAAACTATGGATATTATCGCTTTATACTTTCGGCTTTACTGATTTTAGTAACGAAAACACTCATTTTTTCGCAGAATAATCAACTCGAAACTGACAAAGGGCTTTTGCAATCTATTGCTCCTTACAGCTCTGAGGTACGTCAATCGATATTGATGGCTAGTCAAAATCAAAATGTTTTAGATAGAGCACAACAAATCCGTACTCGTAGCCAAAAATCTTTTCAAGATTTAATAAAAGGTTTTGGTCAAAAAGAACAAGGGTATTTCTATGAAGTAACTCGCTATCCAAACGTTTTGAACACTTTTGCCACAAACACTAATCTTCGCCGTAATGATGTTGAAGATTTGGTGTCAAATACTAGCTCAATTCTCAAGGATAATGCTTGGTCATTATATCGCAGCAACCGTGATGTGATTGTTCAAATTTACCAGCTCAATCAAAATGCTGACCAAGAGTATCAGCAAATGATTCAAAGCCTCGACCCTAGTACACAATCGGCTTTTCGTCAATTGGCCAATTATCCCGATGTAATGTCATTAATGTCTGATAATAGAGAGTTGACTGCTCGTTTGGGCGAACGCTATACAAACGACCGTGAAGGTTTGAACAAAGAATTAGCCGAATTACATGACTCGATGGTGGCACAACGTCAGTATGATGTGGCTGAATACAAGAAAAAGCTCAATGATAACCCAGATGCAGCCAAAGAACTAGACCAAGCTGCTGAGGAATATGCACAAAGTAATAATTACGTTTTGCCCAATCGTGATCAAGACGTTTATATTACGAATAACTATTACAACACCAATCCTAGTCGTGTATATTATTCAAATCCTTACTCATACTGGTGTGGTTATCCTTACTGGTACACAACACCACTTTGGTACCCAAGCTCTTACTGGTATGATTTCAGATTTTCATTTGGCATAGGAAGCGTTGGGCTTTATGGATATGCCTCTTATGGCTTTGCAGACTGGTTCTATTATGGTGGCTATTATCGTCGTTACCCTGTTCTTTATGGCTCGTTTGGTAATTATTATCGTAATTATGTAAACTATTATTATGGACGCCCTAGTCGTTATTACTATGCTGGTCGCCCTATGCCATACCGCAATTATGACCGTGATAGATATTACAGCAATAACGGTCGCTCAAACAACGGTTATTATCGCAATTCAAACCCAAATTATGGAGGGGGTAACCGTGGCAATGATTACAATTATGGCAATCGTGGTAACTACGGAAACAATAGTCGCTCAAACGGAGATTATAACAATGGCAGAGGTGGAGGATACAGCCCACGCAGTGGAAACGCCGAACGTCCTTCTGATGGTAATGTAAATAGCTGGAGAGACTACAGTAACAATGGTGGCAGTCGCGGAGGAAACAACCCTGACAGAGGAGGAGGTTCTTACGGAGGAAGCAATAGTGCCAACAACGGAGCCTATAATGGCAATGGAGGGAATCCTTACAACGGAAACGGTGGCGGACGTTCAGGCTCAGAAGCTGGACGTGGCAGTGGCGCATACAATGGTGGTGGGTCGTTTGGTGGTGGCGGGAATGGAGGTCGCTCGGGTGCAGAAGCTGGTCGAAGCGGTGGTTCATACAACGGCGGTGGTTCGTTTGGTGGCGGGAATGGAGGTCGCTCGGGTGCAGAAGCTGGACGTAGTGGAGGTGGATCTTACAACGGTGGTGGATCTTTTGGTGGGGGCGGAAATGGAGGCGGTCGTAGCAGTGGCGGTGCAGGAAATGGCGGTGGCCAAAGCTCGAATGGCGGCGGAGGTGGTCGCTCACGAGGACCAAGATAGATAACTGATTAATTGTGAAAAGGCATAGAGGTTCAGAGTTGAAGCATTATTTCTTACTTCAAAAATGAATTTCTATGCCTTTTATTTTTCTCATTTTCATACATTATTGGGCAAAATAAAATTTAAGATTATGCTTAGGGCTTTCAGGTATCGGCTTTCGGCGGTGGGTTTTGGAAAAAAGCATGGCTGTGGGCAATAAAAAACATTTGAACACTCTGTGCCTTGTGCCTGTTGCCTTATGCCTAAAACACAAAAGTCAAATCAATTTTGCACTATTACTTGTTCTACAATAAACCTCTGATTGATAACCTTTATATTTACTCTAAGCTCTTTTAATAGTTCGATATTACAATTTAACAACCTAATAACTGATGAAAACTCCTATTCTACAAACGCTTTCGAAAATGCGTACAATCGCCATTTTCTCCGTTATTTTATCGCTCATTTCTACCTGTCAAAATTGGTCTATTGCTCAAAATGACACAACTTCTGTCGTACTGAGACCAGAGAAAATCTTATTCCAGCTTAACAAAAAAACCTACATTGCTGGAGAGGACATACAACTGGAAGCAACGATTTTTGATGCGGAATCTCTTCAAGCCTCCTCGCTAAGTGTTCCTTTGTATATTGATTTGGTTTATCCTAAAACTGGAACTGTAGTTGACCGATGGATATTCAAAATTAAAAATGGTCAAGTAAAACATACACTTAAAACAGATGCTAAATTGGCCTCAGGTATTTACACGGTTAGAGTGTATACCAATTGGGCCAGAAACTTTTTCATCCCACAGCAAAACCTAACCATATTGAATATCAACTACGAAAAGGATATTTCTACGACCAAGATAGATACCAATATTCGCTTTTTTGACCAGCCCATTGCCCAAACATGGAACAGAATCGCATTTGAGGTAAAAGATAACTTTGGCAATCCCATCGAAGAAAAGGTATGGCTTATGAGCAATCAAAAAGATACTCTAATGGCTATCCAGACCAATAAACAAGGCATTGGCACAATGGAATTTCAGCCATTACTTCAAGATATTTACCAACTTAAATTGGGTAATAAAGTCCTGCCATTACCTCCAACCCTTGCTAGTGGCAATACCATCTTGGTTGATAAAATACCTGAAAGTGACTTGCTTAAAATCAGAGTACAAAATGTAAAGCCTGTTAGAGACAATCTACTTTTACTCATTCACCAGCAAGGGAAAATAATTAATCAACTTTCTGTATTTTCTCCAAAAAACTCTACAAGAATAGATTTCAATACCAAAGACATAGCGCCAGGTATTATCAACTTCTCCCTTGTTGATGCCAACATGGAAGTACTGTGTCAGAAAATGTATTACCTAGAGCAACCTAGCATTGATTCCACAAAGAAAAAATGGTTACTAGATACAGAAACTGGTAGTAAGTTGAGCCATTTATCCAGTGACGATATCAATCTTCAACTCCTCACGCTTGAAAATAAGCTTTACAAAATAGACAAAAACAAACATTATCAATATTTCCCTCAAGATAATATCGAAGTAAAAGGGAAGTTACTATCAAACCCTAAAGTCAACCCCAAAAAGCTTAGTGTAACAATGCTTTTGGAAAGTAATGACATACCTGCGTCCTTTACTTCAGGGATTCATTTTGCAGAAATGGAAGAAAGCGGTTTATTTACCTTTCACCATTTAGACTTTTATAATCAGGCGACTGCTACCATATCTGTTCAAAATCAAAAAGAATCGATTCCCTTTAAAATTGATGAAGACTATATTGCTCCTATCCAGATTGAGGCGCTAGAAATTGATTGGCGCTTATTCAAAGCTCCCAAAATCCAAGAAGAACTGAAGATTGCACAGAAGGAGACTTTTGAGAAGCTTCAAAAAGTAGATATAGAAAAATCTACGGAGTTAAAAGAGGTAATAGTTAAGGGAAAATCCAATACTAAAAAATATGATATGAATCTCTTTTCGAGAGAACCTACACAATCTATTGATATTCAAAAACGCTTTTTAGGACACAGTTTTATGGGCAATTATTATAGACAATTTATAGGACCACACGCTACCAAATATATGCCCAATTTGATTATCAAGTATTTTTTAGATGGATTCGAAATTGGTCCTGATATGCTCGACCAAACTACGCTCCCAATGGGTCATATTGCACGTATGGATGTTTATGATGGCTATGATGCTTCTATTTATGGAGCTCATATAGTGGTTGCCTTCAAATCTAAGGATGGTTCTCAACCAGTAGCAACTACTTCATTTTCAGAAAAAAACAAACAAAATAGGTTTACCGTACAAGGTTATACAAAGCTTTCAGAAACAAGATAAAAGTAGATGACCTGTATTTGTATTGGATTTGGTTATCATAAAACAAGCGATGATTTGATAGAGAATAGTGCATAATTGTATTGCACTGTTCTCTATCAAATCAGTAATCTTCATTTATAGAACCTAAACTATGTTAACAATAAAAACTTCCTAAGATTTTTACCCTAATATGACTATGAAAAATTGTATTTTATTGTTGGTATTTTTACTAACATCTACCCTCGCTATTGCCCAAGGAAAAGTTGAATACAAAAATTTTCCACCCGAAAAAGTCCTGATCAAAGTAGATAAAAGAACTTATGTTGCTGGCGAAACACTTCATTTTTCAGCCTCTGTATATGATGCCAGTAGTTTAAACCCCTCTGCAATGAGCGTTCCTTTGTATGTAGATTTTATCGAACCTAATTCTGGAACAATTCTCAAAAAATGGATTTTAAAGCTCAAAGATGGAAAAGCTCAATTTGACTATAAAATTGATGTCAACCTCCTCACAGGCGTATATGGTATAAGGGCATACACCAACTGGTCCAAAAATTTCACCATTCCCTTTCTGAAGTTTGATGTGTTGGGACTGTATTATGACAAAGAACTAGTCAAAATAAAAGTCGATACGATTGTCAAATTCTATCAACAACCTATTGCAAAAGTCTGGAATCGAGTTCCTTTCGAGGTAAAAGATAATTTTGGTAAGCCTATCAAGGCTACCACTTATCTTGTCAATAGTGCGAACGATACAATTCTGGTTAGCCAAACAAATCAATTGGGAGTTGGCATAATAGAATTGAACCCTTCTTTACATGACCAATTCCAATTAAAGATAGGCTCTAAAACACTAAGCTTTCCTCAAGCCATAGTTGAAGGTTCGCAGCTACTTATTGATAAAGAGGACTCTACCAATACCTTGAGAATTAGGGTGCAAGATACTCATATTATCAAAGACACTTTAACACTTTTAATTCATCAGCGTGGAAAAATGATCAATAGGCTGAAGATTTTTCCACAAAAGAATTCAACTAAAATTAACTTGGAAGTAAAAGATTTGGAGGCAGGCATCATTAATTTTTCTTTGATGAACAAATCAAGCGAAGTTATTAGCCAAAGTATGTACTACAACGATAAATTACTTCTCGACTCTCTACAAAAAGAGTTATTGCTCGACTCAGAAATAGGCGAATCTATAAGTAATGCGAGTGTTGAAGATATTAATCGGAAATTACTTATATCAGAAAATAAAATTTATAAAACTTGGAAATCATCGCACAAGTTTGCCCCACCGCAACAGAGCATTGAGGTATCAGGAAAACTAGACTTACCAAGAAAAGTTAATTTAAAACAGGTAAAAGTATTGCTCCTACTAGAATATCCTGACTCAACGCTTTCAAAGGTTTCAGGAGTTCATATCGGTTCTGTTGAAAAGGACGGGACGTTTTATTTTTCTGATTTAGACTTTTATGACCCAGGAATTTCTACCATTTCGGCTGAAGTTTACAACTACAAGATTCCTCTAACATTGAATCAAGAAATTTCAGAACCTTTTCAAGCGACTGAAAATCTTATCGACTGGCGTTTATATTTAACACCAAAAGCACAAGAGGAAATTGAAAAAATTAGAATCGTTTCTTATGAAGAGTTCAGGCACATGAATATGCAGCAATCAAAGCTTTTAGAGGAAGTTACTATAAAGGCTAAACGAGACCCCAAACCCATGCCAATGGGGCTTTTTTCGGTTGAGCCAGCTGTAATGATAGATCTTACAAGAAGATTTTGGGGCAATAGTTTTTGGAATAATCAATATTATAGAGTTTATGTCATTCCTCGACTATGGCAATGCACCCCGACATGCGTTATGAAGTATTATTTCGATGGCATGGAAATACCATTGGACAATGTAGGAGATATTAATATGTTTACAATCCAAAGAATAGATATCTATGATACTGCCCAAGCCGCAGCTTTTGGAGCTAATATTGTCATATCTTTTGTTTCAAAAGGAGGTACTGGAGGATACAGACCCTCATTTAGCCAATTTAATCGAAAGAATAGATATGTTCTTCAAGGATACTATAAAGCCGAAAAGTAATTGATAGTCAATACAACAAACAGGCACAAAGCATCTGTTATAAGACCACAGATGCCTTGTGCCTGTCCTCTGTTTGACTTACTATTATTTACAATAAGTCTCCAAAGCTGTCTTCGCATCAGCATAACCTAAGCGATTTGCTTGTTTGAGATTCATGCAACTTGCGTCAGAGTTTCCCAATTTTTGGTAGGCTAAGCCCAAACCATAGTAAGCTTTTGCAAATTGAGCATCAATTTTTACGGCTTCAGTAAAATCCTTAATGGCATCTTCTAACTCCGCACTTTGAAATTTGATATTCCCTCTGTTATACAATGCATTGGTATCTTTAGGATCTATTTCAAGCGCCTTATCAAAATCATGAATTGCTTCGTCTGCTTTTTGTAAAGCCGCTTCGATGATACCTCTTTTTACGTACAACTCTGCTTCTTTAGGTGCAAGCTCTATTGCCTTAGTACAATCTTCATAAGCACCTTGCCAGTTGGATTGCTCCATTTTAATTGAGGCACGGTTAAAAAATGGTTTGTAATTGCTAGCATCTAATTTGATAGCTTGCTCGTAATCCAAAAGAGCATTGGTGTAATCTTTCAATTCGAAATATGCAGCACCACGCATATTGAAAGCAGCAGCGCTTTGAGCATCTTTATCAATAGCTTGATTGAGGTATTCGATAGCTTCTTTAGCCTTTCCTTTTTGTAATTCTCCCTTTGCTTTTTCTAAAAAAGCCTCCGCCGAACCTGTACAAGCAGTCATCCAACCCATCAAAACAGGAAAAATCATCGACAAAGCGATTTTTTTTATTACTTTTTTTCTCATTGTAATATGTTATTTAAAAAACTGGTAATCAAACCGTAATAGAACATTTAACTGTTTTTACTCAATTTTTGATAGAAAAATTTTAACAAATTTGCCACCAAGGTTTTGAAAAAACAACAAAACCTGCCATATTTGCACTGGCAAATTACCAGCTCCCTCCGAATCCCCCAGGTCTTGATCGAAGCAAGGGTAGGTTGGTTGAGCGGTGAATTTGCCATTTTTTTTTGCCCTTTCTTAAAGTAATCTTCACAACTGTTCTATACTGTTATAGATAAATCAAAATATTCCTTCTTTTCTTGCCAGCTTTTTATAATTTTGTACTCGGAAAGCTTTATCCCTTACTCTCATGCCAGAGGGTAGCCAAAAATCATAATCAAAAACAGCTATGAAGTTTTTTATTGACACAGCCAATCTCAAAGAAATCCAAGAAGCACAGGATTTAGGCGTATTAGACGGTGTAACTACCAACCCTTCATTGATGGCCAAAGAAGGTATCAGTGGTAAAAACAACGTGTTGAAGCACTACAAAGCTATCTGCGAAATCGTAGACGGCGATGTTTCAGCAGAAGTTATTGCGACAGATTTCGAAGGTATGATTCGTGAAGGCGAAGAATTAGCTGAATTGGATGATAAAATCGTTGTGAAAATCCCAATGATTAAAGATGGTGTGAAAGCACTTCGTTATTTTTCAGAAAAAGGTATCAAAACGAACTGTACTTTGATTTTCTCAGCAGGTCAAGCGTTGTTAGCTGCTAAAGCTGGAGCATCTTATGTATCTCCATTTATCGGTCGTTTGGATGACATCTCTTTCGATGGTATCGAGCTTATCGAACAAATCCGTACAATCTATGATAACTACGGTTTCGATACTGAAATCCTTGCGGCATCAGTACGTCACCCTATTCATATCATCAAATGTGCTGAAATCGGTGCTGATGTAATGACTGGTCCTTTGTCTGCTATCACAGCGTTGTTGAAACACCCATTGACAGACATCGGTTTGGAGAAATTCTTGTCAGACCATGCTAAAACAAATGCTTAATATTTGAAAGCATTTTGATTTGATACTTTCAAAAAGGATAGGCTACGGTCTATCCTTTTTGTTTTATCTGACCATATACCAGATAAGCCTACACAAATAAACCAACCAAAAAGGCTTTTTTGTATATTTGAAAAACAAACCAAATCAACTCGATATGTTCAACGCAGAACCTGTAGTATCCTTACAGAATGCTTTTATCTATCAGAACGACAGAATCGTTTTGAACGATGTGAATTTTACAATCAATAAAGGTGAATTTGTCTTTTTAATTGGTCGCACGGGTAGTGGCAAAAGCTCCCTTCTCAAAACCTTATATGCCGATTTGTGGCTACAACAAGGCACAGCCAAAGTTGCGGGATACCAAATCGAAACTATGAAACTATCTGAACGCCCCTTCTTGCGCCGTAAAATTGGCGTAGTGTTTCAGGACTTTCAGTTGTTCATGGACAGAAATGTAAATGAAAATTTAATGTGGGTATTGGAAGCTACTGGCTGGACAGACCGTGCCAAAATGAAAACCCGTATTGCGGAGGTACTCATGCAAGTAGGCTTGGCTTCTGCTAAAGATAAAATGCCGCATCAACTTTCAGGAGGTGAGCAACAAAGGGTGGTTATTGCGAGAGCCTTATTGAACGAACCGCAAATTTTGTTTGCCGATGAGCCAACAGGCAATCTCGACCCTGAAGTTTCGGCTCAGATTTTGCAACTTTTCAAGGATATCAACAAAGCAGGTACTGCTATATTGATGGCTACGCACGACTTTGACATGATTCGTCAGTTTCCAGCTCGTATTTTGAAATGTGATAACGGATATGTAAAATCTGATGATTTATAGTCATCCTTCATTTAGTGAATAGAGATTGAGTGAATGAGTGATTATTTTTAAAATTTACGGTTCACTTTGCCTCGTTCTTGACCAACGATTCCAATTAGCGGGTGAATTTATTCACCCATGACAAAAAGTTTCAACTATTTATCAAAAAAGCGGTCGAGAAGTAATTCTCGACCGCTTTTTTGATAAATAGTTGAAACCATAAATTAGGAATGACTCATAACTATTTTGCTGTCAAATACACAAACGGAATAATACATTCCTCCAACGAAACCCCTCCATGCTGGAAGGTATTACGATAATGGCTCACATAATGATTATAATTGTTTGGATATGCAAAGAAATAATCTTCCATAGTGAACACATACGTTGTAGACACATTGATTTTTGGAAGGAAGAATCTTTCTGGTTTACG
This sequence comes from Flectobacillus roseus, assembly GCF_030056595.1. Lineage (NCBI taxonomy): Bacteria > Pseudomonadati > Bacteroidota > Cytophagia > Cytophagales > Flectobacillaceae > Flectobacillus > Flectobacillus roseus. The sequence continues at coordinate 205,070 of NZ_JASHIF010000007.1, forward strand.
GCAAATCAACACGTGGTCATCTGAATCCCAGTTCAAGTTTCGGCCTTGCTTATATCTCAAGTTGGTATTTACAGAACGGTCACCAACAATTTTGACAGGGTTTTGCACACGAATCATGCCGTGGTCAGTAGTAATAATCAAACGACCCTTTTTCTCCGAAATCTTTTTCACTAAATCAAACAAAGGCGAGTGTGTAAACCAGCTTGCAGTGATACTACGATACCCCGACTCATCTGGTGCTAATTCCTTAATCATGGCCATGTCGGTACGCGCATGCGAAAGCATATCCACAAAGTTATACACAATTACATTCAAGTTATTTTGCATCAAACGATTGAAGTTATCGACCAATGACTTTCCTTGGTTATTGTGAATAATCTTGTTGTATGATGTTTTGTAGTTTAGACGGCTCTTACGAATTTGCTCTTGCAAGAAAAACTCCTCATGTTGGTTAAAGCCCTCTTCGTCTTCATTATCGCCAAGATCTTGCACCCAGTGTTTTGGATATTGCTTTTCGATTTCGGAAGGCATCATACCAGCAAAAATAGCATTACGAGCATACGCTGTTGTAGTAGGAAGAATAGAATAGTACGAGCTCTCCTCTTCTACGGTGAAGTAATCCTGAATTAATCCTTCCAAGATTTTCCATTGGTCATAACGTAAGTTGTCAATCAACAAGAAAAACAAAGGTGAACTTTCATTTACTAATGGAAATACCTTTTTGCGCATCAATTGGTGCGACATCAAAGGTTTGTCAGCACGCGGGTCGTTCAACCAATCTTCGTAGTTTTCTTCAATAAATCTTGAAAAGTTTGAATTAGCTTCAGACTTCTGCATATTCAACACCTCTGCCATTGATTTATTCTCAGTACGGTCGATTTCTAACTCCCAGAATAGCAATTTCTTATAAATTTCTGCCCATTCTTCGTGGTTGATACGATCTTGGTATTGCATAGCCAATTGGCGGAATTCTTGTTGATAAGAAATATTGGTTTTTTCTTCTTCCAAACGTTTTTTATCAAGAATCTTTTTTACCGAAAGTAGAATCTGATTTGGATTAAGAGGCTTAATTAGATAATCGGCAATTTTTGAGCCGATAGCCTCTTCCATGATATGTTCCTCTTCAGATTTAGTAATCATGATTACGGGCAAATTGGGCTTCATCTGCTTGATTTGAGGTAAAACCTCCAAACCAGTCATTCCAGGCATATTTTCATCAAGAAAAACTACATCAAATTTTCCTTTCTCTACCTCTTCTAGTGCATCGGCACCTGAGTTCACAGGTGTAACATCATAACCTTTGCTCTGTAAAAACATGATGTAGGGCTTCAACAAGTCGATTTCATCGTCTGCCCAAAGTATTTGGTATTGCATATTTCTCGTCTCTAGGATTGTTTCTATAAAGATAGTAACGGCAAGCAAAAGTTTATTGTTGCCTCATACTAATTGTATAAAAGGTTTTTAACTTTTTTTAACGTATAACCTGAAAGTATTCATGACGATAGGCTAGTATTGGAATAGAACTTCAAACTATTCCAATATTCAACATCAGAAATCCGAAATTGATAACTTTTCATATCATTCGGACACTATTACATCACATTTTCAAATCTTCAAATTACTAAAATACCCACCTTATTTGTGCTTTTACATCACTCCTATGTGGAACGGGTATCTCGTCAAGACCGCTTCCCACCGTTTCTTGGTTAATATAGTCAGTTCTTGACCATCTTAGCCAAAATGTTAAGTTTTTATTTATATCATACGACAAAACACTGTAATAGCGCCAACCTCGCCCATAATAAGCAGGAAAGGAAAAAGCATATTGTACGTCTTGCTCATAGGTATATTGTCGATTATCGTAATCCTGTGTCGAAAAATAGGCTATTCGCATAGCAAATGACCAAGCTCCCTTGTTCCACTTAGCATCCTGCGATACAGCCCAACCATTGGTTGCATTCTGTTTTTGAAACTTAAAAGCACTCCCCGAAACTCTGGATTGAATAGAAATATTACTGGTCAATTTATGGGTATAGTAACTATTAAAAGTCCAACGATATCGTGGGGTTACTTCGGTAATGGTACGAGTTTTAGTTTTGTTATTTTCGATATAGCTTTCTTTCCAGCTAAAATTTTCTTCTTTATTTTCCAATCTTAATTGCCCTGAAATTCTTGATAATTTAGAAGGTTGATAACTCAGTTTGAGTAATGTTTCAAAGCCTTGTGTACGAGGTTTATCGACTAGATATTTGTACCAAGGAAAATAAAAATAATCAACATAGGCTGTCCATTGCCAACGACGACTAGGCATAAATTTTATGCCCCAATAAATGCCCGTCTCATTGATATTCCGTGTATTTTCAGAAAAAGCATTACCGTAAAAAGAATGAAAATCGGGCGTAAACTTCCGAAAAAGCAAGGACATATCCCAGCGGCGATTAAGGCTACCTAGAGCCCCAAGTACGGCTCCATAACCCCCACTACTAGAGCGAGTTATCTCACCAAAAACTTGAGCAAATGACAAGGTGTAATTGTAGTAAAAACTCAGCAAAATATTTTGAAAACCTGCGAACTCATATTGATTATACGTTTTATTTGCTTTCAGTAATGATTTATCAAAATAGGTGTAATGAAGCATCATTCCCACTCGTGAAAACTCAGATTGATAGCTAAATCCACCTCCTAAGTTTGTTTCGAGTAAGGCATTTCTATCGGCTATTTCTGAAGTAGTTCTATGAAAACCAGAGGTTTGAAGCGAAGAGACATTCACTACGCCAAGTGAGTCAGGCTCTAGTTGATTAGCATCTCTCGATACACGAGATATAAAGCTTAGACCTTGCCATTTTCGCCATTGAAAATTAGTGAGTACTCCTCTAAAAAAGCCAGATTCAAGCGTGGATGTATACGGGCGACCTCCCAGAGTAGGCTTACGGGTAAATAATATCGTTTCGGCACTTTTTCCTAAACTAAACCCTCCTCCTGTGGCTAGTCCTTGCCCCATTTGAAGTTGATAATCCCCTGCTATAAGATTTTTCAGGATACCTTTATTTTGTATTTGCACATGAAATGATGTAAAATCAGTCCAATTGTTTTCTCCTTCATCTTTTTCAATGGTAAAACCAATACTTAAATTCTTGGGGTTGGCGTATTTGTATCGGAGTAAACTTTTGACTGGACTATCCGCATAGCGAACGATAGAAGTCTTAGTGGGTGGGCTAAAGCCTTTCTTTTCTTCCAATGTTTGACTAATACGGAGTAAAACCCAACTTTTAGCCAATCTTAAATCACGCCCGATTGAATTAATTTCCTGACCACAAGTAACAAAAGGTGCTAGTTTCTTCAGCACTTCGAGGCTCAATTCTGGAATAGATTGTAATTCATAAATAGAAACAAAAGGACCGAAGGATTTTCGGTAATCAAAAAATGCCTTTAATTGGATAGTTGATAAGATGCCAAGCCCCGACAGAAACTCATAATCCACGCGATTAATATCAATTGGATTGGACTGGATTTGAAGCCAATTTTCAAAGGTTTCCTCAGAAACCCCTTCGGCTGAAGTACCCAAAATATCCTCATTGGACACCTGTGCTTGTAACTTAGGCGCAATAATGCCTAAAATGAGCAATAATATTACTTGTTTCATGGTGTAGACTCAGTTTTTAGAGCCCCAAAGGACTCATTTAGGAGTAGTTTTCTAAAACAAATATACTATTTTACTCAAAAAAAAAGCGAGAATTATCTCGCTTTTATAAACCTTGGAACTTACGCCCCACTATTTCTAAAAAGTCATTCGCTTCTTCAGCAGCCATTACCCAATTAAATTTAGGTGCTAAGACTTTATTCATTATATTTTTAGCCTCTAAATAACTAGTGCATCTATCCAAATCCTCAACTGCTCGAGTGTAAGCATTAACATCTCCTTCAAACAACTTACCAATAAAGATAAACTTCTGATTTAAGCTAATAGCGTCTGCAATGCTTTTAATTTGACGATTAAAAGCCAAATCTGACAGCGGTGTGCCTTGGCTAATGACCTCTTTTCTTAGCAAATCATTGACAGTCGGTAATTCATCAGTAAAGGCATCATTCAATTTTGAAGGAATACGAATATCAGCAGGCGTACCTTCTTTGTCAATCTGTGCTTGGATGGCTGCTACAGTTGGTAGCGGCTCATGTTCTTCCTCTTCGTTTACTGTTGATACTTCTGGTTTAGCATCATCCTCGTCTTCATGTTCAACATCAAAAAATGACTGTGTCAATCGAGGACTAGCTACATTTGGTGCCGTTACTGTGGCAGATTTCTTATAAAAATCATCACGCTTAAATGCCAAGGTTGCATTTAGCATTTCCAAGTATTTATCTGGATTTTCAAAATCGTGATGATTGGCTAAATCATTCAACCAACCCAGTGCTGTCGTTACATACACGTGGTTTTCATCAGCTATTTTATCTTTCAATCCTTTAGCAAAAACACTGTTAATTTTAGTGTACTTTGCCAAGGTTATTATACGGTCTTTTGTTAGGGTAAACTCTGGTGACTCACGAACAAAGTCATCAAAATACTTGCTTGGATCTAGTAATAGACCGATAGTATTTTTTACAGCATTGATCAACAAGGGCTCAAAATGTTCTCTATCCACCGAAATATGATGAGATACAGTATTCATATAAGCTTGTAGGGCTGCCTTTACCTCTTCATTCTCAAAGTTAAAATAAGGGCTTTTGAAAGATTCTGTATTAGATTTCCAAGTTTCGTACAAATCTCCAATCACAAATGTATTCACCTGAGCAACGTTGCTCAGTTTCATAATTTGTTGGCCTGAAATTGTATTATTTCTATTAAAAAAGTCGTCACAAACTTTGGCAGCATACTGTTTAGCGTATCGTTCTATTGCCTGAAAGTCTAACTTCATATTTTTATGGTTTGGGTTGAAACTTCTAGTTATGAATGTACGAAAGTAAAAGGATAAAAAAGAAATCTTCCCGTGAAAAGTATTTTAACTACCACTAAGAACGCAAATATTACACCAAAGATTATTCTGATGAATGAATAAAAAAAATAAATCGATGTGATTCTCCTTGAAACTTTTCAATTTGCGGTTTTCCAAGATTCTCATTGAGCAAGATGATCAGAAATTGTATTCTTCGAATATTGACTAATCAAATGATAGGCCTCAAAATTATCAAAAAAATAGATGAAGTATGCTATGACAAAAACGGCCTAAGCAGGAATATCGTGCTTAGGCCGTTTTTGGGAACCCTTGGGTTTATTAACTAATTTCTAGTTTTTCACAAGCCTTCATCGCGGCAGTTTGTTCTGCCTTTTTCTTTGAATATCCCTGACCTACCGCAAAAGAATCATCGTCAACATAAATGGTGGCGGTAAATTCTTTATTATGCTTGGCACCTTCTTCAGAAATGTCAAAGCGAATTTGTTTACCTTCACGTTGTGCCCACTCAATCACAAGAGATTTGAAATTAGGGTTATTTGACACAACTGTATCGATATCAAAATGCTGTGTAAGAATAGATTTAACAATAAATTTTCGAGTAAATTGAAAACCTTTGTCGAGATAAATAGCACCAATTAAAGCCTCTAGTGCATCGCCATACATCGATGTACGGGCCAAAACAGTGCGACGATTCCCATCGTATTCAACGAGCTTATCCAAACCAATCTTACGAGCTACTCCATTTAAGGATTCACGGCTAACCATTCTAGAACGAATTTCTGTCAAAAATCCCTCGTCTTTGAATGGGAATTTTTTGAAGAGGTATTCTGCTGTTATCATCCCTAGAACCGAGTCTCCCAAAAATTCGAGGCGTTCATTAGATTCTTTGTATCCCTTTGCTACCGTTTCCTTCGACACTGAGGAATGCATAAATGCCAATCTGTACAGCATAATATTGGAAGGCTTCTGACCAATGATATGTTCTACAGCTTTCTTCAGCTTTTTGTCTTTCGGGTCGCTGGAAAAGAATTCTAAAATGGGTGACAACATATATTCGAAACAAAATCAAACATGCAAACTTTCGTTGTATTATTAAGCAAGAACCTCACAACGAAAGTTTGCAATATTATTCAGATTAGATTTTTCTAAAAATAACTGTGGCATTATGTCCACCGAATCCAAAGCCATTACTCAAAACGACATCAATCTTACGTGACTGAGCTTGATTTAAAGTAAGGTTCAAACGATTATCAACCGTTGGGTCTTCTGTAACGTGGTTGATTGTCGGAGGAACTAGTTGATGTTGCATAGCCAAAATAGACGCTACTGCTTCAACTGCACCTGCACCACCCAACAAGTGACCAGTCATTGACTTAGTTGAGCTAATGTTCAAGTTATAGGCGTGTTCGCCAAATAATTCAACAATCGCTTTCAATTCTTGAGGGTCGCCAAGTGGAGTTGATGTACCGTGCGTATTGATGTAGTCAACTTCTTCTGGCTTGATATTAGCATCATCCAAAGCATCTTGCATTGACAACAAAGCACCATAACCTTCTGGGTGTGGAGCTGTGATATGGTAAGCATCAGAAGAGAAACCACCACCAATCATTTCAGCATAAATTTTGGCTCCACGAGCAACAGCGTGCTCATATTCTTCCAAAATCAATGCTCCAGAGCCTTCACCTACTACAAAACCATCACGGTCTTTGTCATAAGGACGAGAAGCCGTTTTTGGATCATCGTTACGCTCAGACATAGCACGTAAAGCAGTAAAACCACCTACTGATGCAATTGTTACTGGCGCTTCTGAACCACCTGTTACACAAGCTTTCAAACGACCCAAACGGATATAGTTGAAAGCATCGATAATAGCATTGTTTGCTGACGAACAAGCCGAAACAGTTACGTAGTTTACACCACGGAAACCATGACGAATAGAGATAACTCCTGAAGCAGAGTCAGCAATCATTTTAGGGATGAAGAATGGGTTAAACTTTGGCGTACCGTCACCTTTCGCAAAATTGAAGCATTCATCCTCAAAAGTGCGAAGACCACCAATACCAGAGCCCCAAATAACTCCAATTTTATTTTTATCAACTTTTTCTAAGTCTAAGCCCGAATCTTTGATAGCTTCATCAGATGCAACAATTGCATACTGAGCAAAAGCATCCATTTTACGTGCTTCTTGACGTGGAATAAAGTTGTTAACATCAAAATTTTTAATCTCGCAAGCAAAGCGAGTACGAAACTTCTCAGCATCAAATTTAGTGATATAATCACTACCACTAACCCCATTTTTGAGACCTTCCCAATACTCTGGTGCTGTGTTTCCAATAGGAGTCAATGCTCCTATGCCAGTAACTACTACTCGTTTAAAGCTCATGTGGCGAAGTTGAGTTTCAAGTTCTATTAAAAGTGAAGATATTGTTAGGCGCTATTGGTGCAAAATCACCCTGAAAAAAGCATCTTGAAAGAGATAAATTTCCAGTGGCCTTGTTCACTCGAATTTCAAATATAGATGATTTTATAAATCAAACGAAGAAATATATGAATTAAGTTATAAAATCTCGCAGACGACTTATTGATAAAAGGTTTGGAGATGGCACTTAATTACGCCTTTCAAATAAAAATGTGCTAATCTGAACAATGATTTGAGGAAAAACCATCAAACCACTCTCAAATTAGCACATACTGAAAAGTCAATTACTTAGCATGTTCTTCAAGATATGCAATAGCGTGACCAACTGTTTGGATGTTTTCAGCTTGGTCATCTGGAATTGTTACGTTGAATTCTTTTTCGAATTCCATAATCAATTCTACTGTATCCAAAGAGTCAGCACCCAAATCGTTTGTGAATGAAGCTTCTGGAGTTACTTCTGCTGCGTCAACGCCTAATTTCTCGACGATAATGCCTTTTACTTTTTCTGCAATTTCTGCCATTTTTAGAACGATTTTTGGTTAGAAAAACGGTGCAAAGATGATGATTAAAAATTAGATTGTCAAAAAATATTTCTAACAGATATTCCTAATCCTAGAATCTTTTATACTTTTTCTAGAAAGAATAAAATAATTCTTTTACTTGCTCGTTTTCCAAACCCATTTTTAAGGGAATTTTATATTTAGCCCACAAATTTAGACGTTTTTTGCCATTCTTCGAGGCTTGCTTATAGTTAATTTTTTGTACTAGAAGCACAATGAAGCTGCTCCTAACAAACCTGCGTCGTTACCCAAGGTAGCGCGCTTGATTGTTAAATCGCTTGCATGGTACTTTGTCAACCACTGATTTAGCTTGCGTTTCATGCTTGGTAAGATGTAGTCAAACGATGCTGAAAGACCACCACCAATCAATATCAAATTGATGTCAAGAATAGCTACTAAGTGACAAAGGTTTTCGCCTAACAACTCTCCTACTCTTTCAAATACTTGTAGCGCGAGTTTGTCATTTGCAGCAGCGGCAGCCACTAATCCTGTTGTTGAGATAGAACCATCATCTGGCAATTGTGTTTCGCCAGTGTATTCTTTTCTCATATTGTTAGCCAAATCCAACAATTCATTTTTACCGATGTTACGCTCTAAAACTTTACCATTAGCAGATGGTGTATGCCCTGGCTCCATAGCATTACCACGACCACCTGTAAATACTTTTTTACCGATGATAGCAGCGCCACCAACACCCGTTCCTAAAGTGATAAAAATATAGCTTTCGTCGATACGTTCTTCACCGAAATAAAATTCACCTAATGCTGCTGCATTGGCATCGTTTTCAAGATAGAAATTTACTCCTACAAATTTTTTCTCAAGCAAGTCTACCAATGGTACACGGTCAAGCTCAGGAATAGCCGTAATCTCGATTGGAGTACGACGAGTAGAGTCAATCATACCTGGCAAACCAATACCTACCTTCTTGATATGCTTGTGATCAAGTAATTGAAGGGCAATAGCCTCGGCAAGGCGGTCTTCGAAATGACCTGATTTGCGCCAGCTAACAGTATCATGACTGTAAAAATTTGAAATTTGACCAGTTTCAGAGTTAACGATACCCATTTTTACGTTCGTTCCTCCAATGTCAATACCTAAATACTCTGCTGCAGCCATCTAGTAAAATTGTAAGTTTTAAAGTTATATGTATGATTAGTAATTGGGATTACAGTATATTAAAATTTTTTCAAAATTACAGAAAAGTTTGTTTTTTCTATGTTATAACGAAATATTATATAGGTTTCTAGCATGTATTTAATACTAAATCAGTCATTTATTACTTAAGTGTCAATATCTCGTTTGGGGAATACGTAATTTATTACATTAAGTCCTAAAACAGCACCACTTCTGTGAAGATGTTGTTATTTTTAGAAAACAATATACTTACACGATTTTGAGATTTTTCAATTGTTCTACAATTTCAAATACGGCAGGACATACCTTCGTATTTTCGAGCGTCAACTTCATAATGCCTGACATATTTTTACGGTCGGTATGTGGATATTCTCTGCATGCTCTGGGTCTTACTTCATAAATTGAACAATAATTATCTGCTCCCAAAAACGTGCATGGCGAACTATTCAGCACATAGTCTTGGTCTTTGTCCAAATGCAAATACTTATCGATTAACTGTGCAGGACGCATGCGCAAGTGTTTGGCAATTCTTTCAATATCTATATCTGTAAAAATTGGACTTGTCGTTTTACAACAATTGGCACAAGTCAAACAGTCAACTTCCTCAAAAATCTCTTCATGACGAGGATGAAACAATTCGTCAAGGTTTTTTACTTTTTTGGTTTTTAATCTTTCAAAAAACTTTTTGTTTTCGGGATACTTATTCAATGAAGCATCTCTAAACTCGGTGATGGTATCTTGATTGTATAGCATATTCTACAATTTTATCTGACTACGGCTATTTTGCCCATTAATGCCTGATTGCCTTCGTCGGTACTTGTCATTACATAATATATTCCTGTCGGAACTTTGCCTCCTGTTGGATATTGTCCATTCCACACTGCCCTTGAGCCATTTGATTTGGTTTCATAAATCAAGCGACCCGCTACGTCTGTTATTTTTACTACTACATTTTCATATAATCCATCTATGGTAATCAAACCTTCATATTCTGGTCGAACAGGGTTGGGATAAATCAAGGCTTTTCCTGAAATATTGTCACCTGCTTCCATGGCTGTTCCTTGATAAGAAACCATTCCTTGGGAAGTTCGAATATATACTTCTCCTGTAGAAGGCTCTATGCCTATGTACGAAATTTGATTGCTCGGAAGTGGCGAATTTTTGACCGTAAAATTATTCACTAATTCGGTGCCATCTTCGGAAAATAAAAATACCCCATTATTGGTTCCCATCCATTTTCGATTACCCCCATCAATGGCAATGGTCGTGACAGTTTCGTTGGCTAATAGTCTTCTTTTTTCAAAAATTGGTGTATAGGCATCCAAATTACGTCCTGAAACCACACTTGCAGGGTCGTCAAAAACGGCTACACCTGCGGTAGTGCCCACCCATATTTGTCCATATTTGTCCAAAGTCATACTGGCAACCGAGGCACTTGGAAGGTTACCTTGCCCCTTACCAGTGTATAGATAGGTTCGCTTTTGGGCAGGAGTCTCTACCATGATACCTTGATAAGCGCCCAATCGTGTCCAACGATTTTTGTCAGAGTCAAGAATAATAGAATCTTTACGGTATTGAAAAAGTGTATCTTGACTCGTAGGGCTGTAGGATTTGTATGTACCAGAAATATTACTCACTAACCCATTCGCATAATCGGCTATCCAAAACTTTTGTTGACTATCCCAAAAACCATCTTGCAATTGTAAAGCCAAAGGCTCTGTCAGGCGAGAAACTGATTCGTCGGAGGTTTGGTAAACTCTCAGTACTGAGGCATTTTTAATCAGTAAATGTTGTATATCTAAAGCAATAAGTTTGTCGATGCCAGTGGCAAATTTTAGCGTCGAAAGTAGCTGTCCGTTAGTATATCTCCATAAATCACCCTCAGTACTTCCTATCCACAACTGAGTACCTGTTACGCACAGGGCACCTTTTAAGGCTGTTCCACTCGGAGATTTTAGGGTAGTCCAATTACCAAAATACTGCAAATTGACTTCATTACTGAGCGTTGCCTGACGTATTCCGATGGGTGTGGAGATATACAGGATATTTCCAACCACCACACTTTGAGATACTCCTAAAGCATTACCATTTTCACCCAAATACAAATAGGTTTCTTTCACTTCCTTTTTATCCAAATCCAATACCACTAAGCCAAAATCATAAGACATGAAGGCGGTATTTTGGTAAAAACTAATATCTGAAACTTTCTTCGAGTTGAGAATAGTAGTATTTTCTTCGATGAATTTGAGTGTTGTAATCTGAGAAGTTGGTTCAAACTGACTATCTAGCTGTACCAAATCTAAGGCTCCTGAAGTGTATCCAATGATTAGTAGTTTGAGAGAAGTATGAATCTTAATTTGGGCGATTTGGTTATTGCTCAAACCATCTAGTTTGGTCAATATATTAGCCTCATTAGCAGATTTGTCATAATAAAAAAGTCCTTGCTCGGTGGCACAATAAATCAGATTACCTGCTTGTGCCAGCGCTTTTGCTTTTTTATAATTAAAATGCGTCCTCCAAGTGCCAACTGGAGTGGAGAGCTGTGCCATTGCGTTGGTTACAGTCATCTGAACCACGCAAAGAAGCATGAGAAGTTGGAATAAAGCCTGAGAAGCTGTCATTCCAACTTCGTTAGTTTTTTTTATGTATGAAAACATTTGCGACATCTTGCTTCATAACTATCGGTTTCGCCCAATAGTACTTGATTTTGTGCAGGAATTTTACGGTAGGAATAATTGGCAACATCACCACAAACAACACATACCGCATGCACTTTGGTTATATACTCAGCAATGGACATAAGGCTTGGCATTGGCCCAAAAGGCTTACCTTGAAAGTCCATATCTAAACCTGCTACAATGACTCTTTTGCCAGCATCTGCCAATTGATTGGCTACATCCACGACTGATTCCTGAAAAAACTGTGCTTCATCAATACCAACCACATCGCAGTTTCCCGCCAATGAAAGCATTTCTGCTGGATCTTTTAAGGGTATCGAAGAAATAGAAGAGGCATTATGCGAAACGATATCTTCGTTATGATAACGAGTATCTACCGCGGGTTTGAAAATTTTAACGTCTTGCTTGGCGATTCTGGCGCGGTTGAGGCGACGTATCAATTCTTCTGTTTTTCCAGAAAACATTGACCCACAAATTACCTCTACCCATCCAGTCCGCTGACCTGTTTGTTGTTGATTATGATAAGGTTCGATGAACACGATTAAAAAATTTAGTCTAAAAATTACAATTTGAATGAGTACATCAGTAAAAATAGGAGTATGTTTAAAAATTTTATTTCCCTCTCATTAGAAAAACGAAATTGCCTTTCGCCACTTCTTACTTTTCTTGTCTTGACACAAGAAAAGTAACAAAAGAAAGTCAAGAAATCCTAAACTCGCCTACGGCTCAAACAACAGGATTTCAGAAAAAATAAGTGCTCTTTCTTTCTAATGATTAATTAATTTTATACTTATTACTCTGAGTTAATTTTAACTGCAATAAGCCCTAAGCTATACACTGTGAGCTAAAAGGATAAAAGTATTTCTAACAAAATCATAAATACATTTTTTGCCTAATGCCTACTGCTTGCAGCCTAAAGCCTCCTGTTAAGACTGCGAAGATACGACATTTTAGGCTTTCTTGTAGTTTTGAATTTTGTCCATAATGTCAGGGGTAAAACAAATTAGGAACTTGGTGTATTTTCATTTGTAAAGAAGAAATTTGAAATATGACCAGCGACTTTTTTACTTTTTTTATTATATTCGTAAAAAATCACTATAAGCTTTTGATAATTAGGTGATTTTAGTCTTTCCGCTCTAAATGTTAGTACCGACTTTTATCGAGTTTTCATCGACAATATTTTTATACTCGGATAGTACGGTTACAATCAGTCATTTATCATAAAACAATCTTCTTAATCCTTTGAATCATTCGCTCCATCGGAGTGATATTTTCTTGTTGAGTCATTTTGATTAAACAAGGTAATCTTATGCTTCTACCCTTTTAGAAATCAACATTCCAGTATTAAATATAAAGCCTAAGGGCTTGAATGATTATTTACTAGAAACAAAATCCAAACCATAAATTAACTAAGATTACTTAATTCCTAAAATCACTAACACGTTATGAAGACAATTTATCAATGGTTATCAGAGTATGGCGAAAGTCACCAAAACGCCACTAACAAAGCTGTACACTCCATTTGTGTTCCACTCATCTTTTTTAGTATTGTTGGTTTTTTTTACAGTGTAAAACTACCCTTTTTCAATGTGCTGGGGGTTGAGGGGAATCTGGCTATGTTGATGCTAACTTTTACCACGTTTTATTACTTTGTATTATCCAAATCTCTATCCATTGGGATGTTTGTCTTTTCTCTTATCTGTTTACTTCTCTGTTTAGCTATTGAATCTTCTGGCATTGCACCACTTTGGCAATTTTGTTCTACCATTTTCATTTTTGCTTGGATTGGTCAGTTTTGGGGGCATAAAGTAGAAGGGCGCAAACCTTCCTTTTTCAAAGACTTACAATTTTTAATGATTGGACCAGCTTGGTTGTTAAGTTTTATTTATCAACGTTTTGGCATTACGTTTTAATATCATATAAGTTTTAGACACTCTGGCATTCGCTAATGCCATTCATCATATTCGTGAACAATACAGCACCAAATACGCTTATTTGGTGCTGTATTATTTTATAAACCAATCACTTAAATTTAAAAAACATGATACTGATGATTTTGGGGTTAATGTTGTTCATCGCAGGATATATGTTCAACAGTCCCAATGCTAACCTCCAACGTATAGCTCGTCCACTTTCCATTGCTGGCGTTATCTTTTTTCTTATTGGATTTTCAACCTCTGTGATTCGAAAGGTAGGTACAGGTGAAGTAGGAGTTCCTTCGCTTTTTGGTGAAGTTCAAAACAAAACTTTAGAAAGTGGTTTGAATTTTGTTAACCCGCTAGATGAGGTGACAATGTTTGATATTAAAACGCAAAATTATACCATGTCTGCTTCGCATGATGAGGGAGATAAAGAAGGAGACGACGCCATTCGGGTATTGACAGCCGATGGCTTAGAAGTGATTATTGACTTAACGGTGCTTTATCGGATAAGTCCTGCACAAGCACCTGCTATTTTGAAACAAATTGGTGCTGATTACAAAGACAAAATCATTCGCCCGATTACACGTACTAAAATTCGTGACAATGCGGTCTATTATGATGCTGTAGCGTTGTATTCGACTAAAAGAGATGAATTTCAAAATCGTATTTTCAAAGCTATTGACATCGATTTGAAGAATAGAGGGATTGTTTTGGAGCAACTTTTGATTCGAAACATTAATTTACCAGCTTCGGTAAAACAAACGATAGAATCTAAAATCAATGCTGAACAGGAAGCACAAAAAATGCAATTTGTCTTACAAAAAGAAAAACAAGAAGCTGAACGTAAGAGAGTTGAGGCACAAGGGATTGCTGATTATCAGAAGATTATTTCGACAGGTCTGAGTGATAAGCAATTGCAGTATGAAGCTATTAAAGCACAAAGAGATTTGTCGTTATCGCCCAATGCCAAAGTGATTATTATGGGAGCCAAAGGAAATACCCCAATTATCTTAAATTAATTTGAGGATAGGCTAATTTGAAGATTTGAAAATTTGTTTTCAGTGTATCAAAAACCCATTTTCAAATCTTCAAATTGACAAATCTTCAAATTAAAAATACTATCCTTTCAAAATGTTATGTCCCATTTTGTCACGCTTGGTTTGCAAATAGCGCTCATTATGCGGATTTGGTGCAATTTCGATTGCAACAGTTTCTACGATTTCGAGACCATAACCAAAAAGAGCCGCACGTTTTTTAGGGTTATTCGAAATCAATTTGATTTTGCTAACGCCCAAATCACGTAAAATTTGTGCGCCTACACCATAATCTCTTTCATCCATTTTAAAGCCTAATTCCAAATTAGCCTCCACGGTATCACGACCTTGCTCTTGAAGTTTGTAAGCTTTGAGTTTGTTAATCAAACCAATACCCCTACCCTCTTGGAACATGTACAGGACTACTCCTTTCCCAGCTTTTTCGACCATTTCCATCGCATTATGAAGCTGTGCACCACAATCACAACGGCATGAGCCAAAGATATCACCTGTTACACATGAGCTATGAACACGCACCAATACGGGTTCGTCTTTTTCCCAAGTACCTTTTACCAAAGCAAGATGACTTTCGCCTGTGTTTAATTGCTTAAAAGCAATCAAGTCAAAATGTCCATGTTCGGTAGGCATATCAACTCCGATTTCACGCTTAATCAAAGATTCTGTTTTTAGGCGATATTCAACCAAATCCTTGATCGTCACAAGTTTCAAATTGAACTTATCAGCCATACGTCTCAAGTCAGGAAGACGAGCCATGGAACCATCTTCATTCAACACTTCGATAAGTACACCTGAAGGCTTGAAACCAGCCAATTTGGCAAAATCCATAGCAGCTTCTGTGTGCCCAGTACGACGCAAAACACCTTCTTTACGAGCCTTCAACGGAAAAATATGTCCCGGACGACCTAGCTCTTCAGGACGGATATTTTCGTCAACTAATGCCTGAATCGTTTTGGCACGGTCAGGAGCCGAAATACCCGTAGTACAACCATGACCCAATAAGTCTACCGAAACGGTAAATGGCGTCTCGTGTGAGGCAGTATTATTACCAACCATCATTTCGAGACCCAGTTCATTACAACGTTCTTCGGTGAGGGATACACACATTAAACCACGACCTTCACGAATCATAAAGTTGACCATTTCGGGAGTGATTGCCTCAGAGGCACAAATCATATCTCCTTCATTTTCTCGGTCTTCATCATCAGCAACAATGATTATTTCACCATTTCTGATTGCTTCTATAGCCTCCTCAATACTATCTAATTTAATAGCTGACATCTTGTTATTTTTTTGGGGCCGAAACAAAAGCATTAGCAGAGTTTCACGTAGTCATAAACAAGTCTTGTTTTTCAAGTAACCTATTTAGAGCTTTATCATTTGAGAATGTTCTTGCCAACACTTTCGTGTCGAATCAATATCATAAATTTGTATTTCATTTAAAACTCCAAAGTTATACTATTTTGTTCCGAGTCAGTGCAGGCTTACTCACAAAGGTGATATTTTTTGTATATTTATCATAAAATCGCACCTCATTCGTTGATAGATTATCTTCCTTTTCTCCCCTATCTATTTACGCTTATATACATAATTAGCATAGTTATTGCTACTACCTTTATTTAATCTTATCCTAAGTTGATTTTTGAAGATATTAACCATTATGATTCATTCATTTACTACATACTTTACTCGAAATATCTTTTTTCTTTTTCTACTGGTAACTTTTCATGAAGTTGCTTTAGGACAACAATGTCCGAATGCGCCTAGTGGTGACGATGGTGGTAGATTTAGCATTAATAATCACCCCGAAATCATTAAATCTGATGGAGATGGCGCTCTCAACGTTAATAACATTCCTTCTAATTTTTGTAGAGGTGAACAAATAACCTTAGAAGACTTGGTAACAGGTGGAGGCTCACGCTCTTTTGAAATTACTCAAAATGCAACTGTTCTTTCTACCTCCAACGCAATTCCTGTACCTAGCAACACAAACTCAATCACCACAACTTTACCGACTACCCCAGGCATTTACTTTATCAAAAGTTTTGGTAGTAGTGGCGGTTCAGGCTATTATGCTTGTAAGGTTATTCAGATTGTAGATTTTGAAAAACCAAAATACACTGTAAAATTATGTGATGAGCCGGGAACTACTACAATGAAAAAAGTTACTATAACTCTGTTAGATGTCCCATCCAATAAATTGTTTGATTCTTACACTTATTCTATAACCCCTTTTGGTGCCTCCCCTAGAAGTTTTAATGTTTCTACAAGTACTTATCCACGTGAGATAACACAAACTATAAATAGTAGTATTTTGGGTTTCGATTTTGTCATAGAAGGTAAAAGTCAATATGGTAAATGTTCTGAATCTGACCAAAAGAGACTCACCACCGTCTCAACTCCTATAGTCCCCATTATATTCAATGTTGTTATTGATAATGGGATTTCATTAAATGTAGCAGCGACTGCTGGAATAGAGCATAAAATTTGGATGCGTGATCCTATAAGCGAATCAACCTATAATACAACTGGTACACCGGTTTATACTTACACACCTACTGCCTCTCTAGTAGGTGAAATACAAAAATTCTCTGTCCCTGATCCAACCAAACAATATTGCTTTAAAGTCAATGCCTTTGATATTTGCAATGCGAAGACTGTTGAAAGTACCAACGAAATTTGTACCACACCACTCAGGGGCGATACCAAGCAAGGAGGTAACACCATTATTTGGTCAGTAGCACAAGGTAACCTACTTGGCAACACTTTTCGTTCATACGATGTATTCAAAGTAGATGCATCTGGCACTGAATCACTTGTAAAGACCATTACGAGTATTGGTAGTAATTTGTATGATGATACAGATGTTATTTGTGGAGAAGAATACACCTATAAGGTCGTAACTAATTACCAATCCAAATCCATTTCCAATTTACTAAAACTAAAAAACACTTCCGTTCCTCCTACACCTCTAGGTAAGTTAGTTAGTACCGTCATTGGTGGACAATCGATTCGTGTAACGTCTTTGGAAAAAGAGGGAAATGATTTACCAACATTCACAGCTTTCAACTACTACCGTGCCAACAGCATCAATGGCAATTATACTAAAGTACATTCGGGTACGAGTGCTTTTTGGGATGATACTTCGGTCAACCCAAGCGCTCAGCAGTATTGTTTCTATATGACATGGACAGGTGGCTGTGGCGAGTCTCAGCCATCTTCTAAGATTTGCCCCATTTTTGCTCAAATGCAAGGCTCTTCATTAATTTGGTCTCCCGAAAGCTCTTTTACAGATCCTATCATAGAATATAAAATTTTCAGAGTAAATCCCAGTACAGGGCTTCCCATTAATACATCAGGGTCTGGTTTGCCTTATACAAGCACCAAAAATTCGCTCAACCTTACTAACTTAAATATTCCAGAAGCAGAGGGACAAACCATTTATTTAGCAATAGAAGGCTCTACTGGCAATATTCCCACCACGCTTTCTAACTATATAGAATATCAACGTCCTTCGTTGGCGCTTTCAGCACAAGCATTTACGCCTAATGGCGATGGGCTCAATGACACCTTCTATATCCAAGGCCGATTTATCAAGGCTACTAAAATGTCTATTTTTGACCGTTGGGGTAATTTGATTTCATTTATAGAAAACACCAACTATCAAAGTAATCCACAGTTAGGTTGGGACGGAACAAGTTCAAATGGCAATAAAGTACCAGCAGGAAGTTATGTCTTTCAGATTCAAGTCGAAGATCTTTCTGGCAATATCATCACCAAAGAAGGAAGCATTGTGGTAGTTTACTAAGCGGTTTCATTTAGTAACGTTTTTGGTGACTTGAGGGAAGAATTGTAACTTGCAAGTCCAAATGAGCGTAGACTCATGAACTAATTTTTGATTATCCAAAACAAAGCAAATAAGTTATGTTCGACATGATGGGAATGCTTGGAAAGGTCAAAGACCTTCAAGCAAAAATGAAAGAAGCACAAGAAACATTGGGAACAATCGTTGAAACTGGTGAAGCTGGTGGTGGTATGGTAAAAGTAACTATCAATGGCAAAAAACAATTGCTAAATGTTGAAATCGATGAAGATTTATTAAAACCTTCTGACCGTGAAGTAGTACAAGATTTGATTGTAGCAGCTACAAACATTGCCATGGGTAATATCGAAGGCAAAATCAAAGAACACCTACAGCAAGCTACCAATGGACTTCTCCCGAATATCCCAGGTTTAGATTTAGGAGGAATGTTTTCATAAAACATGCAATAAATGAGTGGTTGATTAGTATGTAGAATCAAGATCTGTACTAGTCATTTTACCTAAATTTTTTGTGAATAAATTCACAAAAACACTCATCAATCATTCAACAATACGCTAGAATGTCTATCAAAATTCAAAATCTTACCAAAATTTACGGACAGCAAAAAGCTGTTGACAATATTTCTTTTGAGGTTAATCAAGGTGAAATAGTTGGTTTTCTCGGACCTAACGGTGCAGGAAAATCCACTACCATGAAAATCGCGACTTGTTATATACCTGCCACTGAAGGTTCTGTAGAAGTATGTGGTTATGATGTACAAAAGTCGTCAAAAGAAGTGCGTAGAAATATTGGTTACCTCCCTGAGCACAATCCGCTTTATTTGGATATGTATGTCAAGGAATTTTTGAGTTTTATTGGGGGCATTTACCAAATCAAAGGCCATCAACTGACGCGCAGAATTGAAGAGGTGATTGAGTTGGTGGGTTTACAAATTGAGCAAAAGAAAAAAATCGGTCAGCTTTCAAAAGGCTACCGTCAGCGTGTAGGGTTAGCCCAAGCCTTGATCCATGACCCAAAAGTTTTGATTTTAGATGAGCCTACAACAGGTCTCGATCCCAATCAGCTCGTTGAGATTCGTCAGGTTATCAAAAATATTGGAAAAGAAAAAACAGTGGTATTCTCTACACACATTATGCAAGAGGTAGAGGCTATCTGTGACAGAGTCGTGATTATCAACAAGGGTAAAATCGTAGAGAACCAAGCACTATCGACATTGGTACAAAACGGACAGTCGTTAGAGGATACTTTCCGTAAATTAACGATTTAAGAAGGTTAAAACCTTTAGGGTGGCCAAATTTAGTGATTTAGTGATTGAACATAATCACTAAATCACTAAAATAAAGATGATACATCTTTATTTTAATCAAATATTTCAAATTTATCTGCATCCAAATAGGCTGGAAATTGCGTTCTAAAAGTATTCAAATCTTCTTTTGATAGTGTAATAGTAACGGTAGCTTCTTCATTACTTTTTTCAAAAAGATATTCTCCTTTGAAATTCAACACTGCCGAATCTCCCGAAAAAGCATAATCATTACCATCTTTCCCCACTCGGTTTACCCCAACTACATAGCTTTGATTTTCGATGGCACGAGCTACAAGCAAAGATTTCCAAGGATAAGCCCTCGCAGCAGGCCAATTGGCAACATATATCAGCACATCATATTCTTGAGCAACATTGCGCGACCATACAGGAAAACGTAAATCGTAGCAAATCAAAGGACAAATCTTCCAGCCTTTTAACGTGGCTATTAATCGTTTGTTACCTCCTTCATAGTGGTTATGTTCGTTGCCCATTCTAAACAAATGACGCTTATCATAGGTCTGAAATTGTCCGTCAGGTTGCATCCAAATCATACGATTAAAGACCTTCTCACCCTCCCGAATCATCACACTACCCAGAATCACAGCTTTTGTTTGAGCAGCTTGTTGTTTCATCCACTTGAAGGTGGTCAAATTCATGGGTTCTGCAAGCGTTGTATTCATCGCGAAAGAGGTGCTAAACATTTCTGGTAATACAATCAAATCCGTGTCCTCTTCTATTTGCGCTATTTTTTCTTCCAACATAGCCAAATTCGCTATGGGATTTTCCCAATATAGTTCTGTTTGTATGAGCGTAACTTTAAGGTCTTGCATTTTCTATTTAGATTTGGAATGGGAAACTCTCTTCTTCTTTTTACCGTTGTATTTTCATGCAAAAAGTACTCAAATTTAAAGGAAGTAACCTTGAATCATGACGATATTGGGGAATACTTTTGTGGTAAATGAGTAAAAAAATCTATTTTTTCGGTTTATTGAGAGGAAGATTTAAGTATCCAATCATCAGTTTTAGAGCATAAAAGCGACTTTTCAAAAAATAAGTGTTTTCAAAAACTAACAAATATCAGCTATTTGAGGTTTCTTGAATAATGTTACTGGCTTAGTTGCTAAACCCGCTTGTCTGTTCCAATATTCTTGCCTAATTTTACAGACAGTTTTTTAATATAACAAGAATCTAATTTTTAACGCATAGCGTCCTAAATATCCTAGAATTATCTTAAACAAATGAGAGAAATACAATTCAGAGAGGCTCTTCGTGAAGCCATGAACGAAGAAATGCGTCGTGACCAATCAGTTTTTTTACTGGGAGAAGAAGTAGCCGAATACAATGGTGCTTATAAAGTTTCGCAAGGAATGTTGGATGAATTCGGGCCAGACCGAGTAATTGACACGCCAATTGCCGAGCTAGGTTTTGCAGGGATCGCTGTAGGTGCTGCCGCTAATGGTTTGCGTCCTATCGTTGAATTCATGACATTCAACTTCTCATTGGTAGCTATTGACCAAATTATCAACTCTGCTGCCAAAATGATGTCAATGTCAGGTGGTCAGTATTCTTGTCCAATGGTTTTCCGTGGACCTACAGGTAATGCTGGTCAATTGTCTTCACAACACTCTTCAAACTTCGAAAACTGGTTTGCTAACACGCCAGGTTTGAAAGTAGTTGTGCCTTCTAACCCTGCTGATGCAAAAGGACTTTTGAAAGCTTCTATTCGTGATAATGACCCTGTTATTTTCATGGAGTCTGAATTGATGTACGGTGACAAAGGACTTGTTCCAGATGGCGAATATCTTATTCCTATCGGAAAAGCAAACATTGTGAAAGAAGGTACTGATGTTACAATTGTAACTTTCGGTAAAATGTTGCCACGTGTAGTTATGCCAGCAGTTGCTGAATTAACTAAAATGGGTATCAATGCTGAAGTAATCGACTTGAGAACAGTTCGTCCTATCGATTATGAAACAGTTCTTGCTTCTGTGAAGAGAACCAACCGTTGTGTAGTAGTTGAAGAAGCTAACCCTATTGCTGGTCTTTCTTCTGAGATTGCTTACAATATTCAACGTTGGGCATTTGATTATATGGACGCTCCAGTAATCCGTGTAAACTCAAAAGACTTACCTCTTCCATATGCACCAACGCTTATCGATGAGATTTTGCCAAGCGTTCAACGTACAGTTGATGCAGTAAAGGCAGTACTTTATAAAAACTAATTCCTAAGGATAAAATTAAGTTCGGTAATTAAATTCACTAACTGAATTTTTATTCATAGAATTTTCAAAAAATCTTAGTCTTCGCAGGCTAAGATTTTTTTGTTTTAATACTATTGCAATTATATGTAACAACAGATACCGTTCTGCGATTATAACTAATTTTCATTCACTCATAATTATTTAATACTCTCATACAAAACTACTTTATCATGTTCAACAGACTCTCTATCAATAAAGTGCAAATTTTAAAATATGATTTATATCAATCATAACCATTTTTGAGCACTAATGTATTTGGAATAGTGATTTTCAATGTCTATTTTAGAGTTACAAAGCCCATAAAATTTTATACTCATGAAAAATCACTATCTATTTATTATTCTGCTATCCTCCGTCTTTTTGTTTACACAATGTAGCGAAGACCTATCGATGGAGCCATCGAGCCCTGAGCACAATGGTCTAAAAATTGACCTAAGCTCTATTTACAGAGGGGTATATCTCGACAGTTTGAAATACATTGTCGGCGATCAAGGTAAGGAGAACGCACTATTACAATGGTGCCAATACAACAACTTCACTACGGTAACTTGCTACGATTTGTACACGTTATTAGCAACATCGGCGGGGTATCCCAAAGTAGCGGCGTTTATTCGTAAAGCACGTACACAGTATGGCATCACTACCGTTACCGCCTGCATGGGTTCGGCTAGTGCTTTTACAACGACTATCAATAATTATAATGCTAGCCGTACAGATGCCCTCGAAAAATTTGATTATGCTAACTTGGAACTTGAATGGTGGAATAAAGCTGCAACCTTTAAAAGCTACCTAAAAGAATTACAGGGAATCAATGCTTGGGGAGATGCACAAACAACCCCAGTACCTACTGAAACCTATATTGGATGGTTCCAAAATCCTACGGGTCAGGAGTTGACACAAGCAACAGGAATTGTTACAAATACAGATCGCGTATTAGTCCACGATTATCAAACCACTCCTACTTTTAGCTATATGCAGAGCCGTTTGCAATGGTTAGGAAAGGCCGCTAAAGCCCAAAACAAAATTCAAAAAGTGGTATTCTTATTTAGTGCTGAACCAACATTCTCATTTAACTATTTTGTCAATAACAGCTTTGATAACACCTACTTAAAAGTACTAGGTGAATATCAAGCTGCTTCATTCACAGGAAAAGAAAATCTTGAGATTATTGGTTATCAAATTTTTGCCCAATCAGAAGGACGTGCCGCACGGCCAATGATGATTCAATAGAATTTGAGTATCAATGCTGAATGATGAGTGGTGAATTGTGAATGTAAATTTTTAATTATCAATATTTCACATTTAGGGCAATTTCAACTCTTAAGATAAGATACTGATAAATAACACTTTACATTCACAATTCACAATTCAAAACTCACAACTCTCTAGGTAAATATAAGCTTCAGACAAGCAATTACTAGTCCCAATGCCAGCATATATCGTAAGGTCGGGATATTGAATCTATGACTACCGTAATAAGCCCCAACGGTACCTCCTACTATAGTTGCCATCACTGCATAAATCAAATCTGGCTGAATCACCAACGTTCCTTTTGAGATAGCTCCGATCAATCCCGAAACGGAATTGACAAAGATAAATAATGCCGACACCGCAGCCGTTTGTTTGAGTGTTGCCCAGCCCATTACTAGCATTACAGGACTCAGGATAATACCTCCGCCAATACCAATCATTCCAGATAAAAGTCCAATCACTGCACCAGTCAACAAGGCACCAAACAATGGGATTTCCTTTACCTCATGCTCAGATTTTTCGAATTTCACTAGCATTCTTACAATTGAGATAAGAATACATACGGCTAAGATTTTTTTATAGATACTATCAGGCAGTGTATAAGTTGCCCCTAAAAATGACATTGGGATACTGGCAACAGCGAAAGGCCAAAAAAGCTTAATTTTGAAATGACCCGCACGATAGAAACCAATAAAAGAAAACAATGATACTGCCAAATTCATAATCAGTGCAGAGGATTTCATCAATGCTGGAGCAAAACCCAACAATGCCATCACAGCAAGATACCCACTCGCCCCGCCATGCCCTACCGAAGCATATAAAAAAGCCACTGTTGCCAGCATCGCCAGCATTAAGATCATTTGGGAAATATCCATGAATTCAATTATAAGTTGTAAGCAAGCTTAGCCGTTTCGAAAAATTCTATTAATTTTTCACGGTTACTCGTTTCGCTATTTTTGTAAAAATATAACGTATGGATTAAAAAGACAAGACTTGAAGAAATATAAATGAAAAATGAGACTTGTAGCTAAACGATACCTAAGATGTGACTTTTTTGATTGAAGGCTTCTGTTTCTTGTTTCAAAAAATCTTTAAACCTTTGTTGCAAAGCTTTATATTCGACAATAGCTTTTACTCCTTCATCTGTGACTACTGCCCCACCTCCTCTTTTTCCACCCACTTGGGTAATCACAAAAGGCTTAGAAGACTGGACATTCATCGAATTAATCAATTCCCATGCTCTTTTGTAAGACATATTCATGGCTTTGGCTGCTTGTGAAATGGAGCCATGTTCGATGATCAATTCCATCAACTGGATTCTTCCTTTTCCTAAAAATCGGTCGGTGCCATCAGATTTTTCAATCCAAACAGCCCCCACAACCTGATAAGATTCTTTTTCTTGACTCATATATTGGGTATTAAGTATTAGTGCTATTCGACGAATTATGAATTTGTCGTGTACCTAGCATTTTAAAATCATCCATTGGGTATCAGTACTTTATGAAGGATTATAAAAACTGTTTATATCGGATGTTGGATTTCGGAAGTGTAGTTTTCTATTTTTTGCAAAAAACAAAGGTATTTCACTTTATTTCCGAAATCAGAAATTCCAAATCCGCAATGGCTTACAAATTTTGTTACAGTCCTACTTCACTATTCATCAAAATCACTATTTCATAAATGTATAGGTATTTTTTGAGAAAAATATCTTTTAAAAACACCAAATTATCTTTACAAACTATTATAAAACATGAAAAAAATTACAACTGCTTTATTGTGTTGTTTTCTAGCAACGGCATCCATTTTGGCACAAAAATATGTGCCTAGTCCCGAAAACCTCAAAGCTCGTCAAGAATTTGATGAAGCTCGCTTTGGAATGTTTATCCACTGGGGCGCATCAAGTGTTTTGGGCGATGGTGAATGGGTTATGAACAACAAAAATATTAAAATAAAAGATTACCAAAGACTCCAAAGAGCTTTTAATCCAGTTGATTTTGATGCAAAAACATGGGTCGGTATTGCCAAAAACGCTGGTATGAAATACATTACCCTCATTACTCGCCACCATGATGGCTTTAGTAATTTTCATACGCAATATTCTGACTGGGGCATTGCAAACACCCCTTTTAAAAGAGATATTGTTAAAGAAATCGCAGATGAATGTCATAAGCAAGGTATCAAAATATGTTTTTATTATTCGCTATTGGATTGGTATCGCACCGATTATCCTTACGAAACTGGTAAAACAGGTAAGGGTACTGGACGTACCGAAAAAAGTAACTATGCCAGCTATTTACAGTTTATGAAAAATCAGCTTACCGAGTTACTCACCAAGTATGGAGAAGTGTCAACTATTTGGTTTGATGGACATTGGGACCAGTTAGACAACGATCATGATAAAACATTGCAATCTAAAATAGACTGGAAATACGATGAAATCTATTCGCTGATACACAAACTTCAACCACAATGTTTGATTGGCAACAACCACCATTTGTTACCAATTGATGGTGAAGATTTCCAGATGTTTGAGCGTGATCTTCCTGGCGAAAACAAATCGGGTTTATCGGGACAAGAAATTGGTAAATTACCTCTCGAAACCTGTGAAACACTCAATGGCTCATGGGGATATAATATCAAAGATAACAGTTACAAAACGCCAAAAGAATTAGTTGATTACTTGGTAAGAGCAGCAGGCTATGGTGCCAACTTTTTGTTGAATGTTGGACCAATGCCAAATGGCGAAATACAACCAGAATTTGTCGAAAGGTTAGCCAAGGTAGGTGATTTCATGAAAATATACGGCTCAACGATTTATGGTACGCAAGGCGGATTTGTTCGTCCGCAAGATTGGGGTGCTGTAACCGAAAAAGGCAATAAAGTATATCTTCATTTACTAAAACAAAAAGAAGATAAGTGGATGATTAAAATACCTGTAGCATTCAAAACGGCTAAATATTTTAAATCTGGGGCACCAGTGAAGTTCCAAAAATTAGATAACAACTTCGTTGTTTTTGATATTAATCCAGCTCAAAGAGATGAATTAGACACGGTGATTGAGCTGGAAAAATAAAATTACCTTGTCACATTTAAGCGTTTGATTTTATAGGGAATGGTGTTTTGAGCGCCATTCCCTATTTTTTTAACACAATTAGAGAAAGTATTGTAAAAAGTAGAGCATTTTGATAGATTTTTTTATTTTTACTACAAACTTTTAGTTCTTAATCTATCAAACACCTTATAATGATGCAAGAAGCCTTTTTACACCATGTTTGGCAATTCCAAAAATTCAGTAGCCTTTCTTTGGTAAGCACACAAGCAGAACCAATTCAAGTATTGAAAGTGGGCTATCACAACACTCACGCTGGAGCGGATTTCTTAGAAGCTCATATCCAAATTGGTGTTGTCGAATGGATAGGAAGTGTGGAAATACACCTTAAATCCTCCGACTGGGAACAACATACGCATCAGCATGATCAGTCGTATGGCAATGTTATTTTACACGTAGTTTGGGAAAATGACCGTGAGGTATATCGCCACGATGGCACCATAATGCCCACTTTGGTTGTAAAAGACCTCATTGATGTACGTTTGTTACAATCCTATTCAGCTTTTATGGCAAGACCCACTCAAATTCTCTGTCAGGGACAATTTGAAGAAGTTCCTTTTATCCGAAAACTAGGAATGCTAGATAAAGCCTTGTTACTGAGACTTGAAAAGAAAGCTCATCATATTATGGAGCTTTTTGCTAAGTGTAATCAAGATTGGGAAGATGTAGCTTACAGATTATTGGCTAAAAACTTTGGCTTTGTGGTCAATGCCGAACCTTTTATGAGATTAGCCGAAAATTTACCCCTCAAATGTATTCATAAGCATCGAGATAACCTTTTTCAGATAGAAGCCATGGTATTTGGGGTAGCAGGTTTACTCGAAGTAATCGAGGAAAATGATGATTATCAACAAAGTTTGAAGCAGGAATTCAAATTTTTGTCGGCCAAGTATCAACTCAAACCTGTGATTGAGAGTCATGAATGGAAGTTTTTGAGAATGCGACCTGCCAATTTCCCGACAATTAGGTTAGCGCAATGGGCAGCCTTAATTGGGAAAAATGCGAATCTTTTTTCCTTAATGATCTACTTTAAAGATACCCAAACTATAGAATCACTTTTCAGTATCAACACTTCTCCTTATTGGGAAAATCATTATCGCTTTGGAAAATCTACTGAAACAAGAGTAAAAAGTTTTGGAAAAAGTTCTTTTGAAAATATCCTTATCAATACCGTTGTACCATTGATGGCAGGATATGGCAGATATAAAAACGAGCCAGTATTAGTCGATAAAGCTATCGCTATGTTGGAAGAAATTAAACCCGAGAAAAACCACATTTTAGCTATTTGGCAAGAGTTACACTTACCAATCAAAAATGCGGCTGACTCGCAGGGAGCTTTAGAATGGATGAAAAGTTTTTGCCATACTAAGCGCTGTCTCTCGTGTGAAGTTGGCTTATTTCTTCTTCGCTAGATTCGAGTGCTCTTGATTTGAGTACCGTCTCACGAATAATATCATCTAATTGTTGAGCACTGATTTTAAGCATTTCGACCAATACTTGAATACTGGGTGGAATAATTTCATTTTCTAACAAATCCACAGCCCCAAGGATATTAGCCACAGGATGCCTGATTACATGTGATTGGGTATAGGCAATCTCTTTGAGTTTGGAGTTTTGGTCAATAATAATCTGCTCACGCTCTTTTACTTTACTTATGTCTTGAATAATTGACCAAATACGAGGTTTGCCATGTTTATCAATAACAAGTCTTCCATTTAATAGAATCGGAATGGTATGTCCATCTTTATGGATATATTCTTTCTCATAAGGGCCATAACTTCCTAAGTTATGCAAACCCCTAAGCTGTTCTTGTTCCTGTTCTTGATAAGATTGAGGAGTTAGAGTCCAATAGTCTATCTTCAAAAGCTCTGACTTAGAGTATCCTGTCATGTTAGATAAGGCGGTATTTACTTCCAGAAAATGCCCGTCCATCGAATTCACGGCAATACCTACAGGCGATAACTCAAAAAGGCTACTATATTTATTTTGATGTTCAAGCAACAAAGCATTCATGTTGATAGTTTGCTCGTTTAACTCCTCCACATGGGTGATATCGTGTCCTATACAAAGAATCTCCAGAGGTTCTTTGTTGTCATTTAATTGTAGTGAAAACTCCCATTGTGTCCAAAGAAAACTATTGGCAATATGAGGTTTTCGCAATACTACAGGAAAGGGCTTTTCAGGCTCAGCAAAACATAGCTGAATCACCTCAGCACATTTTTGATGATCATCAATATAGACCGTATCAAGACTAAATACCCCCACCAAATTTTTACCTAAGTACTCAAATCGTTTTTGAAAATATGGTGATACATATGTAATAAAACCCTCTAGGTCTATTTTTACCATGTACAGATAGTTAGAGTTTTTAATAGCATCAACAATGTTAGACATAATATTTCATGTGTTAGTTCTGGTCTTCTATCAAGATAGAAGTGTAAGGCAATTATAATTCATCAATAACATTAGCGGTAGTTTGAAGCTGAGTTGGGAGTGGTTTGTTTTTATAAAAATAAATCTTTCTAACAAATAGTAATACAACCACACTCATTTTCGTGTGAAATATACTAATTAATCAAATTTTTTAGGCAATTTTAGCTCCTTCGCATAGTAAGCGGTAGCATATTGGTAGTTATACTGTAATAATAAATTAAGGTTTTCCAGAAAATCAAACTGTTCGTCGGGGTGTAACTTCTCTACTTTTTTAACTACAGCCTCTGTTCTTTTGGCTAAATATTGTAACAACGCATCTGCATAAGAACTGTACTTTTCAACAATATAAGTATTGTGCTCAAAGCACCCCTTGATGAGTGCCATTGTAAGCTCTACTTCTCCGTATTTGTCCTTCGTAATTTTTAGATGTCGTGTAATGGCACTGCTCATTTTTCGAATTTCATAAAGCAATGCTTTGGGAGATGTTATATGCGAATGATACATCATTTCGAAGGCTTCATGTAAATCTGTCCTGCGTTCTTGCAAGGTTTCTCCTGCTTCTAGTAATTCAAACTCGAATTTTTCAATCAATAACTTATCTTTTCCAATCAAGCGAATCAAAAGTTTGTCTTTTTCCTTTTGGGGTAAATCAAGAATAGCTTGCTGGAGATTTTTTTCAATTTTAGCCATGAAAATACAATTAACTTTACATTTGATGTTTGTAACAAAGTTATAGTCTTACTTGTTTAACCCATATGAACTCACTCAAAAATTATAAAGGTTTATATTATGCCGCACTGATTTTACTCTTGTGGGGTGCAAATCTTTGGTATTTTCTACATTATTCGGTTCGTTTCGATGACCCTTTAATTTATTTGGGGCTATTGATCCAAACACATCTGTATACTGGTGTATTTATCACTGCACACGATGCCATTCATGGTGTGGTAATGCCTCATCGCCCAAAGGTCAATTATGTGATAGGCTGGCTTTGTGCTACGTTGTTTGCCTTCAATAATTACAACAAACTGAGCTCGAAACATCACTTGCATCACAAGCATGCAGCAAGTGAACAAGATCCAGATTATTATGCAGGTAATTTTTTTAGATGGTATCTTAAGTTTGCCTTAGAATATGTTACAATATGGCAAATTGTTCTGATGGCGGTTACCTATAATTTACTCAAATTAGTATTCCCGATGTGGAATCTAATCCTGTTTTGGGAAGTACCTGCTATTTTGAGCACTTTGCAATTATTTTATTTTGGTACATACCTACCACATAGAGGCGAACACGACCCAAGCGATAAACATAAAGCTCGTAGTCAAGGCTTAAATCATTGGATTGCCTTTTTCACTTGTTACTTTTTTGGATATCATCATGAGCATCATGCTTATCCCTATTTGCCTTGGTGGAAATTGGCAGAAGCCAAAGAAAAGACTGAATCCAAGTAGCTGATTTATCCTTGATTGAGTGATTGAGTGATTATTATTGACAGATAATCAAACATGAATCATCCCGAACTTTGGGACTAGTAATATTCTCCATGTTTTATCAAAAAAGCGGTCGGAAAATATTTTCCGACCGCTTTTTGGTACCTCCATGCTAGATATGACTCGGCTTAAGACGCAATCATTGCGTCTCTACAAGTAAAAATCATATAAAAAATAATCACTCATTCACTCAACCACAATTCACTCAACGAAAACTTGTCTATTTAGCTCTTTCTATTGTAAACTGTACTAATCCCGCTAACGATGTACGATAGATAGATTCTGGAAATGATTCCAATATTGCGAGTGCTTCGCGAACAATATTTTGCATTACTTCGGTTGCATATTGCAAGCCACCAGATTTTTTTACAAAATCAATTACCTCAGCTACCTTTTTAGGATTCTCAGAATCATTTTTAATCGTGTTGATTACATGACGCTTAGTACTCCAATCTGCTTGATTAAGGGCATATATCAACGGCAAAGTCATTTTCTTTTCCTTAATGTCAATGCCTAATGGTTTACCTATTTCGGCATCTCCATAGTCAAAAAGGTCGTCTTTGATTTGAAAAGCAATACCAACTTTCTCTCCAAACAATCTTGCTTTTTCTACCGTTTCGGCATTAGCACCAGCCGAAGACATCCCTGCTGCACAACAAGCAGCAATCAAAGTAGCCGTTTTTTGACGAATAATTTCAAAATAAATATCCTCAGTAATATCCAACTTGCGAGCCTTTTCAATTTGCAAAAGTTCACCTTCCGACATTTCACGAACGGCTGTTGAAACGATTTTCAACATCTCAAAATCCCCGTGATCGATAGACAATAGTAAACCTTTTGAAAGGAGATAATCGCCAACTAAAACCGCAATTTTATTTTTCCAAAGCGCATTTACAGAGAAAAAACCACGGCGATAGTTAGAGTCATCTACCACATCGTCGTGCACAAGCGTAGCTGTGTGAAGAAGTTCGATAAGTGCTGCACCACGATAGGTTTCTTCAGTGATTTTGCCAAACACTCCCGCCGACAAGAATACAAACATAGGTCGGAGTTGTTTCCCTTTGCGTTGGACAATATAATTCATGATTGTGTCCAACAGCATCACTTTCGTTTTCATAAACTGGCGAAATTTGCCTTCAAAGGCATCCATTTCGGCAGCGATGGGAGCTTGTATTTCCTTGATTGATAAAGACATTTGTTCAATTGCTGGGCACCTAGTTTGGGTATATTTTATGACAAAGACAGGTACCGTTCTTAATTCCGACGCAAATTAGTCGATTTAGATAAAAAACAGGTCATTTAACCTGACTTTATAACATAAAAACTGTATTTTAGTTTGTTGGAAGTATCTGTTTTTTTCCTTCAAAAACTCATTTGCTATGGTATTTTTCTTGAAAAAAATCATCAGTAACGACAAATTTATTTTAAAAAAACAACAAGTATCCTATTGATTATTAACAAGTTTAGTTATCATTGTTAATTGAACAGAATGAAGCTTTCTCGGTCAAAAACGATTACATTTCCCTATATCCAAAGTTAGCTAATTATTTAACTATGAACCAAGATTATTGAAACACCACTATGAGTAAAATATTAGTATTGGCAGGTGGTTCTGTCAAAGGGGCTTATCAAACAGGAGTTGTGCGTGCGGTATTTGAATCTGGTTTTTATCCTGATGCAATTTATGGCGTTTCGGCAGGCAGTATGAATGCTTCCTATTTGGTAAATGCTATGGGCAGACAAATGCTTGAAAATGGCGTCGTTGACTATACAGAAACAGCCTTAGATTTATGCCAATTTTGGTCAAATAATATCGTAACACCCGATTCTCTGGCATTACGACGAGGTACGTACGAATTAGGCTTGAGTGCTATTCGAAGAAACTTTGAAGGATTATTAGATACAACGCCCCTCAAGGAAATTCTTCATAACAATATTCACCTTCGTAATCTCAATGCAAGTCCTGTACTATTAAAAGTTGGGGCGGTCGATATTATCAACGGTAATATGGTTTATGCCGATCCAAGCTATGAACATTTCTTGGATTATGTGATGGCATCGTCGGCTATTCCGATTTTGATGCCTGTGATCAATATTGGTGATCACAAAAAAATGGCTTTTCTCGATGGCGGTATGCGTGATGTAGCTCCTGTCAAAAAAGCTATTGATGATGGAGCCGATGAAATTGTTTGCATTGCCTGCCATACTCGTAAGCTTGACGGCGGGTATTTTCCTTATGGCAATTTGCTGGCGCTGGTAGACAGGGTGATGGACATTGCTGTAAACGAATGTCTCAATGCAGATTTGGATTGGGCAGAGTTTAGAAACGAATGTTTGCCTGAAGATGGAAGTTGTGCCACTTCTGGCATTTTGAAAGGTCAAAAAAGAATCAAACTCAAAATCATTCGCCCAAAACAGCCCTTGAATATCGACATTCAGTCATTTGATAAAGACGATATAGAAAGACTCATTCTGTTGGGCTATCAACAGGGCAGAGATGAAATGAAGAATTATTAAGAAGAGGTTATTTGTGGATACAGAAATAGCTTTCTCACAAAGAAATGAATCACGCCCAATTGAGTGATTGTTGAATGATTGATTTAGTGATTATTTTAAAATCTTCATTTTACCTGTAACCACGCAATACTTTGCGTCTAAAAAGTGTCATTTGGTAGTATCAACCTGAATCGTCGCTAATTTTAAGATTGGGATTATCCTACAAATTTTCGTAAAAAAGGGGTCGGAAAATATTTCCCGACCCCTTTTTTAGGCTATCATACTAGATTTAATTGGTTTGATTCGCAAAATTTTAACATTATCACTCATTCGCTCAATCACTAAATCGCTAAATTAGGGATGACTCATGTCTAAACAATAGCTTGTCTCACACGTACTAATTTTTCAAGTAAGGCCTCCAACTTGTCTAATGGCAACATATTGGCTCCATCAGATTTAGCGATAGCTGGACTTGGGTGTGTTTCGATAAACAAACCATCTGCTCCCACTGCAATAGCCGCTTTGGCGATAGTCTCAATCAATTGAGGCTTACCACCCGTTACGCCAGTTCCTTGGTTGGGTTGTTGTAATGAGTGCGTACAATCCATCACCACTGGAACACCATGAGCTTGCATTTCAGGAATATTGCGGTAGTCAACCACCAAGTCACCATAGCCAAAAGAGTTACCACGGTCTGTTAAAAATACCTGAGCATTAGGGTTTTCGTGCAATACTTTCTCTACAGCAAAACCCATAGATGGCCCCGACATAAATTGTCCTTTTTTGATATTAACTGCTTTACCTGTCTTGGCAGCAGCAGCCAACAGGTCTGTCTGACGGCACAAAAATGCTGGAATTTGTAATACATCCACATAGGGAGCTGCTATAGCCGCTTCGTCGGACTCGTGGATATCAGTAACAGTTGGAAGGTCATAAAACTCGCCCACTTCTTTCAAGATTTCCAAGGCAGGAATATCCCCGATACCTGTAAAAGAGTTTAGTTTAGTACGGTTTGCCTTACGGTATGAACCTTTAAAAATAAAAGGAATCCCAAATTGGTCAGTAATACCTTTTATTTTTTCAGCAATTTCAAAAGCTAAATCACGATTCTCGATGGCACAACTTCCTGCCATTAAGAAGAAATTATTTTTATCTAAGTTTTTTAATTTGGGAATATTCATGTTGGATATTTGTTTTTGGGAGAAAAACTTTGATTGAGTTCTATTAGTGATCGTATCGTTATAACACTTAATCTTATATAAAATTCACTTCTGGATGTAGCAAAATACCGAATTTTTCGTTAACCGAATCCTGAATTTTATAGGCTAATTCTTTGATAGCATTGCCATTGCCCCCACCATAATTGACTAATACTAGGGCTTGTTTGGCGTGTACTCCTATTTGTCCATCTCTGAATCCTTTCCAACCAGCCTGCTCAATAAGCCAGCCAGCGGGTACTTTAATTAGCTCTGGATTTACACTTGGGAATGACACGATATGTGGAAATTTTTCTTTCAATATATCAAACTGTGCTTTGGGTATTTCTGGATTTTTGAAAAAACTGCCCGAATTACCTATTTCAGCAGGATTAGGCAATTTACTTTGACGAATATGAATCACCGCATCGCTAATGGCTTTAATGCTAAGTTGTTCGATACCCATTTCTTTCAATGTATCTTTAATAGCGCCATATTCGATATGAAAGTTGGGTGTTTTACTAAGTTTAAACGTTACATTAAGAATAACATATTGGTCTTTGTGAGAGTTCTTGAAAATACTTTCTCTGTAACCAAAATGGCATTGTTCTAGAGTAAAAACCTCTATTTCAAGCGTTTTCAAATTGAGTGCTTCGAGTTTTTCGAAAACATCTTTGATTTCAATTCCATAAGCCCCAATATTTTGCATTGGTGCAGCGCCTACCGTACCAGGAATGAGCGAAAGGTTTTCTACGCCCGCCCAGTCATTGGCAATACAGTGTAATACAAACTCATGCCAGACTACTCCTGCTCCTGCTCGCAAATACACATGATTTTCGTTTTCATCGACCTTCTCGATTCCTTGAATATCTATTTTAATCACCAAGCCCTCAAAATCTTTTGTTAGTAAAATATTGCTTCCGCCACCCAAAAACAATTTTGGGGTATCTTTGAAAGTTTCGAGTGATAAAACTTCTACCAATGCTTCAACTGTTTTGACTTCAGTAAAGTATTGAGCCGTAGCATCAAGCCCGAAAGTATTAAAGGCTTTTAAAGAAATATTTTCTTGAATATTCATTAGGTTGTTGTTGGAACGAATGAAAATTTAAAATAAATGTGAAGCAAAGTTACAATGAGTAAAGTGCTTTTCAATTATTTTAATAAAATTGTATCTTTGACAAGACTTCCGTGTGAGTTATCTCTTGCTATTCAGACTCTTTATTTCAATCTTAGGCGATATCGGTAACCTCTCGCAAAAATTAAGTCATTATAATCCTGAGCAAATTATATGAAAAAACACATCGGAATAATAGGTTTTTATGGCATACTGTTGCTGACTTCAGCTTGTGCTTCGCAAAGTCCAACCGCTTCGACCCAAACGGGTATTGCGAGTAGTAAAACCAAAAGTGGAGAAGCCAGTCGCAATGAACATCATGTTTTCCAGCAAGATTTGTCTAGCTTCCGTCCCAAATTCAAGGATCAAGATGACGCAAGTCAAGTGGTAAATTCGGCCAAAGCCTCTAAGATTGTTTTTGACAATCGAGATGTACCCTTATATATCAACAAGCGCTTAGACCCTATTTTGGATACGATTGCTTCGCAAAACAAGAATATTAAGTTTGCGAATGGGTTTCGAATCCAGATATATGTAGGAAATGACCGTAAGTCGGCCGATGATGCCAAGGTATATACTTATCAGACCTACCCAGAAATTTTTCCGTATTTGACATTTCAACAGCCTGTTTACAAAGTAAAAGTAGGAGATTTTTTGAACAGAATGGATGCTGAAAGATACTTTGCCTCTATCAAAGAGACGTATCCAAGCGCCTTAATTTTACCAGATAAAGTAGAAATCAAAAAAGGGATGTTTGTAAAATAAGGTTTTAGGAAAGAACCATATTAGCTTTTTAAAACCTATTTAGTTTCTTAGAAAAGTACTATTTTGTTAGTGACAAACAGATTTTAACTACGTATAAATTTTAACCATCTACTAACCAGTAAGTAAAAACTTTGAGATTGGTGGATGGATTTATTATTTTTGCAAAATGCCTAAACGGCAAATGGCAAAATTGAAATAACGTATTCTAATTTTATAAATGAAAAAAGCCCTAATTACAGGTATTACAGGACAAGACGGAGCCTATTTGGCAGAGTTGCTCCTCTCGAAAGGTTACGAAGTTCATGGTATCAAACGCCGTAGTTCGTTGATAAATACGCAAAGAATCGACCATTTGTATGAAGATTTACACAAAGGTGATGTAAAATTTATTTTGCATTATGGCGATTTGAGTGATTCTACCAATATCATTCGTATTATTCAGGAAGTTCAGCCCGACGAGATTTATAACCTAGGGGCCATGTCGCACGTAAAGGTATCATTCGACGAGCCAGAATACACAGCTCAGGTAGATGGTATTGGTACCTTACGTATTTTAGAGGCTGTACGTTTATTAGGCTTGACAAAGAAAACTAAAATTTATCAAGCATCTACTTCTGAACTTTACGGCTTGGTCCAGGAAGTACCACAATCAGAAAATACACCATTCTATCCTCGTTCGCCATATGCTGTTGCTAAATTATACGGCTACTGGATTACGGTAAACTATCGTGAAGCCTACGATATGTTTGCAGTGAATGGTATTTTGTTTAACCACGAATCTCCTTTACGTGGCGAAACTTTTGTAACTCGTAAAATCACTCGTGCTGTAGCTCAAATTGCTCTTGGTCAACAAGATAAATTATATCTTGGAAACTTGGACGCTCAACGTGACTGGGGACATGCTAAAGATTACGTAGAAGCTATGTGGTTGATTCTTCAGCAAGATACACCAGAAGATTACGTAATTGCGACAGGTATCACAACACGTGTACGTGAGTTTGTACGCATGGCATTTGCTTATGTTGGTATCGAAGTAGAATTTACAGGCGAAGGCGTTGATGAAAAAGGTATCGTTAAATCTTGTTCAAACCCTGCTTACCAAGTAGCGATTGGAACTGAAGTTGTAGCGGTAGATCCACGTTATTTCCGTCCAACAGAAGTAGAATTGTTGATTGGTGACCCAACCAAAGCTCAAACAAAATTGAACTGGAAACCAAAATTTGATTTGAATGCTCTTGTAGACGACATGATGCAAGCAGACGTTGCATTGTTCTCGAAATAGCGTTGAACAATATATTTTAAAAGCGGAAATCAAGAAATTGATTTCCGCTTTTTTTGTTTTATATGCTTGAATGCTACTATCTCACAATTCACCACTCACAATTCATCATTTTTACTTAAACCGCTACAGGAGCTTTAATCGCTGGGTGTGGGTTATAGTTTTCCAACGTAAAATCTTCAAACTTGAAAGAGAAGATATCTTTTACTTCTGGATTAATTTTCATGGTTGGTAATGGACGAATCTCACGTGAAAGTTGTGTAGCTACTTGATCGTAATGGTTTGAATAAATGTGCGTATCGCCACCGGTCCAAATAAAATCGCCGAGTTCCAAATCACATACTTGTGCTACCATCATTGTCAGCAAGGCATACGAAGCAATATTGAAAGGTACACCCAAAAATACGTCAGCACTACGTTGGTACAATTGGCACGAAAGTTTGTTATCTGCAACATAAAACTGGAATAGCGCATGGCAAGGCATCAAGGCCATTTGTGATAACTCACCAACATTCCATGCACTAACAATGATACGACGTGAATCTGGGCTTTTTTTCAAGGTATCAATCACCTCTTTCAATTGGTCGATTACTTTACCATTTGGCGCTGTCCAGCTTCTCCACTGTTTGCCATATACAGGGCCTAAATCGCCGTTTTCGTTGGCCCATTCGTCCCAAATGCTCACACCGTGATCTTTAAGATATTTGGTATTGGTATCGCCCTGAATAAACCACAACAATTCGTGGATAATCGATTTTAGGTGTACTTTTTTGGTAGTTACCATCGGAAAACCTTCTTGAAGGTTAAAGCGCATTTGATAACCAAATACACTTTTTGTTCCTGTACCAGTACGGTCTGTTTTTACCGCACCGTTGTCCATAATATGTTGGAGTAAATCGTGATACTGTTGCATGTGATGATGAATATTTATAGCTGATATTGAAGTCAACCACTATCAGAAGTGCTTTAATTCAATATTTCTAGAATAATTTCTTGTAAATCTTTTCTCAAAATAACCCCAAAATTAGCACAAAACCCTTGCTTGACCAAAGTCAAACAAGGGTTTTGTCGATGGTATTTTTAAGTTAGTGATTCAACTATTTGGCTTTCGGCAAAAGCATATCTGTAGTTGTTAAAACTCTTTGCCTATTGCCAATGCAAACAAGTTAAATCTATTCTGCAAAATCGATGCTATAAGTATGCGTAATAGTAGCCGAAGGGCTCAATTGAGCTGTTGCAGAGCAGTATTTTTCCATAGACAATTCAATAGCCTTTTGAGCTTTTGCCTCAGTGATATTGCCTTTCATAGCAAAATGGATATTGATACTACGGAATGGAGTCATTTCAGTTCCTTCGATTTTGACACGTTCGCCCGATACCGAGATTTTTAGGTCGTCGATACGTTGGCGTTGTTTTTTCAAAATCAAAATTACGTCAATAGCAGTACAGCCACCCAAGCCCATCAATAAAAGTTCCATTGGGCGTGCGCCTGAGTTGGTACCACCAATATTTTCGGCTGCGTCGATATGTACTGGTACTCCTGACATTCCTGATGCCTCAAAATGAAAAGCATCATCTACTCTAACTAATTCTACTTGCATGATTCTCGATAATTAAATGATGGATAGAATTTTCAAAAATCCTATCTCTTTTTGGTATAACAGAAATCGATACCACTTAGTGCCCCACTGCCTTGGTTGAGAGATATTACAAGCTAAAACATTACTATTTCAGTTCGTTAGCATGAATATCTTTTACCCAAACTTGTGTTCCTTTGGTATCGTACACTGTGATTTTCAAGACTCTGTCTTTCAAAGGCCCTGCTACTTCACAGATTGCAAAGTTACGTTCTGTGTATAATGTACCGTCAACAATTGGCGAATTATTTTCGTCTTTAACTGGTTTTGAAGGACCCGACGTCAATGGCGAAATAGTTAGATCATACAAAGGGTAAAGATTTCCTGCTCTTTCTAATTTTTGCAAACAAGTATGGTGGCGATCACCTGTCAAGAAGAACACGCCTGGCACTTTAGCATCAGCGATTTTCTTGAGAAGCTCTGCTCTTTCGGCATCATAAGTTGCCATATTTTCGAATACCTTTGCTGGATTGATTACTTGTCCACCACAAACGATGAATTTAAAAGTCGCTTTACTACCGATTAGGGCATCAATCAACCAATTGATTTGTTTTTTGCCTAAAAAATCGCGGTCGCCAGTGTGGTTATCATTTGGTGTGCGGAACCAACGGTTATCTACCATAAAAAACTGAACGTCATTCCATTGAAAAGTTCCTGTAGTAGCTTCATTTTCAAAAACATAGTTAGGGTTTGCCCAAAATAGTTTGAACATTTCCAAAGACATATTTTTATTCCAAAAAGAGCGATCGGCATCGTTTGGACCATAATCATGGTCGTCCCAGATAGCATAGTGGTGAACGCTTCCCAACAATGGTTGAATTTCAGGAATACTTCTTGAATGAGTATTACGGTGAATCATACCTGTACGTGTATTCCAGTCTGGCTCACGGTAATAGAAGTTGTCGCCACCCCACATCATAAAATCAGGTTGTTTCTGATAAATTGACGTGAAAATTTCAGGATACCCCCCATAGGCACGACCAGGGCGGTCAGTTTCAGCTTCGTTGATGTAATTACAGCTACCAAAAGCAAACTTAAAATTGGCTGGGTCTTTACGATATTGCCACAACTCTTGCGACTGGAAGGAAAGCGGATAATCGCGAGCAACTTTTTTACCATTTACCCAAACCTCATAATCGTATTTCTTACCCATTGTTACTTGGTCGCAAACTAATTTTGCCACATTACCATCATGTTTATTGGTAGTGATTTCGGCGGTACTGTATTTGATAGCGGGATTTTCCTTGTCCCAGTATACAAATTTCACTTTTGAAGGCTTTTGAGTTTGCACCCAAAGCATTACTTCTTTCATTTCAGAATAGCCCACCATTGGCCCACTCTGAATCTGAGCATTAGTTACAAACTGTACTATTTGAAATAATAAAATGAATAATAAGAATTTTTTCATGAGTGATGTTTTTAGTTGGTGATAAGATTGGGGTATCTTTGTATTTAACTTTTATTGAAAACAATGACAAAATAGTATTCTGTATTTCTATCTAAACGGCATATATGTTTTGTTAATTTATCAAAAAGGCACAAATAGAATTTAACAATAGCAAAAAAATGCATTATTACGACATCCAAGGGATTCAATTAACCGAGTTGGCCGACAAGTTTGGTACGCCTTTATATGTATATGACGCCAACAAAATTATCGAAAAAATAGGCATTCTTCGTGATTCATTCAAAGATGTTAATATAAAGATAAAATACGCTTGTAAAGCAAATACCAATTTGTCTATCCTAAAACTCATGCGCAAGCACGGGGTCGAAATAGATGTAGTATCTCCAGAAGAGCTTCGTTTGGCTTTGATGGCTGGGTACGAGGGATCACAAATTACCTTTACGCCAAGTGGTGTTTCGTTTGATGAAATCGAATTGGCGGCTGAAATTGGTGCTCGTATCAATCTCGACAATTTGGATGTATTGGAAGCTTTTGGACAATTGTATGGCAACAAAAAAGGAGCTTTGATTCGTATCAAACCTCACGTATTTGGTGGTGGTAACGAAAAAATCATGACGGCTCATCCAGAATCTAAATTTGGTATTTCGATTCATCAGAAAGAGCAAATTTTAGAAATCGTGAAAAAGTATGATATGAAAATCATCGGTTTACATCAACATACGGGTTCTGATGTCAAAAATGCGGATGCTTTTACGCAAGCAGCTTCAGCGATTTTGGAAATGGCCAAAGATTTCAAAGATTTAGAAATTATAGATTTAGGCGGTGGCTTCAAAGTGGCTTACAAAGACGGCGATATTACTACAAATATGGCAGAATTAGGAGCAGTTTTGAGTTCGGCATTTTTAAATTTCTGCCAAGAATATGGTCGTCCATTACAATTATGGTTCGAACCGGGCAAATTTTTGGTCAGTGAGGCTGGAACATTCTTGACTACGGCAAATACCGTCAAAAAAGACCCAATCAAGACTTTTGTATGCGTAAACTCAGGCTTAAATCACTTGGGACGTCCAATGATGTATGGAGCTTATCACGATATTTTTAACGCATCTAATCAAGATGCTAGTCAGCAAGATGATTACCGTGTGGTGGGTTATATCTGCGAAACAGATACTTTTAGCTGGTCAGCAGAAGGTCAGCAAAGCGAGCGCCGTATGAATACCGTGAATAAAGGTGATATTATTGCGATGAAGAATGCGGGTGCATATTGTTTCTCGATGTCGTCACAATACAATTCTCGTATTCGTCCAGCGGAAGTTTTGGTCATTAATGGCGAAGCAAAACTAATTCGTGTTCGTGAGAGTTTCGAGGATATTTTACGTAATACCGTAGAAGTAGACGTATAAAATGAAGTAGGAATTTAGAGTGAGGAGCTTGATAATTATAAGTCTCACTCTAAATTTTATTTGTTTATCTAAAACCCGTATCCAACTCCAAGCGATACGGTTGTGAAATTGTTAAAATCTTTGATTTTTTTCAAACTGTAATTTGCTCTCAAATCTACAAACCATCGCTTGTCGAAGCGGTATCCTGCGCCTACAATAGCGCCAACTTCTACTTTATCACCAAAAGATAATCCGCTCAAATCAATCGTATTATTGACAGAAGATGAATTCGTACTTGTCAGATAAGAGGCATAAGGGCCTACTTCTATAAAAAAGCTCTTAGCATCATACCCGAAGCGATATTGATATAGCAAGGGGATATTGAGCGTATTGACATGACTGGTTATGTCATTTTTTTTCGTTGCCTTTGATTGATAATTAATCTCAGGTTGAAAACGGCTTCTTGATGTAAAACCAATGTTAGCAAAAGCACCGATTTCAAAAGTTGGGATTAAATCTGTTTGCTCTCCTTCCAAAAGAATTACCTGCCCTATTCCACCTCTTAATCCAAATCTGTCTGGAGCGATTTCTTCTGGCACACCAAAACGTCCGTTTCTAGTAGACATTTTATTGGCTTTGAATCCTTGCAAATTCGATTGTGGGCCTGTCGACTGCTTTACGCTGACGTTGTTTGGCGTGCTTGACGTATTGCTTTGTGTTGTGGCAGTTTTGGACACTTTACTTGTAGTAGTTTTCTTTTTTTGTTGCCCCAAAACACCAAATTGGACAACCATACATACAAAGCAGGCAGTAAGTAGAGATTTTAATCGATACATAGATTTTAGTTTTGTGTGTTAGTAAGAATTTTTCATCAATAAACATTACATCCTTGCAGATATAATTAGCAATAATCAAGCTAAACTAGCTAAATAAGCAACATGCTGTTGGACTTTTATCAAACTTTTTTAGCTCTCAAAATTAACTAGATATGACAATATGTGAGGCACAAAACACCAATCACGACATTATGTTCGCACAAATCAAGTAAAAAAGAGGAAA
This sequence comes from Flectobacillus roseus, assembly GCF_030056595.1. Classification (NCBI taxonomy): domain Bacteria; kingdom Pseudomonadati; phylum Bacteroidota; class Cytophagia; order Cytophagales; family Flectobacillaceae; genus Flectobacillus; species Flectobacillus roseus. The sequence continues at coordinate 247,799 of NZ_JASHIF010000007.1, forward strand.
AAGCGCCAAAATGTCATCATTTTTTTGATTGGTATAGAACTTGTAAAAAAGTTAATACCACCGCAACAGCGTGGTAGTTCTTTTAAAGTGATTTTTCAATTAACAAAATAAAACATTTAAAGCCATGACATTCGTAAGACTAAACCCAGCAGTAAAAAGAAATTCAACTTTTAACAACGACATTAACAACCTTTTTAAACAATTCGATACTATGTTACCTAAAGCTCATTTTCACAATTCATATTACCAATCTATTCCAGCGGTTAATGTAAAAGAATCAGAAACAGGATTCGAAATTGAAGTAGCAGCTCCTGGCTTGAAAAAAGAAAACTTCAAATTGAGTCTACACGAAAATCGCTTGACAATATCAGCGGTTCAAGAACAACAACAGGAGGAGAAAACTGAGAAATATACTCGTCAAGAGTTTAATTACAACCAATTCCAACGCACATTTACCTTACCTAAAAATGTAGATGGCGAGAAAATTGAAGCTACTTATACTGATGGTATTCTTCATGTAGGTTTGCCGAAAAAAGAGGAATTAAAACCAGCAGTAAAAGAGATTGCAGTTTTGTAATGAGTAAAATATAAAGCCTAAAAGAGACTGAGAGTATAGTCTCTTTTTGAACTCAATTTTGGGGAATATCCCTAACTTTTTTTCAATTTCGAGAAACAGTTGGATGGATATTCCCTTCTTTTTTTCTCTGGCGAAATAGCGAAAGTAACAGAATTCTTAAAATATGTTAAAATGCCATTAATGTGTGCACCTTGAATCTTGATTTTACGTTAAATTAGCGTAGTGAAATCAAAAAAACTCGCTCAGTTAGTTTACTGGCAGGAAGCTCAAAAGTTTAAGCCAAGTGTTTTTTTGAAAAAAACTTTTGCTTGACAAACAAGAGCCAACAGCTACAAATTTCAACAAAACAATCTATTCCACTAGACCGTTTAGGAAATAAAGTACGAGTCTGGTTCACATTAAAAACTCTTTATTTAAAAATGGAAATGAACAATAATTTAAAAACCCTTGCCATCGTTGGTGCTTTGAGCAGTGCGACCACGCTCGGAGCCTATAAGTTATTCATCGAAAAGTCTTCATCCGACGCTGTATTTTCAGATACTCCATCTGCCTTTACTCGTATGGTGTCGAATAGTGGAGCAGCGGCAGGTTCATTAACAGAATTTACTTTCGCTGCAGAAAAAGCAACGCCTGCGGTTGTCCATATCAAAACTAAAATGACCCGTCAGGTAAACCGCCAGATGGTAGATCCATTCGAAGATTTCTTCGGATTTGGAGATTTGGGCGGTAGCCGTCGTCGTCAGCCCGAAGCACAAGAAGCTTCTGGTTCTGGTGTAATTATCAGTGCTGATGGTTATATCGTAACCAACAACCACGTGGTACAAGATGCTGATGAAGTAACTGTAATTCTTGGTGACAAGCGTGAATTGAAGGCTAAAGTAGTAAGTACTGACCCTTCTACCGACTTGGCCGTAATTCAGGTAAAAGCTACGAATTTGCCATTTTTAACCTTCGGCGATTCTGATGCCTTGAGAGTTGGCGAATGGGTATTGGCAGTTGGTAACCCTTTTAATCTTGAGTCAACCGTAACGGCTGGTATCGTATCAGCAAAAGGTCGTCAGAACATTATTGATCGTGACAAAGAAGATGTAAACCCGCTTGAATCGTTTATCCAAACAGACGCAGCGGTAAACCCAGGAAACTCAGGCGGTGCCTTGGTGAACTTGAAAGGTGAGTTAATTGGTATCAATACTGCTATTTACAGCCGTACTGGTCAGTTTGCAGGTTATTCTTTTGCAGTACCTGTAAGTATTGTAAAAAAAGTATCAGCTGACTTGATTAAGTATGGTAATGTACAGCGTGGTTACTTGGGCGTGAGTATCCAAGATGTTTCAGCGAAGGTTGCAGAGGAGAAAGGGCTAAAAGTGAACGAAGGCGTATTAGTTGGCGGGTTTGCTAATAATAGCTCTGCACAGTCTGCAGGGTTAAAAGTAAACGACGTGATCGTCAAAGTAGACGGTATTGAAACCAAATCGAATTCAAAACTAATGGAATTGGTAGGTCGTAAACGTCCAGGTGAAACAGTAGTAGTTACTGTAAACCGTGATGGTTCGACAAAAGATTTCAATGTGGTATTGAAAAACAAAGATGGCAACACCAACATCGTAAAAGGTGAATCGGCTGGTGCTGCTATTGCAAGTGAATATCTTGGTGCAAAAATCGCCAACCTTTCAGAAGCTGAAAAAGCCAAATTGAAACTTTCAGGTGGTGTAAAATTAACTGATGTAAATCCAGAAGGTCGTTTGGGTTACCAAGGTGTTGAAAGCGGTTTGATTATCTCAAAAATCGATGACAAAGCAGTAAAAGATGCCAAAGAAGCAGCTGATTTATTACAAAACCGTAAAGGTCGTGTAAAAATCGAGGGTGTAGATATGGACGGCACTCGTTACTACTACGTAATCGTTCTTTAATATTGCAATTTTGACTGATTGTATATTCCCCTACTTGCTCTTGCGGGTAGGGGATTTTTTTGTTATTCGGAATTTGGGATTAGGAGTGTACGTATGATTCTAAAACTGTTTATTTCGGATATCGGATGTTGGATTGAGGAAGTGTAGTCTTCTATATTTTGTAAATAATAAAGGTATTTTACTTTATTTCGGAAAAAAGCAATACTTACAAAGTCAGAAATTGCTTGAAAACTTTCATAATAATGATTATGAAACTATCACTACCACAGAACTCATAACGAATTTTCTTTTTCTAACAATAGGCACAGAAGTACCTATAAATATAAAAGTTTTCGTCATAGAAGCATGAATAGATTTTTGCCAAATGTGTGTTAATATAACTTTATTTAGGCAAGGACAAAGGACAACTCCTCACTCAAAACTCCCAACTCAGCACTAAAAAAAATTCCCCAGTCGAACAACTGGGGAATTTTATTCATTACTAACATCAATTTGTTGTAATTATATAGCTACGCAAGTTTATTTGATCAAACATTTTCAAATTTACAATAGTTACATAATCACCGTACTATCTTGGACGACCACCGCCTCCGCTTGGCATACCGCCACCGCCTTGAGACTGACCGCCACCATTACCACCGCCGTTATTATCACCGCCATCATTTTTCAAGTCATCGTTACTAACTGATTTCTTGCGTTTTGGTGCGTCAAACGACATTTTACCAATACGATAACTGAAGTTAACTTTGAAGTTCATGTTACGCATGGTATTAGTACTGTTCTGAGTAATGATAGGTGAGTTTATTTCGCTACGAATTTTGAAGCCATTTGGTGTGAAGAAGTTTTCTGCACCAAAACCAATACTTCCTTTCTTATCTTTGAAATCTTTCTTAACACTCAAGCTATAGATACCAAATCCTCCTTGGAAACCTTGTAGCTGTACTTGAGTTGAGCGATAGAAACCAAACGCCTGTAAGCCCCAGTTATTACCCAAATTGTAGCTACCAAAAATACGGTAATTAGCTACCCAACCTGAGTTTGAAGCGTTATATAATGGGTTTGGTACATTGTTAGCCAATTTTGCATAATACACATCTCCACCCAAACCAACGGTTAACTTATTCGAGAAGTTAATATTTCCGAATGCATTCATACCATAAGCATCTTGTTTACCAATGTTTTGGTAAGATGTACGAATAGTATCACCAATTACATCACGAACACTTTCGATACTTCCTGTTGTATTACGTACAAAAGTTGAAACCGTCAAGAATGTACCTTTGATAGACGTATTCAATGTCAACTCGTAGTTGTTAGTGTATTCAGGACTCAAATTAGGGTTACCCGATGAAATATTCAATGGGTTTGAAGCATTGATGTTCGGGTTCAAGAACTGAATTGAAGGACGTTGAATACGACGGTTGAAACCTAATTTCAAGGTACTCACACTACCTAATTTACGAGAAATATTCAAACTTGGCACGAATACTCCATAAGATGGAATTGATAAAGTTTGGTCTCCACTCTTGAAGTTTGCAGAAATATCAGTGTGCTCATAACGACCACCCACTTTCAAGGTATATAATTTTGATAAAGTAGCAGTGTATGATAAGTAAGCAGCAGCAATGTTTTGAGTATAATTAAATACGTTTGATGCTGTTGCTGAGCTTGTTGTTGGAACGTAAGCGCCAGTTGCACCTTGAGCAGTAAAATACTGATAGTCTGAGTTTACTGTTCTGAAAATCCCTTTAGCACCTACTTCAACCAGTTGTGTTTTAGTAATTGGTGTTTGATAATCTGCCTGAACTGTTACTTCTTGGTTGTAACTATCGTTGTTGTTTTTCAAACGACTTGTAACGCTATTATCAGTCAAGTTCAACAAATTATTTACAAAGTCATTCGTACGGTTGTTACGGCTAAACTGAGTCAATAAGCTAAATTCTTGTTGAGGCTTTTTGAACGTATGGGTATAGTCGATGTTAGCATCAATCGTTCCTGACAAATCCTTTGTGTCTACATCACGAAGCGTTTTCGACATCAATGATGAACCAGAAAAACTTTGACTCAACAATTTGTCTTGGAAACTATTTTGATTACGTACACCATAACGAACCGATGCTGTGATTGCATTATACTTGTTGATATCCCAATCCCAACCCAATTGATAGCTACCAAACAAACCATTGCTACGAGTATCTGCACTCTGAGTATTCAGGGTTTGTCTTCCGTTGTTAGTCGTAAGTTGGCTGTTTTCGAATGTACCGTTTACGTTATAGTTTGAACGACCAAAGCCTCCTAAAGAGAAGCCCATATTACCTTTACGGTAATTTCCGTTCAATGAAAGGTTAGCGCCACGAATACCTACACTTGAATCCATGTTCAAGGTCAAACCTTGCAAATTGTTTTTCTTCGTAATGATATTGATAATACCTGAAGAACCTTCCGCATCATATTTTGCAGACGGAGAAGTAATTACCTCTACCGACTTAATCATATCTGCAGGAATTTGCTTCAAGGCATCCGCAATACTAGTTGCCACAATCGTCGATGGTTTGTTGTTGATCAATACACGCACGTTCGAGCTACCACGCAACGACACATTACCATCTAAGTCAACTGAAAGCATTGGTACTTTACGCAATACATCAGATGCATCACCACCTTTTGAGGTAGCATCACGCTCCGCATTATACACCAAACGGTCAACTTTATCTTCAATTACTGCCTTTTGACCTTCTACAGTAACTTCTTGTAATACCTGATTCGACTGACTCAAACGAATTACGCCTAAATCAATCTCATCGTTTTTGTTTTGAATTTTAACTGGGATTCTCTTAGATACATATCCCAAAAACGATACAGAAATCACATAATCTCCTGTGGCAATTTTGTTTAAGGTAAATTTACCTTTTTCATCTGCAACAGTTCCGTCGATAGGTTTATTAGTAGCTTTGTTAATTAAAGCAACACTTGCAAACTCGACTGCTTTAGTTGCAGCAGAGTCAATCACAAAACCCACAATCTTTGCAGAACCTTTTGGTGCAGCTTGTGCTGTACCCGGAATAGCCTGCTGCTGTGGTTGCTGACGCTGTCCTCCTCCCATTCCCATGCCTGCGCCAGGGAACTGCGCCATAGTATTAAACCCGATAAAACTTAATACTGAAAACAATAAAACTTTTTTCATGATGATGTTTTAGAAAGCCCTGAACTTTATGTTCAAATAGATGACAAAGTTGTTGATAAGTTATTCTTTTATAAAAACAAAAAGTATCAGTGGTTCGTAATAAAGATAAGTGGACTACTGTCCAAATGTTAACTAATGATAGATTTACAACACAAAAGTTGCACTGAAAGATGGGACACATGGCCACTTTTCGACCAAACAAAATAATTCGTCGGTGAATAACATTAATCAAAGGACTTGTTATTCTGCCTATGCAAGGTGTTTATTTTCAGGCTATACTATCCTAGAATCTTCAAATTTAATATACTTTTTTTCCTTTTATGTCCCTCATTACAGGGGTATTCTTTACAAAAAAATCACGCTTTGTCTCTTTGATAAGAAATCTTAAATTCATTATTGGTGGGATATAATTTGGACGATTACTAAACACTTTAAGAATATTGACCAGAAACTCTTGAGACATTATAGCTAAATTTGTATTTCACTTTAGCATAAAACGCCATGTCTATTATCCATACCTCCAGACTTCGACTCCAAGCTTTAAAACACGATGATTTATTGATTTGGCATAGGCAAGGAAGAGAGGAACTCGAAAAGCACCTTGGCTTAATACCTTCGTCTTGGCAAATAGAACCTTTTTTTGAAGCCGAAACCCTCGAAGCTCTTGAACATTTCTGGATTCCGATGGCACAAATATTCCCTTGGGATTTTGCTTGGTATTCCAATTGGGAAATTATTCTCGAGGAAGAAAATCGCTCGATAGGTGGTATTGGGTATTCGGGCTTACCAGACGATAACGGCTGTACCATGGTGGGTTATTTCATAGATATGCCCTATCGTAATAAAGGATATGCCTCTGAGGCTTTGCAAGGGCTTATTGATTGGGCAAAACAGGATACAGCACTCATTCAAATTTTGGCAGATACGCCTATTGATAATATTAGTTCGGGAAAAGTATTAGAAAAAAATAGCTTTCAGCAATTTGGGGAAATCGAAGAAGTAGAGCATATAGAAACAATCTTAGTAAGGCATTGGAAATTGAATATTAGTCGTTAGGGCTGTGTGAAGGATTTCGAAAATAAAGTAAAACATCTTTGTTTTTTACAAAATACAGAAGATTACAGTTCCGAAATCCAACATCCGATATCCTAAATAAATGGTTTTAATCCTTTGTACAACACTAACTAGTCGCTAGTAGCGTTTTTCACTAGGCTCTCCTAATACTTTTCAAAAAAAAATCTTTTACTTAGCAATCTGATTCAACCCATCTTTCGTATGTCTGAGTAAATCCAAGGGATTCTAGAATGTGCTTTTTATATTTTTCAAAAAAAATCTAAAAATATTCAGATATACTGTGACTTCTCTCAGTTTCATACGTTAAATGAGTAGTTTTCATAGTAGAAATAGGTTTTGTGAAATAGTATTTCAAAAATCTAATAAGCAAAACTATATTTTGGTGTGTTAGTGATACAATCTTGGCGGGCTCTAGTAGAGTTCGCCAAATTTTTTGCCCCTCCTCCAACTGCTTTTTCGTATTTCTGCAAAAAAATCCTTTAAAAATGACAATAAGCCATTAAAATCAAGGAGTTTTACAAAAATCCTAACGTGATTCTCATATTTAGGAATAACTTTGTAGCTTGAATTCAAGACAATCGCAATGTCGAAGAATTATCTTTCAATCAATTGTTCCATTTAAAACTTGCAACGAACTGCTATCGGATATTTAAAAAATGAGAAACTTCCTTTCAGTTAAAGATGCTGTTGATGTTCAGGCTCTAGTTAAAGAAGCCCTTTTATATAAAAAAACACCTTATGCTGACAAGCATTTGGGCAAAAACAGGACCATGGGTCTCTTGTTTTTTAACTCAAGTTTGCGAACACGCTTAAGTACACAACGTGCCGCTCAAAACTTAGGGTTGGAACTAATCGTAATGAATGTCGGACAAGATAGCTGGGGGTTGGAGTTTGAAGATGGTGCAATTATGAATGGCAACAAAGCTGAGCACATCAAAGAAGCTGCACCCGTAGTAGGTCAGTATTGTGATATTGTTGGTATTCGTAGTTTTCCTGGCTTGGTTGACCGTGAAGAAGATTATTCTGAAAACGTGATGAATCAGTTTGTAAAACACACTGGTCGTCCGATTTTGAGCTTAGAATCTGCTACTCGTCACCCATTGCAATCTTTAGCAGACTTGATTACCATCGAAGAGCTAAAGACAAAACCTCGTCCAAAAGTGGTTTTGACATGGGCACCTCATGTAAAAGCGCTTCCTCAAGCAGTACCAAACTCGTTTGCTGAGTGGATGAATGCCGCTGATGTAGATTTTGTAATTACTCACCCTGAGGGCTACGAACTAGCTCCTGAATTTGTGGGTAATGCCAAAGTAACTTACAATCAAGAAGAAGCTTTTAAAGATGCAGATTTTATTTATGCTAAAAACTGGTCATCTTATTCTCAATATGGTCAAATTCTAAACCAAGACCCATCATGGATGGTAACTATGGACAAAATGAACTTGACAAACAATGCCAAATTTATGCACTGCTTGCCAGTTCGTCGCAACGTGGTAGTTGAAGACGCCGTATTAGATTCACCCAATTCGGTGGTTGTACAGCAAGCAGGTAATCGTGTATGGTCAGCACAGGTTGTTATCAAACAAATGCTCCTGAGTATTATTCGAGAAGAAAGCCCGTACTTATTCTAATGGTGATTGAGTGAATGAGTGATAATCATTTTCGCCCACTCTTCCACTACTCCATCAATCTATCATATTTTCGAATGTACAGGTCTTACGGTCTGTACATTTGTTGTTTAATAGCGCTATCTCGCCAAAAGGCGAAGGCAACATTTCTGTTTAACCAAATCAAAATAATCTTTATGAAGCTCACTGTTGTGAAAATTGGGGGTAATGTAATCGATAACCCAACATTATGTAGTCAATTTTTGTCTGATTTTGCTCAAATCGCTGGTCCTAAAATTTTGGTTCATGGTGGTGGTAAAATCGCTACGCAAATTGCTGAAAAATTAGGGATCGAAACAGTAATGGTGGAAGGTCGTCGTATTACCGACCAATCTATGCTCAACGTGGTAACAATGGTGTATGGTGGTTTGGTAAACAAAAACCTCGTAGCCCAACTTCAAAAGTTTGGTACTAATGCCATCGGCTTAACAGGTGCTGACGGTGGGGTTATTCTTTCTAAAAAACGTCCTGTAAAAGAAATAGATTACGGTTTTGTAGGCGATATTGAACGAGTAGATGCTGGTCAAATTGCAGGAATGATTTCGCAAGGACTTACACCCGTGTTTGCTCCTTTGACGTATGACCTTGATGGCAATATGCTTAACACTAATGCCGACACACAAGCACAAGCTGTAGCAACGGCCATGTCTCAAGAATTTGAGGTAAACTTGGTATATTGTTTTGAGAAAAAAGGCGTACTTTCGAATCCTGACGATGATGATTCCGTAATTCCACAATTACAACCAGAGGCTTATGCCGCATATAAGGCTTCTGGCGCTATCAATAAAGGAATGATTCCTAAACTAGATAATGCTTTCAAAGCACTAGGCGAAGGCGTAAAACAGGTAACTATCTGCCATGCAAAAGAAGTCCTAGCCGCTGTCAGTGAAGGTAACGCAGGGACAAAGCTAACAATATAAATTTTGGCGTTGATTCATCGGCTTTGTGCAATTAGATATCTGATGGCATAAACCCGATGGCTCAATACTACATTATTATTCATTTTATTTCTATGAAAAGCAAAGGTCTACTTTTTGGCATTGCTATTGGCGACTCCCTTGGTGTCCCTGTCGAATTTATGAGTCGTAAGCATCTTAAAGCTCATCCAGTAGTGGATATGCGTGCTTATGGGACCCATCACCAACCCGCAGGTACTTGGTCAGACGATACCTCTTTATCTTTTTGTTTAGCAGAACAACTAGTTGAAGGTTTTGACTTAGATGGTCTAGCCAAAAAGTTTTGTGACTGGTACGATAATGGCTATTGGACCGCACATGGGGCATTTTTTGATGTAGGTATTGCCACGCGTAATGCTATCGACCGTTTGCTTAAAGGAGTCTCACCTCTCAACTCTGGTGAATGTGATGAGTATTCGAATGGAAATGGCTCATTGATGCGTACACTACCTATTGTTTATTACACCCAAAATAAATCTATTGAAGAGCGCTGTAGCATCATCAAAATGGTGTCGGGTATTACGCACGGGCACACACGCACTTTGATAGGCTGTTTTTTTGCTACGGAGTATTTGCTCAACTTAATGAAAGGCAAAGAGAAACATGAAGCATATAGCCTTACGCAAAATACAGTAAGAGATTACTTGTTGTCGGTACAAGTAAAACCCGCTGAATTAGAATTGTATAGCAGACTTCTCTTTGACGATATTTCTAAAACTGACGAAAGCGAAATCTTTTCTTCTGGTTATATCTTGCATACTTTGGAGGCTTCGCTTTGGGCATTTTTGACAACTGATGATTTCAAATCGGCGGTATTAAAAGGTGTAAATTTGGGGGATGATACCGATACTATCGGAAGTGTAACAGGTGGAATAGCAGGCTTTTATTATGGCTTTGAGCAAATTCCGAGTGATTGGATAGAACAACTCGCACAAAAAGATAAGATTGAAGATTTAGCTACTAGATTCTCGGTAAAATTTGATCGATAAATACAACATTTTAACATAGTAAGTAATCGTGTAGAATAAGATTTGAGTTATTTGTTTAGGCACAAGGCAAAGAGTGTTAAGATGTTTTTTAATAAACACAGCCATGCTTTTTCCAAAGCCCACCGCCGAAAGCCGTTACCTGACAGCTCAATGCCCAATCATGCAATCTTACTTAATAAGCAAATATTGACAGGCTTGTTACCTCAAAAGTCGATGCATTTTTGAATTCTTTTGTTGGATGTTTGCTTAACAAAAGTGTTCATGATAATTTCGACCTAATATTTTTATTTTTTATCTCAAACGGGCTGATTCCAATGACCCTACAAGAACAATTAACCCAAGATGCTATTGGGTTGTTAAAACAATTGATTGCTACGCAGTCATTTAGTCGTGAAGAGGACAAAACAGGTGATATTCTTGAAGAGTTTTTCAGAGAAAGAAATATCCCTTTTAGAAGAAAAATCAATAACCTGTGGGCACGAAATCAGCATTTTAATCCCGAACTTCCTACCGTATTACTCAATTCCCATCATGATACTGTAAAGCCTAATCCTAAGTGGACGCTTGACCCTTTTGAGCCAGTAGTTCAGGAAGGGAAATTGTTTGGTTTGGGTAGCAATGATGCAGGTGGTTGTTTGGTAAGTCTTTTGGCAACCTTTTGTTACTTTTATCATCGTAATGACCTAAAATATAATGTATTGTTTGTAGCGTCGGCCGAAGAAGAGATTTCTGGAATAAATGGTTTGGAATTGTTACTCAAGGACAATGACTTGCCAGAAATAGATTTTGCTATCGTTGGCGAACCTACACAAATGCATTTGGCAATTGCCGAAAAAGGTTTGATGGTTGTAGATTGTATTGCACACGGAAAAGCTGGACATGCAGCTCGTGAAGAAGGTGACAATGCTATTTATAAAGCAATCAAAGATATTGAGTGGATTAAAAACTATCGGTTTCCGAAAGTTTCTCCAGTACTTGGTCCTATCAAAATGTCGGTAACGGTCATCAATGCAGGTAAGCAACATAATGTAGTGCCAGATAGCTGTACTTTTACCATTGACTGTCGTGTAACGGAACAATATACTTTAGAGGAAATATTAGAAACCATTCGTCAAAATATTGAATCAGAGGCTAACCCTCGCTCTATTCGATTGAAGCCTTCCTCTATTGCAAAAGAACATCCAATCGTTCAAGCAGGATTGGCATTAGGTCGTGAAACCTACGGTTCGCCAACTACTTCAGACCAAGCAGTTTTGTCTTGTCAATCTCTAAAACTAGGACCAGGACATTCGGAGCGTTCACACACAGCAGACGAATTTATTTACCTTTCTGAAATAGAAGAAGGAATTGATTTGTACATCAAAATGTTGAAACAAACTATTATATAATTAGTGAATGAATGAATTGTGAATGAATGCTGTACGAAGGATTTTCAATAATTGCGGATTTGGGATTTCTGATTTCGGAAATAAAGTAAAATACCTCTATTTTTTACAAAACATAAAAGATTATAATTCCGAAATCCAACATCCGATATCCGAAATAGACAGTTTTAGAATCCTTCGTACAGTTCTGATTGTGAATTGTGAATTAGCCTAATTGGTTATTGTTTAGCCCAATGGATGCCAAAATTGTATTAATATCAAAATTAAACCCATAAGGCTTCCTAATAATTGTGAGTAGAATTTTTCAATTTAAAATTCACAATTCACTCATTCACCATTCACTAACTAACTCATCCCCATTCCAACACTTAAAACTCAAGATTAAAAATGAGTAAGCTTTGGCAAAAAGATAATACTTCTGTTAACGAGAAAATAGAAAAATTTACCGTAGGTCGTGACCCAGAGTTTGACCTATTATTAGCTGAATTCGATGTATTGGGCTCTTTGGCACATACACGTATGCTCGAAAGCATTGGCTTGCTCGAAGCTGATGAGTTGGCTCAGGTACAATCTGAATTGAAAAATATTTATCAAGGTATCCAAAACGGTGAATTTGTCATCGAAGAGGGTATCGAGGATGTTCACTCGCAAGTAGAATTGATGCTTACTCGTCAATTGGGTGAAGCTGGGAAGAAAATCCACTCTGGTCGTTCTCGCAATGACCAAGTTTTGGTCGATTTGAAGCTTTTCACAAGAGCACGTTTGCAAGAGTTAGCAGAATCAACTTTTCGTTTATTCGACTTGTTGACAGAACTTAGTGAGCGCTTCAAAAGTGTTTTGTTGCCAGGCTATACACACTTGCAAATTGCCATGCCATCGTCATTTGGTTTGTGGTTTGGCGCATATGCCGAAGGTTTGGTTGACGACATGGAAATGTTGCAAACTGCCTATCAATTAGCCAATAAAAATCCACTTGGTTCGGGCGCAGGATATGGTTCTTCGTTTCCATTAAACCGTACCATGACAACGCAATTGTTGGGCTTTAATCATTTACATTACAATGTGGTATATGCTCAAATGTCGAGAGGAAAAACTGAGCTTTTTGCAGTAACAGCTATCGCTCAAATTGCCTCTACGTTATCTCGTTTGGCAATGGATATTTGTTTGTACAATTCTCAGAATTTTGGTTTTATCAAACTACCAGATGAAATGACAACAGGTAGTTCAATTATGCCTCATAAGAAAAACCCTGATGTGGCAGAATTGCTTCGTGGAAAAACCAATAGACTGAAAGGATTACCAAATGATATTATGCTCGTAATGAGCAACTTGCCTTCTGGATACCACCGTGAGATGCAGATTTTGAAAGAAGTATTAATGCCTGCTTTTGACGAAATTTTGAGTTGCTTGGATATGACACATTTTATGTTGTCAGGTATTCAGGTAAAAGAAGGTATCTTGGACGATTCAAAGTATGATTTATTATTTTCGGTAGAAAGAGTCAACGAATTGGTACTGCAAGGTGTGCCTTTTAGAGAAGCTTACAAAATTATCGGAAACGAAATCAACTCAGGGGAATACAGCCCAAATCGCAATTTACAACACTCACACGAAGGAAGTATAGGCAACCTTTGTACAGCAGAAATCACTGCGATGATGGAAGAGGTAAAACAAAAATTTGGCTTTGAAAAAGTAGAAAAAGCAATAGCAGATTTACTCGCTTAAATCATTTAGTGATTTAGCGATTTGTGATTGAGTGATTATTTTAAAGAAGTTAATAGTTAACCGTATATCAGTTATTGGTATATACTACCAAAGTGAGTCAGAGATATATTATTAATTTAATACCTTCTTTTATCTATTAAAATAATCACTCAACCACAAATCACTAAATAAGTCTTCTTTGTTTTATCAAAAAGAAAACTACACCTGCAATATACAGCAACCAAGCTACTAGGGCTACTTTTGTACCCATACTCACATAAGGTGCCTCATACTGAAGCGATATTTGGTGATTTCCTGCTGATAATGGAATACCTATAAAACCAAAGCTCACTTTCTCGATTTTCTGCTCTTTCCCATCTACCAAAGCTTTCCAGCCAATGTCAAACGGAATACTCCAATACAACAACTGTGGCGTTTGTAACTTGATATTTCCTTCGATATGATTATCCGAAAATTGAGTCATGGCAAAAGGATTAGCTTTTCTGGCAACAATCGCATCATTATATTCTACCCCATTCAGCGTACTCGTTGTATCTGCTTGTTGGTAAAGCGACAAGCCTAATTCCTTACCTTTTTCTTGACTCAAAACACAAGCATGTAATAATACTTTTTGTCTGGCAAATGGCGAAAGTTGTTCAAATGTCTTTTCGTCGGCATATTGGTTATAGGTAAAAGCCAAAGGCAAAGCATTATTATTTTTCAATACCTTCACCTCTCCTACTGTGTCAACTGGTGTAAAGCCTTGCGGACGCAAATCCATTGTTGGATTTTTAATCAGGACATATTTCACTGCATTTACACTTTCCAGCAAGGTGTTTCCTCCTAATCCATTTACCCATCTTGTGCTAAATTCATCACCCTTTTTCACTAAACCCATGCCTAACAAAAAGCGTACATAATTAACTTGGTTGAACGAAGAATAACACGAAGTCCCATAGTAATCTTGTAGCTTGGCATCATTCAGCCCCGCAAAAATCGCAGGACTTGAGGCGTAATCTTTATCTATTCGGTAAAAAGAGGTATCTGATTTTTTGAGACGAGCTACAGCTTCATTGGTAGCATCTTCAAACAACGAGCTTTTATCTTTATACTCGGAGACCGAAGCAGCATTACGGCGATTAAGTGCTGGATTATCCAAAAACAGTATTTCTGCAATGACCAATACTAAAGCCCCAATTTGAGCCATATTTTTTAGAGAAGGACGACTCAATAAATACAAAATACCAGCTTGTAATACCACAAAAAAGCTCACCAAAGTACGTAAACGACTATTTATATTTTCTTTTGGTATTTCATACGGAGCATACAACACAAAGAGTAATACCACCAAAGTTGCCACTAACACCACAAGATTAATTTCTGATTTTTGTACAATTTGGGAAATACTACGATACGCCAAAAACAATAGGAATATTACAATAAAAAAGCCTGCTGTACGATAGTAATCACCCGAAAACAACCAGAAGGCATATCGAAAATAGGGAAAAGTCAGTATCAGAAAACAAGCGAAGGTGATAGCACCATAAATAATTGTCTGTCGGCGATTGGCTAAGGCAAATGCCTGCGGTGCAGCCACTAGCGTCAAAATGCCACAGTATAAAACAGGTGCTTCCATGTAGTTTTGCCATCCTCGATAATCCGAGCCTGTACCCAAAAGGTCATTTGAGAAAAAGCGTAGAAATGCAGAGGCCGTCTGTACGCCATCTGACATATCGAATGGCGAAGCCGCCGAAAGGGTATCAAAATAAGATACGCCACCAGCCACACGTGGACTTTCGATAATTTGATAAATATTACTCGGTAAAATAAAACCAGCCAAAGCTAAGCCCAAAATACCAAATCCTACCAAACCGAGCAGTTGTATCAGTAATTGAGATACAGGTTTTGAAGCATCTTCAAAATGGCGAACCAGGGTATATATCAAAATCAAAACACCGTACAAATACAAATAAAAAGGTTGATGAATGGCAATCAGGGCGATACTCAAAGGGAAAAAGTACCATTTGCTTTTCCCAATCCATTGTTCCAGCGCAAAAAGTAAGAACGCTGCTTGATATACTTCGGTTGGATATTTGTTTAAATCCCATGTACTACAAACAATCAAATAGCCACAAAAAGCATAGCTCAACGCACCTATTGTTGAAGCAAACTTATGTAAATGAAGACTTTGTAAAAAAGCATAAAAGAAAGTAGCAGCTAAAAAGATCTCTATCACTACTACCAACACCAAACTACCTGCCATGTTCTCTTTTCCAAATAAAAACAAAACACCAGTAGCAATTGGGTCTAGCCAAAATGGATTGATATTTTGTCCCATCCCAGCCTTAAACGACCATGCAGGCATACCTTCAGACTTGATATAATCGGCATAATGCATCAAGTTGGTATAAATAATATTGATAGAGTCGGCGCCAAGGTCGAGAAACAAAAAGTATTTTTTGTGAAAAAGATAGTCCTTGAAAAGAATAACCGAAATCAGAAGCACGCAGCCCCAAAGTAAACCAAACCCTTGCCAAACAGATATTTTGTCAAAAATTGAAATGACTTCGGACCTAATTCTAGGCGCATCTTTGGGCTCGGTTACAGATTGAATTTTAGTTTTAGAAGTTTTAGATTTTGCCATCAGCGGATTGAAAATAAATGAGTTGAAATTGTAATATTGGTCAATGCATAGTGTACTAATAAACTAGAAATACTTGCGCCAAATTTATGCCAAAGTAGGAATAATTGACCCTTTTTTCAGTATTTTGCGTTGTGGAGTTAGCTTGAGGTGAAATAAGAAAGAGAATTAGAATTTACAAGCTAGGAAATTAAATAGTCTCAAAAATCGTTTCTCTCATAAGGCTTAAAAAAGGTGTATTAATCAGCCATGTAACCAAAGTGCCCAAATCTATTAAAGAAATTACCCATACAAAATGAATCAATCACCTCAAAATCCCAATAAATTTCAATCTTGGCTCAAAAAATTGGGTCTAGCAGGTTTTCTTTTTTTCCTAATCAAAGGGCTTCTTTGGTTGATTATTCCCTACCTGATAGCAAAAGGATTTTTTAAATAAGGTGTGTTATTTGCAATAGGCTTTAGGCCTTAAGCTATATGCTAAAGAATGTGCTTTCGACTTTCAGCAATGGGCTTTCGGCAAAAACATATCTGTAGTTAGTCAAAAAATGTTAAAAATCTTTGCCTTGTACCTTCGGCTTGCAGGTACTAAAATATACATAAGATTCATCCCGAATGTCGAGATTAGGATAAGTCTCCCATTTTTATCAAAAAAGCGGTCGGAAAACAATTTCCGACCGCTTTTTTGATACTATTCTGCTAAATATGGCTTTGCTAAAGACGCAAAACATTGCGTCTCTACAATTAAACTAATCACTCAATTAGCAATAGCTCAAAGTCCACAGCACTCGTCTGTATTTTTACTTTTTCTCGTAAACCTCAACAGGCAAGATATTTCCATCAGCATCAAAACGCATTGGAGAAATACAAGTTTCTCTGTTATATCCATTACCATTCGGAATAATAAAACGGTGATAAACAATGTACCATTCGTCCTTGCCTGGCACTTGTACTACTGAGTGATGACCAGCGCCTTTTACCTCATCATGCCCTTTTAGAATTGGATTATTTTGAGCTTTCACAAACGGTCCCATTGGCGAATCCGAAACACCATAAGCTACCGAATAACGTGGGTCACGGGTGTCGTATTCTGACCACATCAAGTAGTATTTTCCTTTTCGTTTAATCAAAAAAGAACCTTCGTTATAACCTTCAGGCTTGTAAGAAACGATTGATGCTTCATTAATCGAAATCATATCTGGGTTCAACTTTGCAATATAACATCTTCCTTGTCCGAAATAAATATAGGCTTGTCCATCGTCATCTACAAAGACCATTGGGTCAATAATCTGCGCTTGATATTGTCCTTTTGTAATCAAAGGTTTGCCCAATGCATCCTTAAAAGGCCCTGTTGGCTTGTCGGCTACTGCTACACCAATGTTGGTATCTGCCGAAAAATAGAAGTAATATTTATTGTTTTTAAAAGCAATCGCTGGTGCCCAAGCACGCTCCTTTGCCCAAGTAAGATCCTTTTTGAAATCAAGAATTGTTCCTTCTTTTTTCCATTTCTTCATATCTTTTGAAGACCATACCGTAAAATAGTCAGATGACCAGCCTTCAAATCCATCGGTAGTTGGGTAGATATAATATTTGCCATTAAAAACAGCTACGTGCGGATCGGCAAAAGCGCCAGGCAGTGCAGGTGAAGGAGCTTTTTGTTGAGCAAATATTGGACTCATGCCACAACAAGTCAATAAAGTAAATAGGATTTTTTTCATGAAGATTAAAAATAGAATTGATAGTTTCTGAAAATTGGTGAATAAACACCCAAGAACAAGAGCTTTTTTAAATTCAGATATACTCAGATGATTCATTGATTTTTCAACTCTTCTAAAAACAAAGTAGCCGTCAAACAAAGTTCGACGGCTAAATTCACAGGCGCAAGGCCTGATAATCAAACACTATAATCAATTCCTTTTTCCAAATTCGGATGTGCCAATGTTTAATTTTTCTCTGAAAAATCTTCTATTTTAACATCCTGTAATAACTTATAAAGCTTGGCGCTAGCGCCAAGCTTTTTCTAATTAGAATTTCCAACGTACGAAAGCTTCCATTGCTTCATATTCTGCTAGACCTAACTTGTTGTACAAGTCTGCTGTACTTGCGTTACGGTCTTCAGCTCTTTGCCAGAATTCGCGTGAGTCTGTTCCTTGGAATGGTACCCCATCTTTTTGTGATTGGTGTTTGAAGATACCATAACGTTTCTTCAATACTTGGTCTGGTGACATTGGAACAGCCATTTCAATTTGGTCGATGTCCCACTCTTGCCAAGCTCCTTTGTACAACCATACCCAACAGCTATTCATGTATTCGCGGTGTTTCAAACGAGTTACAGCATCCATGATAGCATCCAAACATACTTTGTGAGTACCATGTGGGTCAGCTAAGTCACCTGCTGCATAGATTTGATGAGGTTTTACTTCTTCAATCAAATCCATTACAATTTGAACGTCAGCTTCGCCAATTGGGTTTTTCTGAACTTTACCTGTTTCGTAAAATGGCATATCCAAGAAATGTACATTTTCTTTTGGAATACCCACGTAGCGACAAGTATTTTTAGCTTCTCCTCTACGAATCAAACCTTTGATATAACGTACCTCAGAAGTATCTACTTCCGAATCTTTCTTATTCTTCAAGAATTTTACCGCTTCACGATAGATGCGGTTTGCTTTTGGATTGTTTGCTTCAAATTTCTCGTTGAAGTCAACCACAAATTCAGCAAAACGAAGCGCTTCGTCGTCCGCAACAGCAATGTTACCTGATGTTTGGTAGGCTACGTGTACGTCGTGACCTTGGTCATGCAAACGTTGGAAGGTACCACCCATTGAAATAATATCATCGTCTGGGTGAGGAGAGAAAATAATTACACGTTTCTTGGCTGGATAAGCGCGCTCAGGACGGTTAGAGTCATCAGCGTTTGGCTTACCACCTGGCCAACCTGTAATAGTATGTTGTAAATAGTTGAATACTTCGATGTTAATATCATAAGCCTGACCATACAGTGCTAACAAATCAGATAAACCATTTTCGTTATAATCTGAGTTTGTCAACTTCAATACTGGTTTACCTACCTGTAAAGCAAGGTGAGTAACAGCCTTTTTCACCATCGGACGATCCCATGTTACTGCATCGACCATCCATGGCGTACGAATACGAGTCAATTGAGAGGCAGCCGAATTATCTAATACGAAAGCTGCATTGGTATGATGTTGCAAATAAGATGCTGGTACATCAGCAGATACCGAACCTTCTACCGCACGCGCTACGTTTTCGGCTTTGTGTTCACCCCAAGCCAACAAAATTACGCGCTTCGCTTCCATAATCTTGTTGATACCCATGGTAATAGCTTTTTTAGAAACTTTAGCCAAACCACCAAAATCACCAGCAGCATCGATACGGGTAGTAAGATCAAGGGTCATCAAACGAGTTTTTGAGTTCACCAATGAACCAGGCTCGTTGAAACCAATGTGACCATTACGACCAATACCCAACAACTGAAAGTCCAATCCACCATAGCGTTCAATTTGCTCTTCGTAATCATGGCAAAAATCAGCAACCTTTTCTAAAGGCAATGTACCATCTGGTAAATGCCAGTTACCCGAAGGAATATCTACGTGATCGAACAACTGTTCGCGCATGAAGCGTACGTAACTTTGTACCGCATCTGGCTCCATCGGATAGTATTCGTCAAGGTTGTATGTAACTACATTTTGAAAACTCAAGCCCTCCTCTTTGTGCATACGGATTAGCTCTTTATACACTTTTTTAGGAGACGACCCTGTGGCCAATCCTAAAACAGCAGGCTTGCCTTCACCAGCTTTTTGACGGATGATAGAAGCAATTTCTAGCGCGACTGAGCGAGAAGCTTCGTCTGAGTTTGCGTAAATTTTTGTAGGGATACGTTCGTAGCTGATGGCCTGTTCCATAGTTGTTTATGATGCACGACTTAATGCCGTGATTGGTTTTCGTACTTAAATATTTTTATATGAAAATTGGGAATAGTTCTTCTTAATCTTTTTTGCTTACTACAATTAGCTCCAGTCCTAATACACCAAGTACCTTATCGAGGGTCTTAAGCGATGGGTTGGCTTTGCCAAGTTCAATTGAATGAATGGTCTTGATAGCAACATCGCTCTTATCGCTCAGCACTTCTTGACTATAGGAAAGTTCGTTACGTCTCTCCCTAATTATATGGCCTAATTGTTCGAAGTTCATATTACTTGATAATATATTACTTATTTCATGACAAATATAGAAACAAAATATTAAATAAAAAATTTTAATAAGTATTATATTGCCGAATTGATAAAATTTTTTAAATATTTTTTACAAATCCCTCAAATATCTCTATTAAAGCCACTTTAGCACTTTTTTTATCAGTAATATTTTTCTTGTGATTTTTCAAAAATACAGTTTTAAAGTACTTTACTGTTAAGAGTAGAATTTTCAAAAACAGAAATCGGCAATATTTTACCTACAAAATCATTTCAATATTATGTTTTTGGAAAATATACATATTAATACAGTTTCTATAGGGGCATAGCGTTTTAAGCTTGTCAAAAATAGAGACGGGTCAAAAATTATTATTTGAAAAAAAATTATAAAACAGAAAACAAAATTACTTTTTGGTAGTTATTCTATTAAAATCAATACATTTTAGTATAATTTTGAACCATAAATCACACTTTTATTGAGTTGAGCATAAAAACTTTCCACCGTTTTTTATGTTACTTTCTTTTTACAATCAATCACTTAAACACTTATCCATGAATGCATTTTTAAGAAACATTTGGGTAGTCCTCTTATTATTTCCTCTTTGCCTACAGGCACAAAATCAAAAATTAACCGTTAGCGGTTATATCAAGGACACTAAAAACGGAGAAGGTCTTATCGGCGCATCTGTTTTTGTAAAAGAACTTATGACGGGTACTACCACCAATACGTATGGTTTTTACTCACTCACAGTGCCAAAAGGAAACTATACTTTAGTGGTAAGCTCAGTCGGTTATCGTAAGAGTATCCGTGAAATTAAACTCACTGAACAAAGCGTAAGCCTTAATCTTGAACTACAAGAGGATGGACAAGAACTAGAAGAAGTTGTTGTAAAAGCAAAAAGAGAAGACGATAATGTAAAATCGATGGAAATGTCGGTTAACAAAGTCGAAATGAAAACCATTAAGAAAATTCCTGCTCTTTTGGGTGAAGTAGACTTAGTGCGTGCGATTCAATTTTTGCCAGGCGTTACAACAGTCGGCGAAGGGGCTTCGGGCTTCAATGTGCGTGGGGGCGGTGTCGACCAAAACCTTATCCTCCTCGACGATGCACCTGTTTATAATTCATCTCACTTATTTGGTTTCTTCTCAGTATTTAATCCCGACGCAGTAAAAGACGTAAAACTCATCAAAGGGGGCGTTCCTGCACAATATGGTGGTCGTGCATCATCTATTCTGGATGTAAAAATGAAAGAAGGTAATGCTAAAAAATTAGAAATCAACGGTGGTATTGGTGTAATTTTTAGCCGTTTGTCTATTGAAGCTCCCATTGTGAAAGATAAAGCTTCTTTTATTGTGGCGGCTCGTCGTTCTTATATCGACATTTTAGCAAAACCTTTCCTCACAGGAAACAATGCTGGTTCGAGTTTTAACTTTTATGACTTAACGGCTAAGGTTAACTACAATATCGATAACAAAAACACGGTATTCCTTTCAGGCTATTTTGGTCGTGATGTTTTTGGACAAGATTTTGGTTTTAACTGGGGTAACAGTACGCTTTCTGGTCGTTGGAACCATGTATTTAGCGATAAGTTATTCTTGAATACTACGGCATTTTATAGTAACTACGACTATGCGCTGGATTCTGACCTAAAGAATAAACGTCCGAATAATGCTTTTAAATGGTCTTCGAATATTACCAATTTAAGTATTAAGCCAGATTTTACGTATTATATATCTCCTAATAACACCCTTACTTTCGGAGGACAGGTATTAACTTACAGTTTCAAACCTGGCTCTGCTACAGCAACCTCAGAGGGAGAAGCTCGTTCGTTTGGTCAAGAACGTAAAAATGGTATTGAGTCTTCTATTTATGTGGGTGATGAATGGAAAATTTCACCAAAATTCTCGGTACAATATGGCTTGCGCTTTTCAAGATATGACTATTCGAGCCAAGAAGACTTTTATTATCAGAGAAAATATGTAGGTGTAAGTGCAGATTTCCCTTCAGGATATGATTTGACATATATTCCAAATACAAAGGGTAAAACGATTCAAACCTACCAAAATCTAGAGCCACGTTTCTCTATGAACTACAACACGGGTGACAACAGCTCAATCAAAGCTAGTTACAACCGTTTGGCACAATATGTTCACTTAATGTCTAACACGGCGGCCTCTACTCCTTTGGACGTATGGACATCGAGTACGAATAACATTAAACCACAAGTAGCCGATCAAGTAGCATTGGGCTATTTCCAAAACTTTGGCGATAATATGTACGAAGCATCAGCGGAGGTTTTTTACAAAGAAATGCAGAATCAAATTGACTATGCAGACCGCGCCAATTTGTTTTTAAACCCATATTTCGAAAAGGATTTATTGTTTGGAAAAGGTCGCGCATATGGTCTTGAGTTGTTTGTAAAGAAAAATCGTGGTAAGTTGACAGGTTGGGTTAGCTATACGCTACAACGTTCGGAGAAGAAAATAGATGCGCTTAACAATGGAAATTGGTACTTCAGTCGTTATGACCGTACTCATACGTTGAATATGTTGGCTCAGTACGAAATCAACAAAAAATGGTCATTCGGAGCAAACTTCGCCTATATCACAGGTGTACCATACACCTTACCTGAGCAACAGTTTGTGGTTGAGGGACAAGTTTATCCATATATTCCAGCAGGTACACGTGGTAATTTCAGAGTTCCAGCATACCACCGTTTAGACGTTTCGGCTACCAAGAAAAACAAGAAAGCGCTATTTGGAAAAGGCGAGTCTGAGTGGGTATTCTCGGTTTATAATCTCTATAATCGTCGTAATCCATTCTCGATTTATACTCGTCCAAACGAAAATAACCCTGCGCAAACGGAAGCAGTTCAATTGTCGATTATCGGTTCTTTCGTTCCTGCTGTAACATATAACTTTAAGTTTTAATCATGATACTTTAATCCAAATTGGAAAAGGTAAAAATGATGTTTAAAGAATTTAACTTGTACTTAAATCATGAAAAAATATATTTTAAATACTTTGATTGCACTTGGTACTTTAAGCCTAACAAGCTGTGAAGATGTCATTGATTTACAAGGTATTACCAATGCTCCGTCGATGTTAGTGGTCGACGGAAATGTAACCGATGTATCTACTAGTCAAGTCATTACGCTTACGCAATCACAAGATTATTTCACCAATGCTACTGTCAAACCTGTTTTGGGAGCGTCGGTTACCGTGACTGATAGTGATGGAAAAATTTTCACGTTCAACGATCTCAAAGGAGATGGCAAGTATGTTTGGACTCCAACTACTGCAGTACCCAAAATTGGTCAGGTTGGAAAAACTTACACGCTCAAAATCACAGCAAATGGAGAAACCTATCAGGCAGTTTCAGAGCTAAAAAGAGTTCCTAAAATTGATTCAATTGCCTATCAATTTGACGAAGCTCGATTAAACCAAAGAGACGACGACAAAGGATATCCCAAGGAAGGATATGACGCACAATTTTATGCACGTGATTTTACAGGTATTGGCGACTGTTACAGAATTATAGCTTATAAAAATGGAAAGATGCTCGAAATGAGCAATACTGTAGCTATTGCTTATGATGCTGCAATCCAGAAAAGTAGTGGTGCCGCAGATGGATTAATCTTTAGCTTACCTGTACGCTCGACGATTTCTCCACAACTCTACTTAGCAGGCGACACGATTAAAGTTGAGCTACGTTCAATTACTGAAGGACATTTTGACTTTTGGACACAAGCTAGACTTGAAGTAAATAACGGTGGCTTATTTGCTAGACCTTCAGCCAATATTCCCACCAATGTCAACAATGTCAATGCGGCTTCTTCCAAAAAGGCGATTGGCTGGTTTGGAACATCAGCGGTAAGTTTTTCTCAAACCATTGTAGATCCGAAAAAAGCTCAAAAAGGGTTGAGATAGACGTTAAGTGAACGGTAACAAAGGCAAAGAGGCACAAAGTGTTTAAAATAAATCACTTTGTGCCTCTTTGCCTTTGTTACTTTGAACCTGTACCTAAGAAAACTTCTGCTCAGACTCGATACCGTATTTATACTTTTTGCCTTTCAGCTTTTCGTTTTGAATGGCTTTGATGAGCGAATTTACGACAGTCTTTTTTACGGCTACAAATGCCATAAAATCTTTGAGTTCAATTACGCCAATATCATCTTTTTGTAGATTACCTTTTTTAGCCAAAAAACCTAATACATCCCCTTTGCTTAATTTATCTTTTTTACCACCATTGATATACAAGGTTGTAAATTCAGAAAACGCGGGAGGAGTAGTATTTTCAGGGAAAATAAATTCTTCTATTTCTTGGTTCAAATACTCTGGTTGGTGCTCATTTCTGTGCAAAAGTAAGTAAGCAAACCCTTCTGCATTCATACGAGCGGTACGTCCGTTGCGATGCACAAAATCTTCATTTTTGAGTGGCAAATGATAATGGATTACATGCTTCACAAATGGAATATCCAAACCACGTGCTGCCAAATCAGAAGCTACTAAAAACTTCACACTTCCATTTCTGAAACGAATCAACGCTTTTTCTCTATCAAGCTGGTCCATTCCTCCATGAAAAAAGGCATTTTCAATCCCCATTTGCCAAAGCAAATCGGAAGTTCGCATGGTTGTTTCACGATGATTACAGAAAATAATACTTGGCTCAGAACCCAAATGACAAATCAATTCGAATAGGCGATCTATTTTGTCTTTTGACTCTGAAATAACTTTGTATAATTTCAAATCTGGTTTTTCGTCCTCATCTCTCGTAAAATTCAGCACCCAAGGTTGCGTAATTTTCGTAAATTCAGGAATCTTAATTTTAGAAGTAGCCGATACCAAAACTCTTGTTTTGAGTTTACGCAAATGACCATAGATAAACTCCATTTGGTCATGAAAACCTAAACTCAATGATTTGTCAAACTCATCCAAAACTAGCGTCTGAATACCCGACAAATCAAATGTTTTACGAGTGATATGGTCAGCAATACGCCCAGGCGTACCAATCAACACGGCAGGAGGCTCGCTCAAGTTCTGAATTTCGACTGCCATGTTGTGACCACCATAACAGATATTCACTTTGAAACCTGTGCTCATTTTGCGCCAAACCTGCTCGATTTGTAAAGCTAGCTCACGCGAAGGCGCCAAGATCAAACATTGTACTCGTTTTTCCTCTGGTTTTAATTTGGTAAAAATGGGTAATAAAAAGGCAAGCGTTTTACCCGAACCCGTAGGCGCAAGTAACAGGGTATCAGGTCGATTCTGAATACTACGGAAAGAATCCTCTTGGATTTGATTGAGCTGTTCAATTTCTAAATTGTTTAACAGCGATTGAATTTTATCATCTAATTGCATAATACAAAAGTACAAGCAAATGAGGAGAAGTGACTTGATAGACCTGAAAATATATTGGAAGGAAACTGTAGCATCAGGCAATTTTCAGGTTGGAGAATGAAAAAGATTTGAAAAATTGTCACAGTACATGACTCATTTTCAAATTTTCAAATCTTCAAATATTAACCTTACATCTCTCCTAACTGATTTTTATCGATAAACTCTTTAAAAGCTCGGCGATAGGTATCACTAATAGGCAAATAGGTCTGTCCTATCAATACTTTTTCTTTATGAATAGCATCAATGGCATCCAACGACACGATATAGGAATTATGGATTCGAATAAATTTCTGTTCGGGCAGTTGTTCCTCCAAAGTTTTCAAACGCTGTAAGGTTACCACCTTTTGGGTTTTGGTAAAAATAGTCACATAATCCTTCAAGCCCTCCACATAAAGGATTTCGTTGAGTCTGATTTTGACCAATTTTGTACCATCTTTCACAAAAATATAAGCTGGGCTATGATCCATGACAGGTACTTTTTCATGAATAATTCGCTCAACTGTAGTAGGAATCGAAACATTAGAGTTTTCGTTACCTCCTAATCGCTGGCTCGCTTTTTCGACAGATTTCAAAAAACGTTCAAAAGTGATAGGCTTAAGTAAGTAATCCATGACATCAAGCTCATATCCTTCTAAGGCATATTCAGAATAGGCCGTAGTAAGAATTACCAATGGCTTTTTTTGTAAAATTTTGAGCAGAGTAATACCTGTAATTTCGGGCATTTGCACATCCAAAAACAATACATCTACGGAGTTTTCTCTCAAAAACTCAATCGCATCCAAGGGATTTGAGCAAGCTTTCAATAGGTTTAAATAGGGGATTTTTTTAACGTATTCTGTCAAAAGATTGCGTGCTAATGGCTCATCTTCAACAATCATGCAGGTGATATTCATGCCAAATTGAGGGTTAAATGTACACGATAATGAGTTGGGGTATCCTCAATGATTAGTTCATGTTGATTCGGATAGCTTAATTCCAAACGGCGTCTCACATTTTGTAATCCTATCCCTGACTTTTCTTCATTATTAGTATTTTTCGGAATTTTGGGATTTTCTACAGTATAAGTACAAGTCTGATTTGTGAGCTCTACTACTGCGTACACAAATGAATCAGACACATTATTACTCACGCCATGTTTGAAAGCATTTTCCAAAAAAGTAATCAAAATAAGTGGCACAATCATTACACCAGTAGTTTCACCTTTAACCTCTAGCCGAATGGGTATCTCATTATTCAACCGTAGCTCTTCCAAACTGATGTAATTCTGCATGTACTCTATTTCTTTCGACAAGGGCACCTTTGTGTGGTTCGAATCATAAATCATGTAGCGCATCATTTGCGATAACTTAGCAATTACCTCGGTAGTATTCGGAGAATTTGTAAATGCTAAATAGTATAAATTATTAAGCGTATTGAATAAGAAATGAGGATTGATTTGGGCCTTCAAAAATCGTAACTCTGCCATCAAGCCTTCATTCTCGATTTCCTTCTTTTTAGCCTCTAACTCAAACCAATCTTCCACAAATTTTAATAAGCTTACAAATGCACATATAAACAACGTCGAAAGCGTTGAACTTACCCAAAATCGGTCGGTATACAAAAACCAAGCCTCATGACGATACCCATCTACAATCCAACGTTTACCATGTACCAATATCTCGACAGAAAGCAAAAGTGGAAGTATGATACTCGCAAAGTAGGAACTCCACTTCTTATTCGCTAGAAACTTTGGCAATAAGACAAAGTAATTGAAATAGGCCATAGCGGCTATACAAATAGCTTGGAAACCAGCATCAACAAATGCTTTGAGCAAATCTGGTTCTTGCCCATGTTTGGGATAGGTGTACTGATAATAAAAGAAGGAAAAATACACGCACCAGAAGGCTATGTGTATATATAGTATTCGTTGTTTTTTCGGAGGATTCATTATAATGAAGTATAGTTTTGGTACCTAATCAATCGACTTGAGCCACTAAGGCTGGGAAAAGAATCATTTTTAAAACTTCACCTTTACGCTCGTATTATCTTTATTTTCAAATCTCGACAGAAAGTTAAAAGATTCGGCATATAATCCCTTTAAACAAGCCCTTTTATTCTACCATTTGACTTTTGTGACAGATAATCCCCCCTATTTTCTCCATCATTCGGCAAAATCGAGTAATCTCCCGAGTTGTCGAGTCGATTGTCGGAAAGGTATAATACAAAAAATTAGTCCAATTTTTTGTATTTGTTTTGTTCCATCAAACAACACAAAGGCACTTAAGATTTATAATCTCTCAAAATATGAAATCATTATTCACTTTCCTAGCGTTTGTCATAACCATCCAGTTGGCACAAGCGCAATTTCCAGGAGCAGGCGCTGAAGGACAAGGTCGCCAGCGTACTGCAAACGAAAATAACGCTGTAGCAAATCCTGCACCGAAAGGCAATGCCAAAATCACAGGATATGTGATTGACTCGGCTGCGACACAAGCTGTAGAATTTGCCAACATTGCGCTTTTCAACAAAGCTACCAACAAAATTATAGATGGGGCAGTTGCCGATGACAAAGGTAAGTTTACCATGAAAGGCTTGGCACCTGGCGATTACAAAATTCAAATTTCATTTGTTGGTTTCATCAATAAAACCATTGATGATATCAAACTCAAAAAAGGTGATGACCTAGATTTGGGCGTTATCAAATTGAATCCTCAAATGAAAATGCTTCAGGAAGTAACCGTAACAGGTCAAAAAGCACTTATCGAAGAAAAAGTCGACCGCTTGGTTTTCAATGCTGAAAAAGATTTGACCTCGAAAGGTGGCGATGCGTCGGATGTATTGAAAAAGGTACCTATGCTTACCGTGGATTTGGACGGTAACGTATCGTTGAGAGGTAGCTCGAATATCAGAGTTTTGATTAATAACAAACCTTCAACAATTATGGCAAGTAGTGTGGCTGATGCCTTGAAGCAAATCCCTGCCGATATGATTAAAACCGTTGAAGTAATTACATCACCATCTGCCAAATATGATGCTGAAGGTTCGGGAGGTATTATCAATATCATTACTAAGAAAACAACATTAGAAGGTCTTACACTCAATGTGGATTCTGGTGTAGGTAACCGTTCGTCCAACTTAGGCTTGAATGGCAACTACCGTAAAGGAAAGCTAGGCGTTAGCTTGAGTGGTTTTGGACGTGCATTTTATAACCCTGCTTCAGGTACTTTGACACAATCTACTTTACAAGGAGGCTCTACGATTACGACAAAACAAAACACTGATGCGCAAGACAATGGTTTGTTTGGACAATATACTTTAGGTTTTGATTACGATTTAGCCAAAAATCAGTCTCTATCGGCAAGTGCTCGTTTTGGGGTTAGAAACTTCAAACGTGATCAAACACAAGCAACCTCAATTTTCGCAGATGAAGCTCTAAAAAGTACTTCGTTGAGAGGCATCAATTCTCAGGACTTATCCAACTCGGTTGACTTAAACATTGACTATCTGCATACCTTCAAGCCACAGCAAGAATGGTCTATTTCGACGCAGTATAGCCAGAACAATTTGACCAACAATTTTACATCTGATTTACTAGGAACTGGCAACAATATTCTTTCACGTCAGAAAAACATCAACTTGAATACCAATAAAGAGTTTACAGTACAGACAGACTATACTACTCCATTGACTAAGAATCAATTACTAGAATTCGGCGTTAAAGGAATTTTTAGACAAGTAAATAGTAATTATGAGTATTTAGCTGCAACTGGCAACTCTTCTATATATTATAACGACGCAACTCGTCCAGCAGGTTTGTTGAATTATCAGCAAAATGTAGCAGCAGGTTATCTGTCTTATACCTATACGACAAATAACAAATATACCTTCAAAGTAGGTAGCCGTTACGAATACACTAGTATTACTGCAAACGATGCAAAGAGTACCATTTCGATACCAGATTATAGCAACTTAGTACCAAGTATCAATGTTTCAAAAACCTTTGCTGGGACTACTTTAAAAGCTGCTTACAATCGTCGTATTCAGCGCCCAGGGTTACAGCAATTGAACCCTAACTTTAATGCAGCTAACCCGCAAGATATTAGAATTGGTAACCCCAACCTAAGTCCTGAATTGACTGATAACTTTGAATTAGGCGCAAGTACCAATATTAATAAGACGTATATCAATGCCTCAGTATTTGCTCGTCAAACCAATAATTCGATTTCGCAAATCAGAGTATTATCAGATACTTTGTCTGGAGCTTTGATTACGACGTATCAAAATATCGGTAAGCAACAAAATTATGGTGCCAATGTATTCGCCAATATATTTATCACACCAAAATGGAGTTTGAATGGCGGAGTTGACTTATTGCATACCTACCTTGAAGGGCAGGCACAGAGCTTAAGTGGAACTTCATACACAACAAGCAATTCAGGATTTGTAGTGAGTGGACGTATCATGACCTCGTTGTCTTTGACAAACGGATGGGGAATACAAGGATTTGGATTTTTCCGTGGACCACAGATTCAATTACAAGGTTCACAAAGTGGATTTAGAATGTACTCGCTGGGTATCAAAAAAGATTTGCCAAACCAGAAAGGAAGTATTGGGATAGCAGCCGAAAATTTCATGACGAATGGCTTTGTTATGGCGACGAATTTGAATTCAGAAACTTTTAAGCAGACCAGTGAAAATAAAATATATAACTCGAGCGTTAAATTAACATTCAGTTATAAAATTGGCAAAATGAGCTTCTCTAGCCCTAAAAAAACCAAATCGGTTAGTAATGATGACGTAAAAGGCGATGGAGGTGGCGATAACAGTGGTGGCGGACAAGCTGCTCCTGCAAGTGGTGGAAATAGTGGAAATCGCCCAAGATAATTTTGAGTATAATTCGGTAATATTATTCTTTATTAGTAAATTTGCAACCGATTTAATTCCAACATTGTTCTCTGGAAAAGAATCAATTAAAGGCAAAAGCATTTTGGACTATTTTCAGATTCTTTCACCTTTGAGCAAATGAACTTCGATTGTATTATTGAAGCCATAGCTTCAAGCAACGATATAACCCCAGGAAAGACAAACTACGAGTTTTCTGATCCTCTTATCTAGGGCACACAATCTATATAATTGTGTTTTTTGGATAATAATCTAGAAAGGCTCGTCCTATTCGAGACGAGCCTTTTCTTTATCATATCATTTTCATCGACCAAACGATTGACGTACTTTTAGTTAATAGCGAAGCTGTTTAAACTTTCGTAAAATTGCTTGCGTCAGCAATGAATTTATACTGTTTGAGCGAAGCGAGGTGGTACGCCACTCCGATTATAAATTCTTGATTTTTTTGCGGCCGCCGCTGCGGTTACTTTTTGTATCAAGGCGGGAACGCCTAGTTAAAAAGTAAGACGAAGAATTAATCTAAAAAATATGTTTAAAAAAAGTTTAAACAACTTCAACAATTAATTACAAGACTTCAAATTATATAAAGAATTTCCTCTAAATCCCATTAATTCTGTTTCACTCTCAAGATTCATTTATAGAATTATTAATCACAATTTTTAGCAGATTTTTAGCTTCATTTCATTTAGAATTTGTATCTCTTAAAATTTTCAAGGGTAGTAAAGCGTTCGTTAATCACCATACGCTATAATCTATTAAGCCTATTTGTCAAGTATGAGAAAAATACCGTCGTATATACCTTTATTTTAGGCTTATAGCTAAATTTTAGAAACCCTTAAATATATTTTTTTAAGTTGAGGACAATTGAGTCAGTTCATTGATATTGGCTAATAAGCAAGCTTTTTAGTACTAATTATTTTCTTTTTATACTTTATCTATTTTTAACCCCAAAAACTTTCATTACCATGAAAAAAATCACTATTCTCTCTCTCCTTTTGGTAGCATCGTTAAGCACATTTGCACAAAAATGGTCTGTAGACAAAGCGCACTCTAAAATCGGATTTAGCGTTGTTCACATGATGCTTTCTGATGTGGATGGCTCATTCAAGAAATTTGATGCTTCTATTACTTCTTCAAAAGAAGATTTCTCAGATGCAGTATTTGAATTTACTATCGATGTAAACACCATCAATACAGATAACGATACAAGAGATGGTCACCTAAAAGGTGATGGTTTCTTCGATACAGCAAATTACCCTAGTATTACTTTCAAAAGTAACTCAGTACAAAAAGGAAGTGGTAAAGCTTTGAAAGTAACAGGTGATTTGACAATGCACGGCGTAACAAAACCAGTAACTTTTGATGTTACATTGAATGGTATCGGCGAAAACCGTCAGAAGAAAAAATTAGCTGGTTTCAAAGTAGTAGGTAATATCAAACGTTCTGACTTTGGTGTTGGTGGCAAAACTCCTTCAGCAGTAGTTAGCGACGAAATCGAATTGAAAGCAAACGGCGAATTTGTTCAAAACTAATTGAGGATATGTTTAAATATTGTACTTGGCATTTGTAAAAGAAACAGAATTTCCATTTGACACTCCTTACTTTTCTTGTCTTGACACAAGAAAAGTAACAAAAGAAAGTCAAGAAATCCTAATCGGAGTGGCGACCCACCTCGCCTACGGCTCAAACAATAGGATTTCAGAAAAACAAACATCAACTTTTTCATTTTCTTTTACTTATGAAATTTAAACATCCTCTGATTGAGATTTTCTAAAAATATTAACTGCGCTAGTGTTTTGAATTTAAACACTAGCGCAGTTTTTTTTATAGTAAAATTTCATACTTGAGAAATTCCTCAGGACTAACAATTATCACTCAACCCTCCTCCACTCATCACAAGATATGACGTTTTGACACAATCTATTATGCCCGAAAAGTAATAAACGCCCAGAATCTTGTATATTTGAGCAAAGCGCCCTTAGCTAATACTTTCTGAGTCCATACAACATGCACATACAAATTCCGTTGTAGGAACAAATTGAGCCTTTGTTCGCTTCAAGAACTTTAATTTTTTATTCAATGAAAAAAACTATTTTGACGCTCTGCGCACTCGTTATGTGTGTTGGGTCTTTTGCGCAAAAAGTTACCCAAAATGCTTCGTATCAATTCTTTGTTGACTTGACTACTGTCAAAAATGATAAACTAGAAGTATCATTAATTGCACCTAAAATCAATAAGGACGAAATCACGTATAACCTCCCAAAGATTGTCCCTGGGACTTATGCCAACTATGACTTTGGTCGCTATATTACCGATTTCAAAGCTTTTGATGCTGCTGGCAAAGCTTTGAAAGTTGAAAAACTTGATAAAAACAGCTACAAGATTGCTAAAGCTAAAAGTCTTTACAAAATCACTTATTTGGTAGATGACACTTGGGATTCTCCCGAAATCAGTGGTGAATATGTGTTTGAACCTGCTGGAACAGATATCGAAAAGGATACATTGTTTGCGGTCAATACTCACGGATTCTTTGGCTATTTCGATAATTTGAAAAATGTAACCTACAACGTCAATTTCTCGAAACCAAAGGGTTTCTATGGTGCCACGTCTATGATTGCTAGCAAAAGCGATGCAAGCAGTGACTTGTTTTCGGTGGGTAACTACAATGACTTGGTGGATGCACCAATCATGTATTCAAAACCCGATACAACGGTATTGAAAGTAGGTGGTGCAGATATCTTGATTTCGGTATATTCTCCTAATAAAAAAGCAAATTCTGCTGAGATTGCAGCCAATGTAAAAACTTTGTTGGAAGCACAAAAAGAATATCTGGGTGGCACTTTGCCTATCAAAAAATATGCGTTCTTGATTATTTTGTCAGACAATTTGAAAAATGGTAGCTATGGCGCACTCGAACATTCGTATTCGTCTTTCTACTATTTGCCAGAGGCTTCTGCTGAAGAATTATCTCAAACCGTTAAGGATGTTTGTGCCCATGAGTTTTTCCACATCGTAACGCCATTGAGTATCCACTCTGAAGAAATTGGAGACTTCGACTTCAACAAGCCAAAAATGTCTAAGCACCTATGGATGTACGAAGGTATGACCGAATATGCGGCGGGTCACATGCAAGTGATGTATGATTTAATTCCATTGGGTCAATACTTAAATATGGTTCGTAACAAAATCAACAGTATGTATGATCGTTATGACGAAAAAGTACCATTTACCGTAATGAGCGCTGATGTGTTGGAAAAATACAAAGACCAATATCCAAACGTGTACGAAAAAGGTGCATTGATTGGTTTGTGCTTGGATATTAAACTTCGTCAGCTTTCGAAAGGAGCTTACGGAACACAAAATTTGATGCGTGATTTGTCTAAATATTATGGTAAAGAAAAATCATTCAAAGACCCTGAATTGTTCGACAAAATTACGGAGATTACAAAATTCCCTGAATTGAGACAATTCTTTGCGAAATACGTAGAAGGCAGTCAACCTTTACCTTTAGAAGAAATCTTCCAAAGTGTGGGAATTGAATTCCAAAAAGAAGCGAAAGTGCGTGAGAAGTCGATTGGTGTATCGGTATATAGCTTAGGGCTAAATCAAGAATCAAAAGCGATTTATATCCTTGACGATGAAGGCATTGATGCTTTTGGCAAAAAATTAGGATTAAAAGCTGGTGACGAATTTGTATCCTTGAATGGTAAAGCTTTGGATTTGGCGAACTTCCGTAATACTCGTACTGACTTTATGCAAAACGCTAAAGAAAATGATACTATCAATATGGTTGTAATGCGTAAAGAAGGTGACAAAAAAGTAGAAGTAAAACTCTCAGCGCCATTATTTATTCCAGAAATTACGGAGAAAAACTTGCTTAAACCAGTAGCTTCCCCTAGCGAGGCTCAAGTTACTTTGTTGAAAGCATGGTTGTCGCCAGCTAGTAAATAATCATTGACTTTTGCTATTTAATTAGCTATTTTCAAGTCTAGCATTTTCAAACAATGCTAGACTTTTTTTATGCAAAAAATCTACCCTATCAAATACCCAAAGCTATCAGATAGTTATTGGGTTCGTGGTTTCTGTTTCTTTCTGACCACGCTGTTTTATGCCTGTTCTTCATTGGATTCGACAGAACTACAACCTAACATTTTATCCACAAGAGACTACCTCATGCAAGAAAAAGGGCAGTTTTGCGTTTTTTCAGTTCACCAAATATCTTACACGCTCAATCAAAAAGCGACAGAATCTCTTTTTTTCGAAAAACATATTGTCATCGACTATCCTAACAATGAAGGGGTTTTAGTTGCTATTTTTCGTAAAAATCAAGAAAACACAAATTGGATTGAAACTGGCAGGAAATTGGTAGTTTTACAGAACGGCAAAATTATAGAAATTCAAAGCAACCAAACCCAATGTATTTTGGTCAATCCTATTGAAGTTGGTACTCGGTGGAACTTTCAATTATATAGCCCAACAAAAGCACAGCAAGCTCAGATTACTCGTTTGCTACCTCCAATGACCTACTCTCATAAAACGATGTCAAATCTGGTAGAAGTGGAGCTATTTAAAGATTCGAGTGCCTTGAGTTTACAAAAGAAACAAGTCTTTTTTGCACCTAATTTTGGTATTGTTTTCTCAAAAGAATCGAATGTTTCTTATTGCTACGAGGGCAAATGTTTGGGCAAAGGACAAATCAATTACGGCACAATTATCACTTATGAATTGATAGATTATGGCAAAGAATAAACATTTTTTATTGCTCTTTTTCCTGGTAATTAGCCTTTCAAGTTATGGACAAGGAGCCCTTAAATATCTGGTTTTACTAAAGGATAAAAGTAATTCAACCTATCAAATATCTCAGCCTAATCAATTTTTGTCGGCAAGAGCAATTGCTCGGCGAACAAAACAAAACATTGCTATCACCACGCAAGATTTACCTGTAAATCTTACCTATATCAATCAAATCAAACAAACTGGCGCAAAGGTCTGGTACACTTCTCGTTGGATGAATGGCGTAGTCATAGAGGCAACTTCCGAACAAC
This sequence comes from Flectobacillus roseus, assembly GCF_030056595.1. NCBI lineage: Bacteria > Pseudomonadati > Bacteroidota > Cytophagia > Cytophagales > Flectobacillaceae > Flectobacillus > Flectobacillus roseus. The sequence goes on from NZ_JASHIF010000007.1 coordinate 283,423, forward strand.
TTTCTAAGGTGTTAGCATTGAGTTTTGTAAAAGGTTTAGAAGGCAAAGAACCTCTACGAAACTATGCCAGTATTCTATCAGCCGCCCGAAGGGTATCCAAATTTGCGATGGAGGATAGCCCATCCCCAACAGGCTACGGCCTATCCGAAACTCAAAACCTTATGCTTGGTGTCGATGCCATGCACAATAAAGGTTTTCAAGGGCAAAATATGCTCATTGCTGTATTTGATGCGGGTTTTACTGGTGCAAATACCATTCCTGCCTTTAGCCATTTATTCAATAATAGCAGGGTGGTTCAAACCTATGATTTTGTTGAAAATAATACGTTTGTGTATGACTATCACTCTCATGGTACCAATGTGCTTTCGTGTATGGCATCGCTTCAAACAGGCAGAATGATTGGCACAGCACCACAAGCCTCTTATGCGCTATTCAGAACTGAAGACGATGAAAGTGAGTCTATTTTAGAAGAAGTCAACTGGCTTATCGCTGCTGAGCGTGCAGATAGCCTAGGCGTAGATTTAATTAATTCTTCATTAGGATACACAGTGTTTGAAGATTCCAATACCAGCCATACCTATCAGGATATGAATGGTAAAACCACGATTGCGGCAAGAGCAGCCAAATGGGCAGCGCAAAGAGGCATTATTTGTACCATTAGCGCAGGTAATGAAGGCGCCGATGCGTGGAAGTATATCTCTACCCCAGCCGATGCCGACTCGATTATTGCGGTTGGAGCCGTTTCAAGCACACGTAATGTTGCCTCATTTAGCTCGCGCGGACCAAGTGCCGATGGAAGAATCAAACCAGATTTATCGGCAATGGGACAAAGTGTTGCCGTCTTAAACACCGCTGGAAATGCCACAGTTTCGAGTGGAACGTCATTTTCCTCCCCTATCCTTTGTGGTATGGTAGCAGGTTTGTGGCAAGCTTTACCCAATAAAAAAGCGCAGGAAATCATCCAATTATTGAAAGAATCAGCCAGTGACTATAGCGCACCAAACAATACGATTGGTTATGGCATTCCTAATTTTAATATTGCTTATTTAAAAGCACAAATACCATTATTTGAAGGAATATCTCTGGCTTTTCCCAATCCTATCAATGACCAATTAAAAATAGCATTGTCAGATTTTTCGGCTCAAAAAATCTATTCATATCAAGTTTTCAACATGCTTGGCAATCCCATTTCTCAAGGAAGTATCGCTAATGCCATAACATTTGTGGATAGTAGTAATTGGCCAGCAGGAGTTTACATTCTCAAACTTCAGGTAGATCAACAAACGATAGAACATAAAATTATAAAGATGTAACGATTGAATAGGCCATGATTTGGCAAATTAAGAGGGCTAGACTAGCTGAAATCTGTATTTCAAAATCCAATCTATCCAAAGATTTATTTATATTTATCGAATGTTTATTCCCCACTATAGCATGAGGTCAATATTATACAAAAGTCTTTGTTTTCTTGCTGTCATAATTTACTCATTTTCATCGTATTCTCAGTTTCATCGTGAAGCTCGATGGATCAGTGTGACTGAACCAACCAAAGCAAATCAATGGATTTGTTTTAGAAAAAAAATCACACTAAAAAAAGCCATGGCAACCGCCATGACCAAAATCGCCGTGGATTCCAAATATTGGTTGTGGGTCAATGGACAACTGGTTGTGCGTGAAGGCGGACTCAAACGTGGTCCCAATCCGCAAGATACCTATTATGACAATCTTGATTTAGCGCCGTATTTGAAAGTTGGAGAGAATACTGTCGCTATTTTGGTTTGGTATTTTGGTAAAAAAGGATTCAGTCATAACAGTTCTGGACAAGCAGGACTCTTATTTGATTTACCTACCCCAAGCGGAAACAATTGGGTTAGCAATGCTTCTTGGCTATGTAAAGTTCATCCTGCCTTTGGCGAAACACAAGCGCCTTTTCCCAATTATCGTCTAACGGAATCTAACATCCATTTCAATGCTCAAGAAGATATCGAGGGCTGGTTTGAACCCAAGTTTGATGACTCACATTGGGAATCAGCTACTGAGTTAGGAGCCGCAGGTGATGCGCCATGGAATCAACTGATAGAACGACCTATTCCTCAATGGCACTTTAGTAATTTACAAAACTATACCAATACTCCTCCACTCCCACTTGTCAGTGCTGGCGATACATTGGCGTTACAGTTACCACAAAATTTAGCCATTACGCCCTATTTTAAAATTGAAGCAAAAGCTGGACAAAAAATAGATATTCGTACCGACAACTATTATGGCGGTAGCGAACCCAATATTCGTACTGAATATATGACCAAAAATGGCGTTCAAGAATTTGAAAGTCCCGCCTATTTTAACGGACATATTGTTAAATATTTTTTTCCAAAAGGTATTAAAGTTTTAGCGGTTCAGTACCGAGCCACACGCTACAATTATGAGCTTCAAGGAGATTTTACTTGCAATGATGCTTTTTTGAATAAACTAAAAGAAAAAGCACTGACTACACTCAACCTCAATGTACGTGATGTCATATCTGACTGCCCTGACCGTGAGCGAGCGCAGTGGTGGGGTGATGTGGTTATCAATGAAGGTGAAATGTTTTACTACTGGAATCAAGCGGGGCATCAATCTTTACAAAAAGCCATACGAGAATTAGTAGCTTGGCAAAAACCTGATGGATCGCTCTTTTCGCCAATTCCTGCGGGTAATTGGGATCGCGAACTACCTGCTCAAATGTTAGCAAGTATTGGAGAATATGGTTTCTGGAACTATTATCGCTATACGGGCGACTCAGCGCTGATAGCCGAAGTATATCCTGCCATCAAAAAATATCTTTCTCTTTGGAAAATAGATGAAAATCATTTGGTAAAACACCGCGCTGGAGGTTGGATGTGGCATGACTGGGGACAAAATGTAGATGTGGCACTATTGGACAATGCTTGGTACTATTTGGCCATGAAAGGACTGTGTAAAATGGCACATTTACTTGGTTTAGAGGAAGATGTAGCTGCCTATTCTTACCAGATGCAAGAACTCAAAGATGCATTTAATGAAACCTACTGGCGAGGTAACTTTTACAGAAGTCCCAACTACAAAGGTATCACCGACGACAGAGGTAATGGCTTGGCTGTTGTAGCAGGATTGAGTAGCCCTGAACAATATGGCTCGATAAGCCTATTTTTAAGTCAGGAGTTACATGCTAGTCCATACATGGAGAAATATATTCTGGAAGCCTTGTTTCTGATTGGAGAAGACAAAAAAGCCATTGCTCGTATGAAAACGCGGTACAAGTCTATGGTAAATAGTCCGATTTCAACCCTATGGGAAGGTTGGGAGCTCAATAGCGCTACCTATGGTGGAGGAACCTACAATCATGGTTGGACTGGCGGACCAGCGACTCTTCTTTCACAATATGTGGCAGGTATTAGTCCTTTGGCAAATGGATTTAAGACTTATAAAATTCAGCCGCAAATAGGTCTATTGACATCGATTAAAGCCCAAGTACCCTGTCCAGCGGGTTTGATAAAAGTCAATATTCAAAATACTCCTCAGCAATTTACCTTAAGCGCAGAGGTACCCACAGGAATGCAAGGTGTTATTTCAGTTCCCATATTAGCCGATATTTACTCAGAAATTACCTGCAATGGAACCGTTATTTTTGCCAATGACAAATACATCAACGCCCTACCATGGCTAGACCTAGTACCAGGCAATGAGCATTACCTCAATTTTGAGGTAAAAAATGGAGGGAAAATAGTTTTTGTGGGGAAGAATAGGAAATGAGGGGTTAGGTACAGGTAGGGATAAGGCACAAAGTAGCAAAGGCACAAAGGGAAAATGTATAAATTACTCCCTTTGTGCCTTTGTTAGTCTATACCTTTATGTCTTTGTCACTTTGTGCCTTTATGCCTTTGCCACTTTGTGCCTTTCTTACTCCTATACCCTACTTTTTCCTCTTCTTCTCCTCTGCATTAATCAAATTCAAATACTGCTCTGTATCTAATTTTTTATTGGCAAGTATTTTATAGTTTGCATCCAGCAAGAATACATTTGGATATGTTTGGGTATTGTAATCATTCGTAAAGTCAATACTCGAAGCATTGTCGTATCCGTGAATAAACTTCTGAGCTTTAAAATCCTTGATAAATTTCTTCCAATCTTTTTTATCTTTTTCTTGTCCACGTACCCCACAAGCCATAAAAACCTTCACGCCTTTTGCTTGTAGTTTGGGATAATCCTCTACCAACTTTTTAGTTGTTTCTTGACAATGATGGCAATTCGGGTCATAAATCATGACCAAAATATATTTCGATTTTGTCTGATAAAGACTTACAGGTTTACCGAGAGTATCGCTCATAGGTAAATCTTTGAGCGTATTACCTATCAGTACCTTTTTCATACGATACACATACTCAAAATTGCGAACCACCGTAGCAGAGTCCCAAAGAGCCATATTTTTGATCATGTATTTCTCCGCTACGTGGGTATACACAACCTCTTTTCCTAAATAATCTGTCGAAAGAAATTTCTGTGCTATTTTACTAAACACATACTTTCGTTGGTCAGACTTTGGAGGCGTCCGGTCAAGTAACCTATCAGAAATCTGAATTAAGGTATCAGGCGAATAAGGTCCTTCAACGGTTTTGAGGTAGTTTTCCAGCACAGGCCCTAGAAATGGCGTTCGCATCATACGTTCGTCTTCGAGCGCTACATTGTCAAAATAATGTTTAAGTACATATTCATTATGTTTGATTGTATCCTCGGTGGTAGGTTTTGCAGGATATGGTGGAGCAGGAATCTCAGTATTGATACGCACTATATTAGCGGCCAAAGACTCCTTGCCATATTTTTGAACAAATGTTTTTTTGTAAGCATCAATATCGGCTATCAGTTTGGGACGTTCATTGGCTGGAGCATTTTGAATTTTAGCCCCTTTTTCGTTAACCGTTCTCAAAAATTCGGCAAACTGGCGAGCCTCCTCAGAGCCTATAATTTCCATTTTCCCATATAAATCAGCCTTATCTGTCTTGACGCTGAAGGTCTGAGTTGTTATGAGTAAATCAAATATACGCTGGTTGCCTTGTACCAATACATAAAAACCCAAAGGCAAATCTTTTTTACCTTGAAATAGGATTTTTCCGTCACCATCCGCTTTGGCAGTATCCAAAGCCAAATAGCTTTTTTCAAAGCCATTCACTAAATAAAATGTAGAATCACTCAGACCTTTTACCTGTATCTCAATACGATGTTGCGCATTCAGTTTAGCTGTCATCATGCCCAAAAACAAAAGGCATATCATCCATCTCTTCATTCTGATATAAAGTTTTATTGAAAAACGAATTTACATAAATATCTCGGCTGTACCTTATGATTAACAAAAGATTAACACGGCTATTTAGTATTTTATCATGATTTAACAAGCCTATTGAGCAAGATAATATGGTACAAAAAATATAAAAAATTGTAGGATTCAAACTACTATTTACCATTTAATAAACTCTAGGCCTTTTTTCGCTATTATGCCCCTTATTCTCAGCTAAATACTTGTAAATTAGCTCAATTAATTTTTTTCTAAAACCATCTTGCCATCAAGTATGCCTATTCAAAAAGTTACTAAAAATGAGATAATAGCCAAAGCCCTAAACGTGTTCAGTAATAAAGGTTACCACAACACTTCTATGTCAGACCTCGCAGCCGAAGTAGGTTTGCTAAAGGGAAGCTTTTATCATTACTTTATTAGTAAAGAAGAATTAATGGTACAAATTCTTGAGAGTATTGATTATGAGTTGAAAAGTAATGTTTACCCCTTGGCCTTCCATAAACAGTACCCTGCTTCAAAACGAATGAAGCTTTTTTTGAAAGGGCTAAGTAAAGTAGTGATTCATAAAAATGGAGGTTGTATTTTGGGAAATACGATTTTAGAAACTGCAAATCTGTATCCTTCCTTCCGACATTTGCTCACTACCATTATGGATGGTATAGTTCAGAGCTTTGCTAATATTTATCAAGAACTCTATTCTCAAGAACAATCCCAAATTCTAGCGCAACAAACGCTCATGGAATTGGAGGGTGCTATTATGTTTTCGAAACTGTATAGTAATCCAAGTATTTTTCAAGATTTTCAAAAACGTATGATTCAGCGTGTTGAAACAGACTCGTAAAATCATTTATTTCTCCTACATAATTTTATAAAACCTCCGAAGGGTTTGTTATGTAAAATTTCCACTATTTACCCTCAAAACTTTCTTGCGCTTTGGTCGATTACTTCTCATCGAGTAATCCTAGGACTTCTTTTACTTTGAAGGAGCTTTATTCTGATCCTTTGCAATATCCTGAAGCGTCAAAATTACTTTGTCCATGTCCTTGATTGGCGTATAAATATGAGGGGTCACACGGACACCCACGACATTTTCCCAAGTGACTGGAGAAGTATAAATTCTCGATTTTTTCATGAGACTATTGTGTAATTCTCCAGAGGTCATCCCTTTAAAACCTATTAGAGCAATAGCGCCAGAAAATTCAGGTTTTAAAGACGTTTGGGTATAAAAATTGGGTAAGTCTACACAACGAGTCAATAGATAGTTTTTGAGATATTGTAACCTTTTTTGGATTCTTTCAGTACCAATAGCATTATGAAAATTTACGGCATGACCAATTGCCATTTCTATCGGAAAGGAACGTGTCCCAAGCCCTTCAAATTTTCGAATATCATCTTTCAAAGGATTATCAGAAGGAGTATGTGTCCATAAACTAGCAATATGTTCTTTTTTGACCCAAAGCAAGCCTGTTCCAAAAGGTGCACAAAGCCATTTATGCAAACTAGCTCCCAGATAATCACAACCTAAGTCGGGGATTTTATAGGTAATTTGTGCAAAGGTATGCGCTGCATCGACCACTACTTTAATCTTAGGATTTTTCTTTTTTACAGCCTCAGAAATAGCTTTTACGGGCAACAATTGACCTGTCCAGTTAATCATATGGGTCAGATGAACAATCCTAGTGTTTTCGGTCACTAACTCGACATATCGCCTTACCAATAAATCGTTATCCTCACATGGCAAAGGATTATGATTGACATATTTCATCACAATACCTTCGCGCTTTTCTCGCTGTCGCCATCCATGAAGCATATTCGGATAATCTTGTAAGGACATAACCACTTCATCGCCTTTTTGTAGTTCTAAACCCAAAATAATCGTATCCAATGCCTCTGTAGCATTGCGATTCATGGCTATTTCATCGGGTAAACAACCTGCCAAATCTGCCAACTTACTACGAACAGCCTCACGATTTTCGTCCAAAATACGCCACATATAATACGTTGGCGCTTCGTTACAAAGTTTGTTATAATGCGTAAGGGCATCTTGCACCATAATAGGTTGTGGACTTACCCCTGCATTGCTCATATTAATCAAATTGGGTGAAGCAGAAAATGCCAATTGGATTTGTGCCCAATAATCCTCGTCAGTAGTAACATCCTTTTGAGGAGCATAACCAAGAATACGTTGTAGATTTTGATTAGTCGCTTGACTGGTAAACGGCAAGGCAGATAAGCCGCCTGTGCCTAACATAAGGTTTTGTAGAAAATTGCGTCTTTGCATTATAGTTTGGAGCATTTGAGGTAAGAAGGTTCTGGCTTGGCAAAGGCACAAAGGCACAAAGGCACAAAGGCACAAAGGCACAAAGTGTTTTATCTTAGTGTTTTGGGAAGTACCAAGTCAAATCCTTCCTAAATTTAATAAAGAATAGCTGCAATTTGTAAATTTGAAGATTTGATAATTTGAAAATTAGGAAAAGGAATTTTATCCATGTCAAAAGCCCCCTCACCCCTATCCCCTAAAAACACGTTGTACCTCTGTCCCTTATCCCTTTGAACCTAAAAAAACTAACCCCTCACCCCTATCCCCTTTGAACCTAAAAAAAACTCCTTGCCTAACCCCTATCCCCTAAAAATACTTTGTGCCTCTGTGCCTGATCCCTTTGTGCCTTAAAAAACAAAAAAATCCTCATACCCGAAGATATGAGGATTCATAATAAGGAAAAGATTGTTCCTAATTGCGTGCACTTGCATAAAGTGCATTTGGAATTTCTTGTTTAGAGAGGACCCTAACACGTACATTACCTATACCTCTTCTAACTATTCCAATTTTTTTGGCAGCCGCATAACTTAAGTCTAAAAGTACTTTTCTTCTATGCGGGCCTCTGTCGTTTACACGTACCACAGCTTTCTTACCATTGGACTTGTTGGTTACTTCCAACAAGGTACCATAAGGCAAACTACGATGAGCTGCTGTGTAGCCATTATTTTTGTAGCGTTCGCCACTTGAAGTTCGTCTGCCGTTGAATTTACGTGCATAAAACGAAGCTTTACCCTGAAATGACCGTGCATCTTTTGCTACAATTGATAGTGAAATAACACTACAAAAAATAAGCAATAAAATGGATTTTACCATGTCTATTTTTTGGATGATGGAGTGCAAAATTACGGTAAAATCCTGTCATTTACAAGCTTGCACAATACTTATGAGTTTACGGCATTGTACTTTATTGATATACATTTTAGTTTTTTTAATTTGCAATACTTCTTGAATTAATACAAAAATTGGGCTATCTGTCGAGATAGCCCAATTTTCAAGAAATCTAGCCAACACTTTTTCAATGGCGAGAATCTCTTATTTTTTTAGAAAAAAATATTTCAAAAAAGTCAATTTTAACAAATATTAACATTTTTTTTCACCTATTCCGACTAGTATTTCCCACGAATTGCAGGCTTAATTTGGTTATCATACACCTCTCTCAAAGCCGTATGAATTTCGGCGGATAATGGCTCCAAATTACTAGAGCCCATGTTGGATTCAACTTGAGAAATTTTGGTAGCTCCAGGAATCACTGTAGTAACAGCAGGATGATCCAAAATCCAACGTAATGACCATTGTGCCAAACGCTCATCGGGCATAAGATTTCCCAAACTTTGAGCAAACTCTACACCTTGTGCAAAAGCTACTCCCGAAAACGTCTCGCCAACGTTGAAAAACTCTCCATTAGCATTATAGTTACGATGGTCTGTAGTAGCAAATTCGGTATCCTTGGTATATTTTCCACTCAAAAGCCCGCTCGCTAACGGCACTCGAACGATTAAGGAAACGCCTTTTTCTTGTGCTTTAGCAAAGATTTCATCTGCTAAATGCTGACGGAATAGGTTGAAAATAATTTGTAAGGAAGCAAGACCTTCCTGCTCCAAACAAATAAGCGCCTCCTCAGCAGTTTCGACACTAACGCCCCAGTATTTGATTAAACCTTCGTCTTGCAATTTTCTTAATGAGTCGAAAACATCACCTTTTTGCAATTCTTCGGTTGGGATACAGTGTAATTGTTCCAAATACAACTGCTCCAATTGAAGATTTTGAAGAGAGTCTTCCACGTGTTGTTTGATAGCCTCATATGTAAAATTTTGTGGCCAACCGTTTCCATTATCTCCTCTTCTTCCGAGTTTGGTGGCTACATAAAGCGTTTCTGAACGAGTTTTCAAAAATTTACCGATGACCTTTTCGCTGATACCTCCACCATATACATCGGCCGTATCGATAAAATTACCTCCTAAATCCACAAACCGATTGAGGATTTCGAAAGCAGATTCTTCTGTAACATTTCCCCAATCGGCACTGCCTAGTTGCCAAGTACCAAGACCGATTTCGCTAATAAGTTCTGTCTGAAATTTTCTGAGTTGCATGATGATTAATTGTGAATGAGTGATTTAGTGATAATGTTTAATTGTGAATAAGCGAATGGTGAATTGTGAATGTAAATTTTCAATTAATTACCAGTGCTTATAATCATGAGTAATCTTGCCAAATAACAGCTAGTAAATTTCTAATGTAAAATACAATCGCAATTCAGCATTAATACTAAAATTTATTCCTCTACAAATCTAAAGACAATATGACATTATAAATGCTGATTTGGATGGATTCTACTGAAATTTTGGCGGATAAAAATTCCCTAAATTGCTTAAAACAAGACATTTTTTCCGATTGTGCTGATTGGATTCATATTTGATAAATAATTAGCAAATGAAACAAATCAGGACAAAACAAAACTACTGATATGAACTTTAATAAATACACCACCAAAACCCAGGAGATTATCCAGCAGGCAGCTACGATTGCCTCGGGTAATGGTCAGCAGGCCATCGAAGCGGGGCACTTGCTGAAAGCTATTCTTGAGGAAGACAGCAATACTTCGGGCTTCTTGTTGAAGAAAATGGGTGTGAATGAAAATATCCTATTGACCAAACTTGAAAGCATTGTTAACTCCTATCCAAAAGTATCGGGCGGACAGCCTTATTTGGCCAATGATGCCGCCGCTGCTCTCACCAAGGCCGAAAATCTATTGAAAGATTTTGGCGATGAGTTTGTCAGCGTAGAACTACTTTTGATGGGCTTATTTTTAGGAAAAGACTCCGTAGCTACTCTATTAAAAGATAGTGGCTTCAAAGAAAATACACTCAAATCAGCGATTAAAGAACTTAGAGGTAACACCAACGTGAAAGACCAAAATGCAGAAGCAACCTATCGTTCGTTGGAACGATATGCTCGTAACCTAAATGAATTAGCCAAGTCAGGAAAAATCGACCCTGTGATTGGTCGTGATGAAGAAATCCGTCGTGTTTTACAGATTCTTTCTCGCCGTACCAAAAACAACCCCATGTTGATTGGTGAGCCAGGCGTAGGTAAAACCGCTATCGTAGAAGGTTTAGCTCAAAGAATTGTATTGGGAGACGTACCCGAAAACCTTCGTAGCAAAACGATTTATACCCTAGACATGGGCTTGTTGATTGCAGGTGCCAAATACAAGGGTGAGTTTGAAGAGCGTTTGAAGGCTGTTATCAAAGAAGTAACCGACGCAGAAGGCGAAATCATCATGTTTATTGATGAAATCCATACCTTGATTGGCGCAGGAGGTGGTGGTGATAGTGCGATGGATGCGGCCAATTTGCTCAAACCAGCTTTGGCACGTGGCGAATTGCATGCTATTGGGGCGACTACGCTTAAGGAGTACCAAAAATATATTGAGAAAGATAAAGCCCTCGAACGTCGTTTCCAAGCTGTTACTGTAGACGAACCAGATGTAACTGATGCCATTTCTATCTTGAGAGGTATCAAGGAAAAATATGAACTTCACCACGGAGTACGCATTCAGGATGATGCGGTCATTGCTGCCGTTGAGTTGTCAAACCGCTATATTTCAGATCGTTTTTTGCCTGACAAAGCCATCGACTTGATGGACGAAGCAGCAGCTAAAATGCGTATGGAGATTGACTCTGTTCCTGAAGAAATTGATGATTTACAACGCCGTATTATGCAACTCGAAATTGAGAGAGAAGCGATTCGTCGTGAAAATAATAAGGAGCGTGAAACCATTATTAGTCGTGAATTGGCAGAATTGACCGAAAAAAAATCGGGCTTAATGGCCAAATGGCAATCAGAAAAATCGGTGCTTGATAATGTTCGTAAAATCAAAGAAGATATTGACCGTTTGAAATTAGAGGCAGAACAAGCCGAACGTGCTGGTGATTATGGCAAAGTAGCAGAAATCCGCTATGGCAAATTACTAGAGGCGGAAAACAAACTCAAAGAGCTACAAACACCGAAGGTAGAAGAAAACACCATGCTTCAGGAAGAGGTAACAGCAGAGAATATCGCTGAGGTGGTAGCAAAATGGACAGGTATCCCAGTTTCAAAAATGATGCGAGCCGAGCAAGAAAAGCTCTTGCATATGGAAGAGGAATTAGGCAAACGTGTAGCAGGGCAAGAAGAAGCGATTGAGGCTATTTCAGATGCAGTTCGTCGTTCGCGCGCTGGTATGCAAGACCCTCGCCGTCCGATTGGTTCATTTATTTTCTTAGGTACAACAGGGGTTGGTAAGACCGAATTAGCCAAATCACTTGCAGATTATCTCTTCAACGATGAGAATGCAATGGTTAGAATTGATATGTCTGAGTATCAGGAGCGTCATGCGGTAAGCCGTTTGATTGGAGCACCTCCAGGATACGTAGGTTATGATGAAGGTGGTCAGTTGACCGAAGCGGTACGTCGCAAACCTTACAGTGTTATTTTGCTCGACGAAATCGAAAAAGCACACCCAGACGTTTGGAACATCCTTTTGCAAGTACTCGATGACGGTCGTTTGACTGACAACAAAGGACGTATTGCCAATTTCAAGAATACCATCATTATTATGACATCAAACATTGGTAGTCATATTATTCAAGAAAAAATGGCAGAAATGGAAGGTTGGAATAACCATATCATCTTAGAAAAAGCCAAAGAAGAAGTAATGGGCTTATTGAAGCAAGTGGTTCGTCCAGAGTTTTTGAACCGTGTAGATGAAATTGTGATGTTTGAACCACTTTCTAAAAACAACCTTCACAAGATTGTCGAAATCCAGTTCAAACAAATCCAAGACCGTTTGAAAGAACAAGGCATCACACTCGAAGCTACCGACGAAGCCTTGACATTCTTAGCAGAAGAAGGCTATGACCCAACCATGGGAGCTCGTCCACTCAAGCGTGTATTGCAAAGAAGAATTTTGAACGAATTGTCAAAACAAATTCTTGGACATTACGTAAGCAAAGATTCTATTGTAATGATGGAATTAGGCGAAGATAAATCATTAAAATTCTCGAACGTAACAGTCGAGGTTTAAGTCAAATAGTTGGTTGAGGAGAAAAAAGGAGACTACAGGGTTGTGAAATGGATTGTGTTGTGGTCTCCTTTTTTATGGGGTTGGGAATACAAACTATTTCCTCATCAAAGAAAAAAGGGACAAAGCACTTAAACACTTTATCCCTTTTTTCCTTTGCTTTTTAAATCACTAAAATATCTTCGTAAATATCAAATCAAACACTTCTATCAAAATCAAGATAATGATAACCCATTCGAGACGGGTGCTTTCTCGGTTTTGGACAAGCTCCATGAAAAGGGTTAAGTTTTCTTGAACGATTTTGAGTTTGTATTCTATATCTTGGTAACGCATTTTGAGGTCGAAGGTCTTTTTCAAGCCTTTGTCTATGCGCTCTAAATGCTCGTTTTCCCAAGCTTCTTCGGGTGAGTCGAAGATGTAGAGGTTATCGATAATACTGTTTTTGATATTGATAGTTTTGCCAATAAATTTCAGGAGTTCACTTTGCGAGCTTTTGAGACGCCCGTGATGCTCTAATTCATCGGTCATTTGCTTGGTGCTCGTAGCAATTTTATACGTCAACGCCTCATAATAATCCAATGCCACAGACTGACCAATATTGAGCATGATGATGCGGATAGAGTCATCGGTTAGTTCTGAAACAGTAATAGAATTATGCTTGAGCACTACCGAAATAGAGGGGTCTGTTTGGACAATAAAATCGTCTTCAAACTTTTCTTCAATCAATCCTTCAGCGTAGTTTTTGATAAATTTCAAAAATTCACTTTTTTCCAAATCACCCACACCCGCAAAAACTACCACCCCATAACTCAATAAATAGATATAGGTATCGTCTTCTCGCTTATAGAATAATTCTGAATTGTTGTAAAGGGAAGGTTCGCTGGTATAGTCTTGTTTAAACTTCTTGAGGTTAAAGACTTCAGATATTTGGTATGCATCGATTTTCATACGAGTAAAATTTGAGGCTTTGTGTATTCACCTAGCTCAAATTTACGTTTTTCGGGCTTTACCTCGGTTTAAATCTGTATGAAAAATTTATGAAGGTGTGATTCTGGGGAGGCGCAAAGCATTGCGCCTCCTACTATATGGCGTTTCAACTATTTCTTGGGCTTGCAATCGTAACAATAATCCGATAGTTCAGCGATTTCGGCTAGTACTTGGGTTCTGATTTTGGTCAATTCTTCTGTGTTTTGGCCCAACTTTGTTACCGTCTGAATATAGTTTTCGCGTGCTTGAAGCTCTTTCTGGAGTTCTTCTTGTGCATTGGCATAAAACTCGCTATTGGAAAATGCTTTCTTTTCTTCAAAAAGGCGCTTTCTAAATTTGCGAGCATACAATTCGGTCACATCAAAAATACATTGCGAATAAGCGACTAACTGCTGTTTTTGCTCCTCCGTATTGGCAACCAAGTAAGAGGTATTTCTCGTAAAAACGGCTTTGACTTTATTATTAAAATTTTTGGTCAACATAAACGAAGCTGCGCTCATACGAAACCCAAAATCGATACTGCAACTAGCTTGGCAACCATACAAATTGCCACTATTCAAAGGAGATTTTGCCATAAAATCACTGATTTTCAATGGACTTTCTCCGCTCCAAACGATAATACTTTGAGCATTGGATTGTGTGATTTGAAAGATAGAGAAAAGCAAAATTAATGTGTATTTAAGCATAGTTTTGTGGGGTTGTTTTTAAAACTAACGATGTGGTTTGTTTTGAAATTGTCTATTAATGTACCGTATTGAGTGATTTAGCGATTGTGAGAATGAGTGATTAGTCTAAATATGAAATACATTTTTAGAGACGCAATGATTGCGTCTAAAGAGGTTTTATGCTGAAATATAGTATCAAAAAGGCATTCGAAATTGGTTTTTCGAATGCCTTTTTGATTAACTGCTAAGATGTTACTAGTTCATGATTTAGTCTTGAACTTATTTTTATACAGTTTATAAACTGAAGCAAAAGTTAGTCCGAGACTAAGTCTCGAACTAGGTAATGATGAAGTACCTTGACCGTTAATCAAAATAATCACTAAATCGCTCATTCTCTCACCCACTCAATCAGGAACGACTGTTTCCTAACGCACAATTTATTCAAGCATCTTTTTAAATTCATTTAATTTCAATAAGGCTTCGATTGGTGAAAGTGTATTGACATCCAATTTCTTTAGGGTCTCTTGAATCTTCTCAAGTTTTGGATTACTTGCTTCAAAAATATTCATTTGGTAATTCTGTTTTGGCATCTCCTTGATGGTTGTGCGATGTTGTTCTTTAGAACGATTGCGTTCTAGTTCCGCCAAAATTTCGTTGGCTCGATGTACTACACTTACAGGCATACCTGCCAATTGCGCCACATGAATACCAAAACTATGCTCAGAACCACCTTCCATCAACTTACGCATGAAGATGATTTTGTTGCCCACCTCTTTTACCGAAACATTAAAGTTTTTGATACGTTTAAAATCTGTGGTCAACTCATTGAGTTCATGATAGTGTGTAGCAAATAGCGTTTTTGGTCTGAAATGCGAGTGATTATGCAAATATTCGGCAATAGCCCAAGCGATCGAAACTCCATCGTATGTACTTGTTCCACGTCCAATTTCGTCCATCAAAACTAAGCTTCTATCCGATAGGTTATTCAAAATACTAGCCGTTTCAGTCATTTCGACCATAAATGTAGATTCTCCTTTACTCAAGTTATCGCTTGCTCCTACACGGGTAAATACCTTATCGACAATCCCGATTTCGGCGGCTTGGGCTGGAACGAAACAACCAATTTGTGCCATCAACACAATCAAGGCTGTTTGGCGCAACAAGGCAGACTTACCCGCCATGTTTGGACCCGTGATGATAATAATTTGTTGCTCGGCATCGTCCAAATGCAAATCGTTTGGCACATAGGTTTCGCCCAGTGGCAATTGCTGTTCGATTACAGGGTGGCGACCTTCCTTAATTTCCAATACTTTTGCGTCGGTAACGATAGGTTGAGCGTAGTTATTTTTTTCCGCAACTTTCGCAAAATTGGTTAATACGTCCAACACTGCAATCATTCTTGCATTTTGTTGAATTTGCAAGACATATTCATTGGCTACGTTTACCAAATCATTGAAAATACGTTGTTCGATAACAAAAATTTTATCTTCTGCTCCTAAGATTGTTTCCTCGTATTCCTTTAGCTCTGGGGTAATATAACGCTCAGCATTTACCAAGGTTTGCTTACGAATCCAGTCGATAGGTACTTTATCTTTATGCGAATTGGTTACTTCCAAATAATATCCAAATACCTTATTAAAAGAAATCTTGAGTGAAGTAATACCAGTGCGTTCTATTTCACGATTTTGTAACTGAATCAAGAAATCTTTTCCTGAATAAGCCACCTTTAGCAAGGCATCTAAATCCGAATCGACGCCCTCACGAATCATATTTCCCTGATTGGTCACAATAGGTACTTCGTCACGGAGTTCTTTCTGGATTTTTTCTAGTAAAAAATGACAAGGATTCAGTTGGTCAGAATAGCGTCTGAGAACGTCAGCGCCTAAGTCGTTACCAAAATCCAAAAGCGCTTCTTGAATATGCCCTTTAATAGGGTCGATATGTGCCAAGGCTTTTTTCAATTGCAACATCTCCCGAGGATTGATACGACGCACCGCCACTTTCGAAATCAAACGTTCCAAATCGCCAATTTGCTTCAAATGCTGTTGTAAAGTTTCTCTGAGCTCAAGGTGTTTTTTGAAAAATGCGACGGTATTTAATCTCTCTTGAATCAAAGATTTTTCTTTGAGAGGCAATACCAACCACTTACGTAACAAGCGTGCGCCCATTGGCGTATGAGTTTGATCGATGATATTAATCAAAGGGACACCACCTTCTTGCTGCGGATGAACGAGCTCAAGGTTACGAATCGTAAATTTATCGAGCCACACATACTTGTCTTCCTCCAAACGGTTGATGCGTACAATATGTCCAACTTCACGGTGCTCGGTTTCGGCCAAATAATGGAGTATAACACCTGCAGCAATAATACCTTCATTGAGTGTTTCAACACCAAAACCTTTTAATGAATTGGTTTTGAAATGATTAATCAACAAAGGATAGGCAAAATCATAAGTAAACACCCATTCTTCCAAAGCAAAAGTGTTGAACTTATCCCCAAAAAGTTGTGTAAACTCCTGACGGTATTTTTTACAATATAATACCTCCGAAGGCATAAAACTTTGTAAAAGTTTTTCGATATATGCCGAATTGCCTTGTGAACACAAAAACTCACCTGTTGATACATCCAAGAAAGAAATACCAATAACATCTTTCGAAAACCCTGCAAAAGAAATAGAAGCTAAATAGTTATTTTGCTTTACATCAAGTACATTGTCGTTGAAGGACACCCCTGGGGTAACTAGTTCAGTAACTCCACGTTTTACAATTCCTTTGGCAGAAGCAGGATCTTCTAATTGATCACAAATAGCCACACGTTGCCCCGCACGCACCAACTTTGGCAAGTAAGTATCTAATGAGTGGTGTGGAAATCCTGCCAATTGGTCATCGGCAGTCCCGTTGTTGCGACGAGTCAAAACAATACCTAAAATTTTGGAAGCTGTTACAGCATCCTCTCCAAAAGTTTCATAAAAATCCCCTACCCTAAACAGCAATAAGGCTCCCGGATATTTGGCTTTAATTTGATTGTATTGTTTCGAAAGAGGTGTTTCGGTTGCTTTTTTAGCGGGTTTATGGTCTGTATCTGTATTTTTAGAAGGTCTTGCCATTATGGTATTGATGTAATTGCTAGATTTTGGGAATGCTATTGAGTATTAGGATACCCAAAGTTTCATAATTTACTAATCAAGAATAGCTTGTAAGTAGATACGCACGCACTGCATTATGTTTTATCTGATTTACTGTCCTAATACAGTCTGAGGTCTACAGCCATTTCCTATTCAAGCTTACAAAATTAGAGTTTTTAAAGGAATATTGTTTTGTAAAAAAGAAAAATCACTGCCAGCATTGCCGGCAGCGATTCTAAACAGACAAATAGATTATTTACTCTTTAAGCTAAATCGCTTGTTATATTTTTAGGAGAATTAGGAAATTGTATCCTTATCTCTCCATTCTGCATTTCTATTTATTTCTATACACTCTTTCGTAGAATAATGGGAAAATAAAGAGCGTCAAAATTGTTGCGCCAATCATCCCACCAATTACTACAATAGCTAATGGTTTTTGAGATTCCGAACCGATACCTGAGGAAGTGGCTGCAGGCAACATCCCAAAAATACCCATCATAGCGGTCATCATTACTGGACGAACCCTCGATTTTACACCTTCGGTAATCGAGTCGAGCAAGGTCATTTTCTTATGGAGGTTTTCTTTAAATACCTCAATCATTATTACCCCATTTTGGATACAAATACCGAATAATGCAATAAAACCAATACCCGCCGAAATACTGAAATTGGTATGTGTTACCAACAGGGCTACCGAACCACCAATAATCGCAAATGGCACGTTGGAGAATACCAAACCTGCATCTCTCAAACTTCCGAACATTACATATAGGATAAAGAAAATCGCAATCATCGAAATAGGAACTACTTGTGCCAAACGTTTAGAGGCACGTTGTTGGTTTTCGAAATCACCTTTCCATTTCATGTCGTATCCTTTTGGTAGGTTAGGAATGACTTTTTTCACTTCCTGTTGTGCTTCGGCAATGGTGCTACCCATGTCACGACCACGAACAGAGAATTTTACGGCGATAAAACGCTTGGTGTCTTCGCGGAAAATCAAACTTGGACCTGTCAACGTTTTCACTTCGGCAATTTGCTTAATAGGTATTTTGGTTCCGCTCATCGAAGGCACCATCAAGTTGCGAATTTCTTGTTCTGACTTACGGAACTCCGATTGGAAACGCACACGAATATCAAATTTGCGTTCGCCTTCGTACAGTTGACTGGCAGTTTGACCACCAATTGCCATTGCTACTACGGCATCGGCATCGGCTGTTTGTACACCATAGAAGTTCATTTTTTGTTGGTCGAGCTCAATATGCAATTCTGGTTGACCGAGGTTACGAATAATTCCCAAATCTTCGATACCTTTTACATGACGTAAAACCTTTTCTACTTTTTCGGCTTCACCTTCCAAAAAGTCAAAATCGTTACCGTAGATTTTTACGGCAATAGAGCCTTTTACCCCTGATACCGCTTCTTCTACGTTATCCATAATTGGTTGTGAGAAACCAAATACAACTCCTTGGAAAATGCTCAATTTGTTTTCCATTTTCTCAATCAGTTGCGCTTTGGTGAGCTTACTTGCCCATTCTTTTTGCGGATAAATATCTACGTGAAATTCGACGTTATAGAAACCAGTTGGGTCAGTACCATCGTTCGGGCGACCAGCTTGTGACAATACCTGACGAACTTCGGGAAAGCCTTCAAATACCTTACGAATATCGTTGGCATAGCGCACAGATTCGTCCAAACTGATACTACGAGGCATCGTAGCACGCACGTAAATCGACCCTTCGTTGAGTTGAGGCAAGAACTCTGTTCCGTGAATAGTTAAGGTCCAAAAACCAACAACTGTGATAATACCTGTGGTAATGAAAGTAAATTTTTTGTGTGAAAAACAGTAATTGAAAAGCTTCATAGAGTACTTCATCACAGCATCTACTAAGAAGTTACTCTTCTCTTTCACATTTTTATTCATCAAAATACTCACCATTACTGGCACCAATGTTAAGGTAAAAATCAATGCACCCAACAAGGCCGAACCTAATGTCCATGCCAATGGGGTAAACATTTTACCTTCTACTTTTTGGAATGCGAAAATGGGCAACAATGCAATCAAGATAATGATTTTTGAAGTAAAAATCGCCTTACCCATACTTGTACCAGTACGCTTGATGATTGACATTTTAGCCAATTTATTAAAGCGCTCCATACCCACATGCTCAGCTTGATGAGCTAACACTACAATCAGACCTTCGACTACCACTACAGTACCATCAATAATAATCCCGAAGTCTACGGCACCTAACGAAAGTAGGTTCACATTCATTCCGAGAAGCTTCAGACAGCAAAAAGCAAATAGCAAAGCCAAAGGAATAATCATCGATACAATCAAGGATGCACGCCAGTCAGCCAAGAAAATCAATACGATTAGGGTTACCAAAACAATCCCTTCGATGAGGTTGTGAGTTACGGTTTCTATACAAAAATTCAGGAGCGTTTGGCGATTATAAAACGTTTTAATCTTTACTCCATTTGGAAGAATTTTTGAGTTTAATTCCTCTACTTTCAAATTCAGATTTTGAATTACTTCTGAAGGGTTTTCTCCTTTACGCATTACAACGATACCCTCAACAGCATCATTATCATTACCTCTTCCCACTTGTCCCAAACGAGGTAAAGCCGACTCTGTTACGGTTGCCACAGTTTTTACATAAACAGGTACACCATTGATATTATCGACCAAGATATTTTGAATGTCTTGGATATTTTTCAATAAACCAATACCACGAACTACGTAAGCTTGATTGTTTTTGGTAATCACATCACCTCCAACATTGATATTACTTTTCTCAACAGCTGTAAAAACGTCTAAGGGTGTAATTTTATAGTCTTGAAGCAAATTAGGATTTACACTAATTTCATACGTTTTTACTTCACCACCAAAACTTACAATATCTGCTACACCCGGTACTGAGCGCAAATTTCGGTCAATTACCCAGTCTTGGATTTCTTTAAAACGGCGAGAGGTCATTCCTTTGCCTTCTAGGGTATAGCGGAAGATTTCGCCTGTTGGGCCATATGGCGGCTGCACTTCAGGCTCAACGCCATCAGGAAGTTCAACGCCCATCAAGGCATTGTTTACCTGAATACGAGCGAAGTTATTGTCGACACCATCGTCAAACATCACCACTACAACCGACAAGCCAAATAGCGTTGTAGAACGAACAGTGGTTTTCTTTTGCACCCCGTTCATCGAGATTTCGAGCGGAGCGGTTACAAACTTTTCAATCTCCTCGGCACTACGTCCAGACCATTGAGTAATAATAGTAACCTGAGTATTGGTAACATCAGGAAAGGCGTCGATTGGGGTATTGATAAAACTTGAGATACCTCCAATCACTACTACAGCAGTAAAAAAGAATACTGCAAATTTATATTTGAGCGATAACGCTAATAGCTTTTTCATCCGAATGAGTGATTTATAAGAATACTGTTTTGAACAATTTTAGCATAAGTTGAGTAGTACTTTTCAGTCGAAAAACACTATTCTTTACTTCGCGAATTAGTTTACCAAAGCGTTGTACACCAACAATTGGTTTTTGTTCATTACATTTTCACCCTCTTTCAACCCTGAAATCACATAAGTCTTCGTAGAGTTTTGTTTTGCAATCTGGATTTCTCTTACCTCCAAATGCTTAGCATCCTTATAAACAATCACAAAGTTTTTGTTTTGATCAAAAATGACCGCCGACGATGGAATCGCAATGCTTCTGTCTGACGAGCTATAACTTACGTCTACCTGTGCAAACATTTCTGGTTTCATCAAAAAGCCAGGATTTGGCATATTGATACGAACCTGTAAGGTACGTGTTTCAGGATCTAGGGCGTTACTCATTTTGTTTACCACCCCTTTGATAACCTTATCTGGATAAGAAATCAATTTTACTTGTACTTGAGAACCCACATGTACTTTGGCAATATCTGCTTCATACACATTTGCCACCACTTGAATCTGCGATAAGTCTGCGATAGTGAAAAATGCTCCCGTTTCACCTTCGTGGAAGGACATTTTATCAGAAATAGCATTATTTTTTTCGATTACATAACCTGAAATTGGCGCTTTTAGGGTGTAAAACGCATTTTTTACACTATAAATACTAGATACTTCTTTAGCGCGTTTCAATGAACCTTGGGCTTTCAACACATCGTTTTGAGCAAAAGTCACATCTTTTTCAGATGCCAAACCCGCCTTATACATATCCTTTTGTACTTGCAAATTCTTTTGAGCTGATAACAAATCGGAGGTTGCACCTACCGTTTGGTTTTCAACATCTGCCACCTCCGATGAGTGAACTACCGCAAGTGTTTGTCCTTTATTAACAAAATCACCTAGATTGGCATGGATTTTTTCGATAACGCCATCTACTAAAGGAGATACTTTTACTTGTTTATCTTCATAGGGCATTACTTTGCCTGTCAACTGCAATTGTGTTTGAATAGGCTCTAGCGTAGCTGGTGCCAAGCTCAATTCTTGCTTTAGTCGTTGCGATAGTTCAAAAGGCTGATCTTCTGCCTTTGATTCGTTATCAGCCTGAGAAGAGCTACAAGCAGTAGCCAAAGTTGAGATTGCAAGAATTGAAAGATACTTTATATGCTTTTTCATTGTGATGTCTGTTTAAATCTTAAAGAACTTTTTTGCCTACTACAAAATTGAGATTTTCGAATGTCTGCATTCTTGTGTTTTGAAGCGTATTGATTTGCGTAACGGTTATTTTATACGACTCCAAAAAGTCCATAAACTCCAGTAACGTGATGTTACGCTTTTGGTAGTTTTGCACTACTCCATCAATCAACTTATTAAAGCTTGGCAAATAGTTTTTATCAAGTGTCTTATATAAACGTTCGGCTTCTTGTGCTTTGAGCAAAGCTTGCAAAACGTCATTGTTAATTTGTACGTCGGTTTGTGCTAAATTCTGTTTGTTGGCTTGAATCGTATTTTCAGCGATCTTAATATTTCCTTGATTTTTATTAAACACTGGCAAATCCATTGCAATCGTTAAGCCATGGTAATTGTTGAGGTAACTACCTGCACGGTCATAGCTATAACCAATGGTCAAATCGGGCGTAGCCATTGCTTTTTGCAAAGCCAAGTCAGCTGAAGCTAATCGTACTGTTGCTTCTTGAATCTTACGGTCATAACGATTATCAGTGGCACTATTAATTAACTCACTGAGCTGTAAGCCTGCTGCGCTTTTTTGTTCCAAAGCATTATCATCTACGATTGGATGTACCGTTTTGGTAGAAGTATCTGATAAAAGTACCTTGAGTACGGCTTGATTATCAGTAATTTCCAAAATGATATTAGAACGTTCTGTTTCGAGACTCACTAAGAAAGACTGTAAGCGAATCAATTCTTTTTGAGGGACATTACCTCTGGCAACTTGATCCGAATAAGCACTCAAAAGCTTGTTAAGTGTTTCTATTTCTTGTTCGTACGTGGCTAATGTTTTTTGTAAATAATGGATTGTATAAAAACTAGCATGTAGCTGATACGTCAAACCTCTTACGATTTCAAAAAACTGATAATCTGTGATTTCAGCATTGATTTTAGCAACATTGACTTGCTTGTTGCGCTTTCCCGCCAATAGAATCAACTGTTGAATTTGCAAAGTTCTTTCACCAAAAGCCCCAATTGGCGCATCATTGGCGATAGTCTTCATGGTGTTCAACCCTTGTTCGTAGTTGATATTAGGGTTAGGCAAAAGTTTAGCCTGAATGATTGCTGCTTTAGAAGCTTCGATATTGTACTTCTGAGCTAGTAAAGTGAGGTTGTTTTTAACAAACTGCTGTTCGGCCTCGTCTACGTTTAGGCGCAATGTATCACGGCTTTGAGACAAAGCCACATTGGCACTACACATCAAGCCGAAAATCCATACCAAATAGGATTTCATAATTTTGAGTCAAGTGATTAAAATGAAACGGACAAAACCTTGTGCATGCCCCCGCATACACATTAAGCAATAGTACAAAACCAACGAATATTGAGTGATTTGCTTTTTTTGTAAAATCCGACGGACTAACACTGTCGATTATTTAGCAAAGCACTTATATCTTGTTAGCATTTTCTTGATATTTATACCAAGAAGGTAGATTATTATATAAACCTACCCTAACTAGCACTATTTCTTATTATGCTTATCGATTCAGAAACAACGCTGGTCTCTAAAACGAAAGCGTCATACAATCAGCCCGATTTCTGGAAAGAGTATTGAAGTGAACAGAAGTAATAAATTTGAGTAGAATGTCAGCAAAATAACGTACGTATAGAATTAATGCAGTTTGATACCACATTACATACTTGTTTTACAACACCTTAAGCAAAGTTACACTTCTCTATCAAGCCTTAATTACCTAAGCAATCTAAGCTTTTTAGACCAATGCAAAATCAATCTGTCAGTATAATGATTATACGGACTTATCCTTGCATTGTTGGCACCTCAAAGGGCTAATGTTGATTTTAAAAAAAGTTTTTAGGGAAATATAATGAGTGAGTTTGTGCTATTCTCAAATTAAATAGACACAATGAAGGATAAATAGTTTTTTCGAAAAGGATAAATGAGGTACAAATGGAACATCCGAACGTTGCAAGGTTTGAATAATTGCACGCTCGATACTTGATAAATCAGAAGCAGAAGTCAACCCATGAGAACGCTCAGAGCTTTCATCTTTTTCTTCTTGATTGTCAAGTAAGACATTGTTTTCAACTTCAAAATGACGACCAAAAGTTCTTTTTTTACTAAACTTGGTAACACTTTGGCTTACCTTGGTATAGCTAACTTTAGTTTTTCCATCATGGGCATAGCCACCCACTGCTATGGTCCATAGCATTAGGGGTAATATCCATTTGAATAAACGAAAAGCTTTCATGGTACGCAAAATTGACTGGTCTTTACTGATTTACTTAAAGAAGTTTATAATTGCTGGTCGTAAAGATACAGATTTGTTTTGATTAATTATTGTTAAAAACTGTTAAATTATTATAGATATTGTTGTACTCTATTGATTTTATTAGAATAAATATTATAGCAATTCTTTCTCAAAATAGTTAGACAAATTTTGGCACATTAGTTGTAATTTTAAGCTTATTTTTCAGTTGACTATCATAAATCAATAGCATTGTCCGTTGTCATAGTATTCATTCTTCTTAAAGGAATCATCTATTCACAAACATTTGGGCATTACTTACTTCGTTTACAATCAACCCTAATAAATCATACGTATTCACATGGCTAAAAGATTTCAGGTATTAGATTCGTTTTCACACATTAGTAACTCTATTAGTGCTCCCATTCATGCGTTAGTTTCGGTTCAATACCCTCAATTAAGTGGTTTGCAAAACTTACAAGACAGTATCAATGGTATTTTCAAGAAGAAAAGAGCCGTTTATGTAGCGCTTTCAGACCAAAAGTTATATCATATTCATACCGTTGGGACGTCGGTAACCTCTACCAAAGAAATTCCATTCGAACACATCGAATCTATCCATATCGATTCTTCGAGTCAACATCGTGATTTTAGTGCTCCCAAAATTACTCTTGCAGTAAAAAAACAAGGAAAGAAGCCCGAATCACAAGTACATGAGTTTATCCTTTTTCCATCACTGTTTTTTCCAAACTTAAAATACTCGGAGAATCACACCGAAATTATGCAGTTCGTGCAAATGCGTGAACATTTGTTAGAAAATTTGAAACAAGTAAAAGAGAAGATTGAATCTAAGGTGGAGAACGTGTAGTTTTTTATGCAATCATCCCTGATTTAGTGAGTGAGTGATCATTTTAACATTTATATTCTCGCAGTAGAGACGCAATGATTGCGTCTCAAGCCAAGTCATATCTAACATAGTAACATCAAAAAAGTGGTCGAAAAATATTTTTCGACCACTTTTTTGATATAAACTTGGAGCATCATCCAAATCCTAAAAATTCAGGATGACTCATGTTTAATACTACTTCTATAGAGGATACATCTTTAGAAGCAAAGCATTGCGTCCATAAAGTTGATTTTTTCTAAATTATAGTCACTCATTCGCTCACTCACTAAAACACTAAATTAGAGATGCCTCCCTTTTTCGATGAATAGCTAGAGAATATTACTCCTTTCTTACAAAAGCGTTGCTCCTTTATTTTGGTAGGGTCCTAATTTGGCATCGTTGGGGTCGAGGTCAGTTACCAAGTAATTGATTTCTGATAAATCTGCAATTTTCATCTTCATAACAGAATCGAGCTTTTCGGCAATCGATAATACCGCCACTTTTTTGGAGGCCTTAATCATAGCCTTTTTTACCAGTACAGTCTCCCAGTCTGAGTCAGTAAACCCCCCTTGTGTGTCAATGGCATTGCTCCCCATAATACATAAATCTGCACGCATTTCGGATAAACGCTGATGTACCTCTCCTCCTACTGCCATCTGACTATAACGAGACAATTGACCACCCACCATAATAATATCAACGTTGGGCTTGTCCAGCAGTTCTACTGCGGTCAAGGGATTTACTGTCATAAAAGTGATACGAAGTGAATCAGGAATGAGTTTGACCAACTCTCTGATGGTGGTTCCTCCGCCTACTAGCACCAGCATTCCTTCTTTCAATAATCCCAACGCTTTTCTAGCAATCTCCTGTTTGGAGTTGTGCGCATAGGTTTCCTTTACTTGAGAAGAATAATGATAGGCTTTTGACATTGCCCCACCCCGAATTTTAATAATCTCCCCCTCCTCGGCCAACTCATTCAAATCTCTTCGAATGGTATCTTCCGAAACATTCAATACATCTACTAACTCCGCAAAGGTTACACGGGTATGCACATTGATTTCTTTTAGGATCAAATCTTTTCGCTCTTTTTTGAGGAGGTTAACTGACATATTCAAGGAAGGTTGTTGGTTATCGTTTGCAAATATAGCAAAAAGACTAAGGTTATATATCCTTTTCAGTAGGTACAAAGTATTTAAAATTTGCAAAAATTGAGAATAAATACTCATTATTTGAAAAATTTGCAGAATTAAATTGCAATAAATGCAGTATTATTTAAAATTTATGCTAAGTTTGTACAGAAATAGCGAAACAAAACTTGCAAATTTTGCAAAATCCAAATCTCCAACTAAACAAGCTATGATGAAAACTCGACTATTACCTCGCTCACAAAGGTTGCTGTGGTTATCTGTGCTAGGAAGCATGACCTTTCAAGGTTATGCAACTGAGCTTGCAGAGCTCCGTCTGGCTCATAAGAGCAATATTACTTTCAACATGCTTGGCACACTTCCTGTGTCAGGTATTATTACCTCTGCCAAAGATGGTAGCCCAATTATTGGAGCTTCTGTTTTTGTAAAAGGAAACCCCAAAATTGGTACTTCAACTGATGCCTCAGGGAAATTCAAATTAGGAATTCCTGATAACATAACAAGTATCACTTTGGTGGTCTCGATGGTTGGCTATGAGCCACAAACTGTGGTACTTTCTGCTAGTCAAACGACGGTGTCCGTTACCCTAAAAGAAAGTGTTCAAAACATTCAAGAAGTGGTGGTGACTGCCTTGGGTGTGAAAAAAGACAAAAAAGCCCTTGCTTACTCGGTAACAGAAGTAAGTGGTAGTGAATTTACACAAGCTCGTGAAACCAACTTAGCCAATGCTCTTTCTGGTAAAATTGCAGGGGTAAATGCAACAAGTTTGGCAACAGGTGCAGGTGGTTCAAGTAGAGTGGTGATTCGTGGTAATGGTTCATTATCAGGCGATAACCAACCCTTATATGTAATCAATGGTATGCCTATCGACAACAGTACGCCTGGGGGTAGCCCAACTACAGGTGGTAGTGGACACAACGTTGACCGTGGTGATGGTATTGGTGGTATCAACCCTGACGATATTGAAAGTATCTCAGTCTTGAAAGGTGGTACAGCAGCAGCCTTGTATGGTTCACGAGCTGCCAATGGTGTTATTTTGATTACTACGAAAAAAGGTACCGTACGCAAAGGTATTGGTGTAGAATACAACGCTACTGCTACCATCGACGATGTTGTTGACTTTACTGACTGGCAATATATGTACGGTCAAGGAGACGGTGGCGTGAAACCAACTTCACAAGCGCAAGCTGTAAGCTGGGGACGCCGTTCGTGGGGTGCCAAAATGGACGGACAGCCTTATATTGCTTTTGACGGAAAAGAACATCCTTATTCTCCACAACAAAACAATATTAAGAACTTTTATCGCACTGGTTCAACTTTGAGTAATACCATTTCATTTAGTGGTGGTACAGAAGCCTTGAACTTTAGGGCATCGGTAGCAGACATCAATAATAAGAGTGTATTGCCAAATTCTACTTTCAATCGTAAAGTAGCAAACTTAAGCATCAATGCTAAATTAAGCGAACGTATTTCGATGGAAGCTTTGGCGCAATACAACTTAGAAAAAGCGCACAATCGTCCGAGTGCTGGTGATGCGCCAGGTAACCCTAACTGGGCAAACTACATGATTGCCAATACAGTAGACATTCGCTGGATGGACCCAGGCTATGACGCAACAGGCCGCGAGGTTCAATGGAACGAAACTCCTTATGCTTCTAATTCTTACTTTGTTGTTAATAAATTTAGAAATGATGATACCAAAAACCGTTTTATTGGGCAGTTTGGTTTGAAGTACGATATTTTGAAAAACCTTTTTGTAAAAGGTAATATCAGCCGTGATTTCTACAGCTATGACTTTACAGGTATTATCCCAACAGGAACGGTGTACACAACAAACGCTGCAGGTGAATATCAAGGTATCAAATCGACAGTTACAGAAAACAACTCTATGTTGACGGTGAACTACAATACCGATTTAGGTCCAGTTCACATGAATGCGATGTTAGGTGGCAACCAACGCTCTTTTGAACGTTCAGAAATTTACACTAACGGTACACAATTCATTATTCCAAACTTTTACAGCTTTACCAACCTAACTACAGCGACGACTCGTCCAGTAACGCAACGTTTGGCAACCAACTCAGTATTTGGTTCATTAGACCTTGATTACAAAGGTGTCTTATTTTTAAATGCCTCAGCTCGTCAGGATTGGTTCTCTACTTTGGGTATCAAAAATAATACAATTCTTTATCCAGCAGTTGGAACCAGCTTTGTATTGTCACAAGCTACAGAAATGCCTTCTTTTGTCAACTATGCTAAATTGAGAGCATCTTGGGCACAAGTAGGTGGTGGTGTGCCAGATCCATATACTTTGAACCAGAGTTATAGCATGGTAACAAGTAGCGGACAGCCATTGCAACAAATCACGATGACAAATGGCGAGTATCTTCTTAACAACCCAAGCTTGAAGCCATTTACTTCTACTACTTGGGAAGCAGGTCTTGATACCAAATTATTCAATAACCGCTTAGGAGTAGATTTGACTTACTATCTGCGTCGTACGACTAACGATATTGTTAAAACAGCTATTTCAGGAACAAGTGGTTACCAAAATACTTATGTAAACGTAGGGCAAGTAGACAACTCAGGTATCGAATTATTATTGACGGGTTCTTTGGTAAAAACCAAAAACTTTAGCTGGAATACAAGCTTCAACTTGGCTTACAACAAAAACAGAGTAGTTCAATTAACAGAAGGTGTAAATACCATCCAATTGGCCACCTCGGTAGGTTCTTGGGCTTTTGTGAATACTGATGCTGGTCGTCCTTATGGTATCATCAAAGGTTATACGATGGTTACTGACTCAAAAGGCAATATCGTTTATGATACTTCTACAGGTTATCCAGTAAAAGGCCCAATCAAAGAGATTGGACAAGGTGTAGCGCCATTGACAACAGGTTTTAGCAATTCATTTACATACAAAAACTGGAACTTGGATATCTTGCTAGACGGTAAATTCGGTAACGATGTATTCTCGGTAATGAACGTGTATGCAACCCGTTTTGGCTTGCAACAAAAAACATTGGCAGGTCGTGACAATGGTTTGGTTTTGAACGGTGTAACTGCCAACGGCGATTCTTACACTCGTACAGTACCAGTATCTCAGCTACGTCTTTACTACGACAACTTGAAAAACTACTCAGACCTATTTGTGTATGATGGAAGCTTTATCAAGTTACGTCAAATCGTTTTAGGATATAAAATTCCAGCGAAATACCTAGGCTTTGCTAAGATTCAGTCGGCGTCAATCTCTTTTGTGGCACGTAACTTATTTGTGTTGTACAAAAAGACTGAAAACTTTGACCCAGAATCAAGTTATACCAACAGCAATGCACAGGGTTTCGAGGCATTTGGTTTGCCAAGAGCACGTAGCTATGGTATCAACTTAACAGTGAAATTCTAGGATGTGATGAACTGATGGAAAATCGGGATGTGTTTTTAGGGGCGAATCTTTTCGCCCACTAATTCAGAGAGAGTGCTGAATGAGGAATTGTGAGTTGTGAATATAAATTTTCAATAATCAATTATATCTTATTCTGTAAGAAAACTCATTTTTCAAATCCCTTTTTCCTTTTTCAGTAAACCCCAAACTGTAGCATTTTCAACTAGGATAAATTCAAAAACTTGTGCTAAAGAGTCCGCTCAATAGCGTATTACCTGAGACTTATGAAAAAGAGACATACATTCAAAACCCTTCTTTTTATGGCTGGTGTTGCACTTTTCAGTTCGTGCGACAACGGTTTTGAAGAACTCAATATCAACCCAGATACCTCTCCCATCATTGTGCCATCTTACATGTTTAGCAAGGCACAATACGATGCGCTCAACAATAGCTGTGCTAGTACGTATGAGTTTGCAGCAGGAGGTTCGATTCAACATTTTTCGACATACAAAGATGTGCCAGGTATTGGAGATAAATACTTTTTCTCGCAAGGCACTTACCCGTATGATTTCTTCAACAACGCTTACCCATTAAGCGTAAACGAAGTTCAGACAGTTATCAATGCTGTTAAAAATGATCCTGCGCAAGTAAACCTTTATGCGATTGCACGTATTTGGCGTGCTTATACTTTCCACCGCATTACAGATTTATATGGCGATATTCCATATTCGGATGCTGGACAAGGTTATACTTCTTCAAAATTCACACCCAAATATGACACCCAACAAAGTGTTTACTTGGATATGTTGAAAGAATTGGAGCAAGCTGCAACGAGTTTAGACGCCACTAAATCATCCTACGCAAGTGCTGACATTGTGTATGGCGGAGATGTGACAAAATGGAAAAAGTTTGCTTACTCATTAATGCTTCGTTTGTCGATGCGTATGACAAAAGTGGATGCTGCAACAGCTAAGACTTGGGCACAAAAAGCCATTGCTGGAGGCATCATACTAGATGACAAAGATTTGGCAAAAGTACAGTACATTGCTAATGGTCAGGACATCAACAAAAACCCTGTTTCATTAGCTTTGCGTGGCAACAACTATGCAGTAGCAGATGGTAACAATAATACTGAAGGTGGTAAGTTTTCAAATACATTTATTTCTTTCTTGAAAGCTAATAAAGACCCTCGTTTGAGTTCAATTGCGGTTGTTTGGGTAGATAAAAAGCAAGATACTACTGCTACCATACAAAAAGGTATGCAAAACGGTTTGTTACAAAAACCTGCTGATTTTATCACTTATTCTGAGCCAAATATCAACACCGTGTTGAAATTGGATGCGCCAATGGTCGTAATCAGTAATGCCGAAATGAATTTCTTGATGGCAGAAGCTATTGTGAGAGGATGGGCATCTGGCGACGCAGCGAGTTACTACCAAGGTGGTATATCGGCTTCGATGCGCAATATGGCTATCTATGGTGATGCAGCGGCTATTTCTACTGCTAAAATCAATGCCTATTTGGCGACTCATACTTTCCCTGCAAGTTTCGATGCGCAAATGGAACAAATTCACTCACAAATGTGGGTATCTTTATTTCCAGACGAAGTGGAGGTATATTCTAACTGGAGAAGAACTGGTTATCCTAAATTAACGCCTGTCAACATTACAGGTAACTTGACTAATGGTACCATTCCAAGAAGATTGATTTATCCAATTGTTGAAGAAAACCTCAACGGACCAAACCTCAAAGAGGCTATCTCTCGTCAAGGTGCTAATACGCTGACAACTCGTATTTGGTGGGATAAAAATTAAAAATAAATTTTGGCTTTCGGGTATCAGCTTTGGGCTTAGGGTAAAATATAGGATGGTTTAATTAATTGTATAGCCAAAAGAAAAGCTACTCATTTAATTATCAACATTCTTACAGGAGAAAAATTATTAAAATTGTATTGAATAGAGCATAACTTTAAACAATACTTTTTGCCTTAAGCCCACAGCCGACACCCGAAAGCAATTTGCTTTAACTCCTATGATTTTATTGCTTGTAATTCTTTGTATTGGACTATTGGTGCTACTGATTACCGTTGCTAAGTTCAATCCATTTTTGGCTTTTTTGATTACCTCCTTGGTAGCTGGTATCAGTATGGGAATGCCTCTCGAACTCATCAGTAAATCTATTCAAAAAGGAATAGGCGACATGTTGGGCTCGTTAGTCGGGGTCATTGCCTTAGGGGCTATGTTGGGCAAATTAGTGGCTCAAAGTGGTGCGGCACAACGCATTGCCTCCGTCATGATGGGACTTTTTGGCGAAAAATACATTCAATGGGGCTTAGTTTGTACAGGTTTTATTATCGGAATACCCTTATTTTATAATGTAGGTTTTGTACTGATGATTCCTTTGATTTTTTCGGTGGTGTATCAATACAATTTGCCTGCTGTGTATATTGGCTTACCCATGCTGGCATCCTTGTCGGTGGCACATGGTTTCTTACCTCCTCACCCCTCGCCTGCTGCTTTGGTAGCGCAGTTTCATGCAGACATGGGGCAAACTTTACTCTACGGAATCATCATTGCAATTCCAACAATTATTATTGCTGGCCCGCTTTATGCTCTAACCCTAAAAAATATTTCCTCAAGTCCCAACTTGAGTTTTGCGACTACTTCCGAACCCAATCAAATTTTACCTAGTACCTTTCTGAGCTTTTTCACGGCATTATTTCCTGTTTTTATGATGGCAGGAACCACTATTCTTACTAGTATTTTACCAAGTGATTCGGCATTGATACCAGTCTGTAAACTGATTGGTGACCCAGCGATGGTAATGCTCTTAGCTGTTTTGGTAGCAACCGCTACTTTGGGAGGACTGACAAGTCAGGCGCTTTCTAAAACGATGAATACCTATTCTGAAGCGGTAAAAGATATAGCAATGGTGCTCTTAATCATCGCTGGAGCAGGAGCGCTCAAACAAGTTTTTATGGAAAGTGGTGTGAGCGATGTTATGGCTTCACTACTCAAAAATATAAGTATTCACCCTTTGATTCTTGGCTGGTTGATTTCCGCTTTTATTCGTGTGTGTTTAGGCTCAGCAACGGTGGCAGGCTTAACTACCGCTGGAATTATGGCGCCTATGATAGAGACGCTACAGGTAGACCCTAACTTAATGGTATTATCCATTGGTGTGGGTAGTTTAATGTTTTCGCATGTAAATGACCCTGGTTTTTGGATGTTCAAAGAATATTTTAACCTTAGTATAAAAGATACCATTCGCTCGTGGTCGATGATGGAAACGCTTGTAGCGGTTGTGGGGCTCATTGGTGTTCTAATCATAAACTCATTTTTATAGGCTTTTCCTAGTTCGAGACTAAGTCTCGAACTAGTGTTTGTTTCAGTTGATAAACTGTTTAAAAATTAAGTTCAAGACAAAGTCTTGAAC
The DNA here is from genome assembly GCF_030056595.1 of Flectobacillus roseus. NCBI lineage: Bacteria > Pseudomonadati > Bacteroidota > Cytophagia > Cytophagales > Flectobacillaceae > Flectobacillus > Flectobacillus roseus. The sequence continues at coordinate 316,608 of NZ_JASHIF010000007.1, forward strand.
TAGGAATTTGGGCGATCATTCTGAAATCTGAAATCCAATATCCGAAATCCCACATCCGAAATGAATGTTTTTTAAAGCACATATTATGAAAAAGTTATTAGTTATTTTTTTACTCGTATTGAGTTTTTCACCAATTGGAAAGGCTCAAAAACAACAAGTTACCAATCAACCTGATAGAGTCAATTGGTTTCAAGACCTTGGCTTTGGCATGTTTATCCACTGGAATGTAGACGTTACACTCGGCGCAGTGATTAGCCACTCTTTGGCTGGGGCATCCACCGAATATGTCGAAAAATACATCAATGAGCTTCCTAAATACTTTAACCCCTATAAGTTTAAACCCGAAGATTGGGCTAAAATGGCCAAATTGGCGGGCATGAAATATGTGGTATTTACCGCAAAACACCATTCTGGTTTTTGTATGTTCGATACCAAAACTACGCCGTTCAATGTGATGAATACGCCTTTGAAAAGAGACATTACCAAAGAACTCATCGAGGCATTTCGTAAAGAAGGTATCGCTATTGGTCTGTATTTCTCCCCTGAAGATTTTTACTTTTTTCATAAAAACAATATTCCTATTGGTCGCTTGCAATTGCCACAGCATTTTCCTGCCAAAAACCCTAATTTGATGGCTTACGACAAGGAACAACTGAAGGAATTGTTGACCAAATATGGCAAAATCGACATTCTATTTATCGATGGTCCAGGTGATGGTTTGAGAGAATATGCTTGGACACTCAATCCTGAATTGGTCATTACACGTGATTTGATGAATACTCCAGAGCAAAATACGCCCGACGAACCCCTTCCTCGCCCGTGGGAAGCTTGCTATACTATGGGGACTGACTGGCAATATAAGCCTACAAACGACCCACATAAATCTGGTACAGAAATCATCAATATGTTGGTTGAAATGCGTGCTAAAGGAGGAAACTTTTTGTTGAACATCGGACCAAAACAAGATGGTGAAATTCAGATAGAACAAGAGGCTTTGTTGCAAGAAGTAGCCCTTTGGAATTTTGCCAACTCAGAGGCTATTTACGCCGTAAAACCTTTGCCAATTGTGCGTGAAGATAATGTTTGGTACACACAGTCAAATGACGAAAAGTATATCTATGCTATCGTAAGAAGAGCTAACTGGCAAGATTGGAAATATGGCACTCGCAAAAATTTGGTATTGACCCACCTTGAAGGCAATGCTCAAACTAAAGTTTCGATTCTAGGCTATAAAAGCGAGTTGGTAGAATACAAAGATGGCTTCGATGCTAGCACTTATGTTGCCCCTACTTCAATTGGATTAGTGGTAAGTGCGGTGAATGGACAACGTTTTTATACCAATAATCAATGGCCCAATGCGGTGGTTCTCAAAATCGAAAATGCGAAGTTTAGAAAATTAACTCATACCAAAGTAACACAATCAACTTTGGACGGAGCCAAATAGAGGCTTGACATTTAACCCTTTAATAACCTTGTTTTTTCTCAAAAACCTTATTTACTTACACTCAATTTTACATTTAATTATTATTACATTTTCAATAAAAACTATTTTATGGAACAGTTGGTAGAACAATTAACCCCTTCAGAGGCATTTGCAAAATTAGGACTTTCATTACCTCCTGCCCCACTACCATTGGGCGTGTACAAACCATACCTTATCGACGGTAAATACTTATATGTTTCGGGTCATGGGCCTGTGCAGGATGACAAAAGTCTTATTATTGGACGTATCGGTCGTGAGTTAGACATGGAAGAAGGCAAATTGGCTGCTCGTCAAGTGGGTTTGACCATTTTATCAACCATCCAAACACATTTAGGAAGTCTCGACCGTGTGAAGCGAGTAATCAAAGTGTTGGGTATGGTCAATTGTGTAGATACTTTCGAAAGACATCCTTATATTATCAATGGTTGTAGTGAATTGTTTGCTCAAGTTTGGGGCGAAGAAAATGGTATTGGTGTTCGTAGTGCAGTAGGTTTTGGTTCATTGCCAGACAATATTCCAGTCGAAATCGAGGCCTTGTTTGAGTTAGAAAGCGAATAATTGGTGAATTATGAATGAGCGAAGTGTAGTGTTCGAAAGATTTCAAACAATTGCTGATTGGGGATTGGGGATTTCTGATTTCGGAAATATAAAAGGCTAACTTAATTTTTTGTAAAATATGATTCAAAAAATTGGGTTGCACTTCCTTTAATCTCACAGAGCAATATATCCGAAATCAAAAATCAAAAATCCACAATGGATAAAACTGCTTGGTACAACTTACAAGATTTAGATACCTTGGATACCCCCGCTTTGGTGTGGTATACATCGCGTATCGCTCAAAATATCGAAACCTTGGTAACCATGCTACCAGAGGTTAATCGACTTCGTCCACATATCAAAACGCATAAATGTCAGGAAGTTACGGCATTGATGTTAGCAAAAGGAATTACTAAATTCAAATGTGCTACCATTGCCGAAGCCGAAATGCTTGCCATGAGTCAAGCACCTGATGTGTTGCTGGCGTATCAGCCTGTGGCTACGAAGTTGCAACGTTTTATAACCCTAATTCAAACTTATACTACTACCCAATTTTCCTGCTTGGTCGATGACTTGTCAGTTGGACAAGCCATCGCCACAGCGGCGACGCAACATAAGATAACGATAGATGTTTATATCGACCTCAACGTCGGAATGAACAGAACAGGTATCTTACCACAAAAAGCTGAAGAACTTATCAATGCACTGCTTGAATTAAACGGTATTTCGGTGAAAGGACTTCATGCCTACGACGGACATATTCGTGATCAAGATTTAGCATTAAGAACTGAAAATTGTCACAAAGCTTTTATTCCTGTCTTTGATTTAGTGTCAACTTTTTCTGAAAAAGGAATAACCCTTCAAGTAGTAGCGGGAGGCTCACCGACTTTTCCGATTCATGCGCAAAACCCACAGGTAGAATGTAGCCCTGGCACTTTTCCTCTTTGGGATAAAGGCTATAAGGATGCTTTTCCAGAACAAGCTTTCGAACCTGCTGCCTTGGTCTTGAGTCGAGTTATTTCTCATCCGAGCACCAACCGAATTTGTATCGACTTAGGACACAAATCTGTCGCTGCTGAAAACGACTTGAGCCGAAGAGTTCATTTTCTGAATGCTCCCAATGCACAATTTATTGGACAAAGCGAAGAGCATTTGGTATTGGAAGTATCAGATATACAAGACTTTCCGATTGGTAAGGTCTTATACGGCGTACCAATTCACGTGTGCCCAACGGTAGCCCTTTACGAAAGAGCCTATCTTGCAGAAAACCAATCTATTACCAATAAGTACTGGAAAATTATTGCAAGAGATAGAAAAATAATGCTTTAGGCTTTCAGGTTTCAGCCTTCGGCTATTTTCCTACAACAACTTAGGTAACGCCGATAGCCGATAGCCGATAGCCGATACCCCTTTAGACTTAAACTCCTATGTTCACTATAGATGCCCATCTCGATCTTAGCATGAATGCTATGGAATGGAATCGAGATTTAAGAAATACCGTATTTGAAATTCGTGAAAGAGAAAAAGGTCTTTCCGATAAGCCCGATCGTGCTAAAGGTACTGTCGCATTTCCTGAATTACGCAAAGGAAATGTAGGTTTGGTTGTTGCTACACAAATCGCGCGATATGTTGCACCTGACAACCCACTCCCAGGCTGGGCATCGCCCGAACAAGCGTGGGCACAAACTCAAGGTCAAGTGGCTTGGTATCAAGCTATGGAAGCTTGTGGCGAAATGGTACAAATCAACGATTTGGCTAGCTTAGAAAAACACCTTGCCCTTTGGTCGGACACGGCTATTCCAAACGAACAGAAAGCTATTGGTTATATCCTAAGTTTGGAAGGTGCCGACTCTATCGTAACGGTTGACCATGTAGCCAAGGCCTACGAATACGGCTTAAGAGCCATCGGACCAGCTCATTATGGCCCTGGGCGTTATGCGAATGGTACAGACGCTACGGGTGGATTAGGTCCTCAGGGTCGCGATTTACTCAAAGAAATGGAACGACTCAATATTATTCTTGATGCTACGCATTTGTGTGATGATAGCTTTTGGGAAGCCTTAGACCATTTTCATGGAAATATTTGGGCAAGCCATAACCTTTGCCGTAGCTTGGTAAATCATAATCGCCAATTTAGCGACGAACAAATCAAGGAGCTCATCAATCGTGGTGTTGTAATAGGTGGTGCCTTGGATGCTTGGATGATGGTGCCCAACTGGGTGAGAGGTGTATCTACGCCAGAAAACATGAACTGTAATCTGGAAGTAATGCTCGACCACCTCGACCATATTTGTCAAATTGCTGGTAATGCCAACCATATCGGTATTGGTTCAGATTTGGATGGGGCTTTTGGAAAAGAGCAAAGTCCTTATGATTTGGAAACCATCGCCGACCTTCAAAAAATCCCAGATATGCTTCTTAAAAGAGGCTATTCTCAAGAAGATATCGAGAAGGTTATGCATGGTAACTGGTTAAGATTTTTAAGAAATGCTTGGAAATAGCAGGTGCAAGGGGCTTTACCCTTGCACTTTTTTTTCATACAACAACCTCATCAACCATATTGACACATTACTACTATGTGCTCCAAAACGCTTCTTTCTATTGTCTTGGCTTTTTTATTTTTGGGAAAAACTTCTGCCCAAAATACTATTTCTATCATTCCAAAACCTGTTGACATGCAAATTTCGAAGGGTTATTTTAGGTTAGAAAAAAATGTTACCATCTCTTTGCAAAACTCTGCTTTGCAAGAAACTGCACAGTTACTTCGATTAGGAATACAACAAATCCGCCCGAGTTCTGTAAGTATAAAAAATAGCACTCCTAATGTAATAAAGGGCATTTCTCTAGCAATAGACAGCAATCATGTAATACAAAAAGAAGGTTATTCTCTTTCTATCAGCGCAACAGGTATCAAACTAATAGGCCATGATGCTGCAGGTGTTTTTTATGGCACGCAAACGCTTTTACAACTCATTCACCAACAAGGCAATCTTCCTTTTGTCCAAATCAAAGACTATCCAAGATTTGGTTACAGAGGTATGCACCTAGACGTTGGACGACGTATTTTCTCAGTTACATTTCTCAAAAAATACCTTGATTTATTGGCGCTTTACAAATTCAACACCTTTCACTGGCACATTACCGAGGATCAAGGTTGGCGCATTGAAATCAAGCGCTATCCCAAATTACAAAGTGTAGCCGCCTATAGAAACGAAACCATTATTGGGCATAAAAAAGACTCTCCTCATCGCTTCGATGGCAAGCCTTATGGTGGTTTTTATACCCAAGAAGAAGTAAAAGAAATCGTAGCTTTTGCCCAGAAACGTCATATTACGGTTATTCCAGAAATCGAAATGCCTGGTCATGCACGAGCTGCTTTAGCAGCCTATCCGCAATTGGGTTGTACTGGTGGTCCTTATCAAACTGCCACTTTTTGGGGTGTTTTCGATGATGTTTTTTGTGCAGGAAATGATAGTACGTTTACTTTTTTGCAAAATGTTTTAGATGAAATCTTGCCCCTGTTCCCAAGTAAATACGTGCATATCGGTGGCGATGAATGTCCGAAAGTGCGTTGGAAAACTTGTCCAAAATGTCAAAAACGCATGCAAGAAAATCATCTGAAAGATGAGCATGAACTACAGAGTTATTTTATCCAAAAAATGGAAAAATACCTGAACTCAAAAGGTAAAAACCTGATTGGCTGGGACGAAATTTTAGAAGGAGGCTTAAGTCCAAAAGCTACGGTAATGAGTTGGCAAGGCGAAGCTGGCGGTATTGCAGCAGCCCAACAGCATCATGATGTCGTAATGTGTCCCGAAAGTCACTATTATTTAGACTACTATCAATCTTTGCAAGCTTCAGAACCAATTGCAACGGCAGGTTTTACTCCTCTTGAAAAAGTGTATCGTTATGAGCCTATTCCAGCCATATTGAATCCAACAGAACAAACTTATATCAAAGGTATTCAGGGCAATACTTGGTCGGAATATTTGGTATCTGAGGCACAAGCGGAATATATGCTTTTTCCAAGGGCTTTAGCGATTGCCGAAACAGCTTGGTCGCCGAAAGCGCTGAAAGATTATACTGATTTTCTCAAAAGATTAAGGCTTCAAGAAAAAGTATTGCAACAGCGAAAAGTTCACTATTTTAAGAGATATGAAGAAATTCAGGCTCGCTTTCAAACCAATACCAACGGTTCGGAGTCTATCTATCTGACAAGTTCTTTACCCAATGCCACTATTCGTTTTACCGAAGATGGTAGTCAGCCCAATAGGCAGTCTAATATTTGGAAAGACGGACTTTCTATTTTTAAACCTACCCTTATCAAAGCACAATTATTTGATAAAAATGGTGCGTATGGACAGGTTTGGGAACAATGGGTGAATGTCAATTTGGCAACGGGTAAAAATATTACTTTCAAAAATACCCCTCAAGCTCCTTATCTACCTGTAGATCAATATGCTTTGAGCAATGGAATTATCGGTACACATCGTTATAATACTGGTCAGTGGCTCGGTTTTAAGGGTGAAGATTTAGAAGTGGTAGTGGACTTAGAAAAGAGCCAAAATATTAAAGAAATAGGCATCAGTGTTCTCAAATATCACTGGCAACGTATGTGGGAACCTACAGAACTTTCGTTTTGGATTTCGGAGGATGGTAAAGCCTATGAAAAATTAGGTAGTGTAAAAGATTTTCCAGAAAATGCCATCAATACGGTATCGGTCAAAGTACCAAACAAAACCGCCCGATTTGTCAAGGTTATCGGTATCAATAAAGGTACGATTCCAGTAGGCGAATACGGCGCTGGTGCCAAGGCATGGCTGATTGTGGATGAGTTGTTTATTTATTGAGTGAGTGGCGAGTGAGTGATTTAGTGATTATTTTTCCTCAAATGCGTAACGCCTTGCATTTCAGGCAAAGACAGAAGAATTTTCTAATCACAAAATCACAACTCAATAAATCATCCAATTAAAGGAATATGACAATATAGGGTAGGAATTTTTATAAAATGTCGTATTTTGCAATTGAAAAATAGAATGATAAAATTGTCTTTAGAAAGCATCAACAAACAGAATAAGATTGAGCAAGCGCGTCAAATAAAACTACGTCAACGCTTGTAAGATAAATTTTCGTATCCTAATTTCATGCGCTTAAACCTTTAACCTTCGGGTTAGATTTCATCCAATTTTTGAAAACATTTAATTTGATAATCAAGTAAAGGATTATCACAAAGCGAAATAATTACCTAAAAAGCTATAAAAACTATGTTTGATTTTCAAATCAAAGAAAACAACACCGTATTCGACGTGGTGATTGTTGGTTCAGGTGCTGGTGGTGGTATGGCTGCACACGAACTTACCAAAGCAGGAGCAAAAGTCTGCGTTTTGGAAGCAGGTCAGCCCTTCGACCCTGCCGATCCTAAAAACATTACTCAACTCAAATGGCCGTATGAATCTCCGCGCCGTGGTGCAGGAACCACCCGTCCTTTTGGTGATTTTGATGCTGCTTATGGTGGCTGGGAAATCGAAGGAGAGCCTTACACGCGTGCAGCAGGAACAAAATTCGACTGGTTCCGTTCGAGAATGGTGGGTGGTCGTACCAACCACTGGGGACGTATCTCTCTTCGTTTTGGACCAGATGACTTCCGTAGAAAAAGTATCGACGGATTGGGCGATGACTGGCCTATTGGTTATGACGATGTGAAGCCTTATTACGACAGACTAGACCGCTTAGTGGGTATTTTCGGTTCTGTTGAAGGTTTAAGAAATGAGCCAGATGGTATTTTCTTACCTCCTCCTAAGCAACGTTTGCATGAGTTGATGTTACAAAAAAGTAACAAACGCTTGGGTATTCCAACCATCCCTTCACGCCTTTCGATTTTGACGAAACCTATCAATAACGAACGTGGACAGTGTTTTTACTGTAACCAATGCGGACGTTCTTGTCAGGCGTATGCCGATTTCTCAAGTTCCTCGGTATTGATTAAGCCAGCGCTCAAAACGGGTAATCTTACCATGATTACCTATGCCATGGCTCGTGAGGTATTGACCGACCCAACTACAGGTTTGGCTACTGGTGTATCATACGTAAGTACGCTAGATATGCAAGAGCATACAGTTAGAGGTAAAATTGTCATCTTGGCTGCATCGGCAGGTGAAACGGCTCGTTTGTTACTCAACTCAAAATCAGCTCGTTTCCCACAAGGTTTAGCCAACTCTAGTGGTATTGTAGGTCGTTATATCAACGACTCAACAGGGGCATCTCGCTCTGCTATTATTCCTACTTTGTTTGACAGAAAACGTTACAACGAAGACGGTGTTGGTGGTATGCACGTGTACACACCTTGGTGGGGTGACAACAAAAAACTCGATTTCGCTCGTGGGTATCACATCGAATATTGGGGTGGTATGGGTATGCCAGCTTATGGCTTCGGTTGGGGTATCGAAGGTATCAACGGTCGCTTCCCTACTCGCGAAGGTATTACTAAAGCTGCGGGTGGTTATGGAGCATCGTTGAAAGACGATTATCGTCGTTTCTATGGTGCTTATGTAGGTATGGCAGGTCGTGGTGAGCCTATTCCTTTGGAAAGTAATTATTGTGAAATTGACCCGAATGTGGTTGATAAATATGGTATTCCTGTGCTTCGTTTTCACTACAAATGGAGTGATCAAGAAATCAAGCAAGCTAAGCACATGCAGGATACTTTCGAGCAAATTATCCATGAATTAGGAGGTATTGCTTTAGGCCCAAAACCAGGCGCCGACAGAAACTACGGTTTAGAAGATCCAGGAAAAATCATTCACGAAGTAGGTACTGCTCGTATGGGTAACGACCCTAACAAGTCGGTATTGAACAAGCATTGCCAAGCACATGATGTGAAAAACCTTTTTGTTGCTGATGCTGCACCATTTGTTTCGCAAGGTGACAAAAATGCCACTTGGACCATCATGGCGCTTTCGATGCGTACTTCGGAATACATTATCAATGAAGTGAAAAAGAAAAATCTATAGGACATGAGTGGGTAGCAGTGCTGAATTATGAGTTGTAAATCAGGAGTTAATTGCGGATTTGGGATTTCTGATTTCGGAAATAAAGTAAAATACCTCTATTTTTTACAAAATAGGAAAGTATAAACTTCCGAAATCCAACATCCGATATCCGAAATAGACAGTTTTAGAATCCTTCGTACAATCCTAGCTGTGAATGGTGAGTGTAAATTTTATTTATCAGTATTTCATCTCACTAATTAATACAAATAATTGATTTACAGCAAATTCAATCAACTACTACTTACTTATTAAAACCTTTTATTCAGATGAAAAGAAGAGATTATCTTAAAAATATTGGTTTTACTTCGTTGGGAATGGCAGTGCTTAGTCCAGAAGTAAAAGCCGCTGAGTTGCTCGAACAACAAAAGCCTATTAAAAAAGGCGCAAAAGCAGCATCTGCCAAATCGGAAGACATCAAAATCCCTGGCGGTCGTACTAAAGACGAGGCCATCCGTGATGCCAAATTGATGGCTGAGAAGTTCTTCAATGAGCATGAAATGAAAACTATCACCATTTTGGTAGATATTATCATTCCAGCCGATGACAAATCAGGAAGTGCTTCTCAAGCAGGTGTACCAGCTTTTATCGAATTTATTGCTAAAGATAGACCCAATGAATTCAAGACGCCTTTGAGAGGTGGCTTACGTTGGTTAGACTCGCAGTCACTCAAGCGTTTCAGTAAGGATTTTGTGAGCATTACGCCACAACAACGTATTGCAATAGTAGATGACATTGCCTATCCTGAAAAGTCTAAACCTGAGTTTTCTCAAGGTGTTTCGTTTTTTTCTTTAATGAGAAACTTAACAGCAACGGGCTTTTTCTCAAGCGAAATGGGCATTAAAGACATTGGCTACGAAGGTAACCGCCCTAACCAATGGGACGGCGTTCCAGATGAAGTCTTGAAACAATATGGTTTGAGCTATTAATAAATAGTTATTTTAAAAGGGTTTTAACAGGTGTTGTTAAAACCCTTTTTTTCTTTAGCTTACGGCTTTCAGTTATGGGCATTCGGTAAAATATATCTATCGTTACTAAAAAACAATTCAATACTCTTTGCCTTGTACCTAAACACATAACTTGAATCTTATTTTGCACGATTACTTTATAACTTTTTTTAACTTAGTTTTTTCTGAAGAAATATTGAAAAACATTCCTTAGTAATGTAAATTGCAGTAGAGTTTTGGGTAAAACTTTTAAAAAATGCTCTTAGAAGTTTTAAAAATGAGATTGAACCGCCAAAAAATCGCATTTTTCAAGAAATCTCTTCCCCACTAAACAACATTATATAAAACATCCTTAATTTTCAGAGTTGTGACGCAGATTACGAAGCAGTTTTTTTATTTTACCTTATTAATCATTTTGGGCCTAGTTGCCTGTTCACATCAACCCAACCAATGGGGAGATACAACCACCAATAGTACCTCATCACGAAACGACAGTATCGCCAAACTTTTTGATGCGACTGTTGCTTCTCGAAAAGCAGCCAAGCTAGATACATTTTTCAAAAACCTCCAAAAGAAAGCCAAATTCAATGGTGTTGTTTTAGTATCTCAATACGGAAAAATTATCTACAAAGGAGCTTTTGGCTACAAAAACTTCTCTACGAAAGATACAAACACCACCGAGACGCTATTTCAATTAGCTTCGGTATCTAAGCAGTTTACGTCGGTTGCTATCATGCAACTGCACGAAAAAGGTTTGATCAACTATAACGACCCAGTTTACAAATATATCCCAAGTTTTCCCTACGACCCTAGCATTACAATACGCAGTTTACTTACGCATTGTTCTGGTATTCCTAATTATGCCTACGCCCTCGACAAAGTGGTGAATAAAAAAGAACCTATGTCGAACGAGCAAATTGTAAACTTATTTGCCAAGTACAAACCTGGCATCAACTATTTACCTAATGCTCGATTCAACTACAATAACTCTAATTACGTTTTGCTAGCTTATATTGTTGAAAAGCTTTCAAAAATGTCATTCAGAGAATATGCACAAAAGTATCTTTTTGCGCCTGCGGGAATGTCCAAAACCTTTATTTATGATCCTACCAAAACAGCATTAGTGGCCAACGCAGCGCTAGGACATACCCCAAGAAGAGGTGGTTACTGGCAAATTCCGTTCGACCACCTAGACGGTGCTGTAGGTGACAAAGGAATCTACTCAACGGTCGACGATATGTTTAAATGGGATATGGCCTTGAATAGTGAAAAGCTCGTAAAACAAAGTACTTTGCAGGAAGCATTTGTGCCAGCGCATCATTTCAAAAACTTGATTAATAAAAACTATGGCTATGGCTGGCGTTTGCAATTGATGGACGATGGTTCGTGGCTAACTTTTCATACAGGTTGGTGGCATGGTTTCAAAAATTACTACCTCCACAACCCAAAAGATAATTCTTCCATTATCATTCTTCAAAACGTAGCCAATCATGCTTTGGCGCGTGTGAAGGTTGCTCAGTCTATTCTATATCCTGATAAAGCTTGGTATTTTATGAAAGGAGAATCCATACAAGAAGAAGTCGAAGGCGGACATGAATAGTTTTGAGTGGTGAATTGATCATCTCGGATATCGGATTTGTGATTTCTGATTTCGGAAGTGTTAAAAATGAAATTTTACTTCCGAAATCAGAAATCACAAATCTGCAATAGTTATAAATCCTACATGCAGTCCTAAATCCCCAAATTACTCATTCCTTTTTCACAAACTCGTATGCCTCAAAACTTCCTTTTCTTGGCTGAAAAGTAATGGTATATTTTTTCCCTTTTCTCAAAACAGGAATCGAAAGCGTATTTGAGTAGCTGGTGTAGGTTTTGTTGATATTGATAGAAGCTAATATTTCGTCTCCTTCTTGCAGCCCTGCCTTGGCAGCTTCCGAATTGGGGTCTAGTCCTTTTACAATTTCTCCTTTTTGAACTTTCATTGGTTTGGCAAAGCCCAAATCAAATACCCCAGTTGTGATTTTTTTTACAGTATATCCTTCATAAATATCAGGTTCTGGGACAATTAACTTTCCACTAAGCATCGCCTTCCAATCCTCTACTGCCCACTGTCCAACTGAGGTGGCTAAGATCTTTTCCCATGTATCCTTTGTGACATATTCACCCGCCTGAGCTTGTTGAGTTATTTGATTGATTAAAGCCACAACTGTCACTTGACTATTTATACGCTTTAATTGGGCTTCGAGGTTAGCAAAATACATCGCCCCTCTCGAATACCCAATCGACCACGCATTTCGTCCCGACCACTTTACACTAGGAATATCTTTTTCTGAAACCTCACGAATCGCATTGGTATAGTAAAGCGCTGCCTCTTCATTGATAAGTTTACCAAATTCTGCTGGTGTGTATAAGCCTGCCTCCAGTGGCAATACCATACATAAATAATCTGCAATACCCTCGCTATACCAATCATCTTCACCTTCTTGTGCATGAAGACTTCCAACAAAAGCGTGTACCGTTTCATGAGCAATCAAGGAGTGAATATCGGCGGAGGTGGCATCTTCGGAGGGAGGTAAATACAAGGTGTATCCCCCCATTACAGCTACTCCACTGGCGAGAGGTCCACCTTCGTAAGAGCGGATGAAAATTCGAAAAGGGTTTTCAGCCTTTCCATTTAGTCGGTTACGCAAATGAGCATATACTTTTTCGACCCAAACAGCAGCTTGATTCATTTCATCTGATTTTCTACCCAAAGCATACAAACTAAATCCTTTGCCTCGGCGTCCTTCTGGATAGGCAAACATTTTTCCAACAATAAACTGACAAAACATCAACTCACTTAAATCAGCTTTGATTTGACAATCATTTTCACCTTTTGACGTAACCGCCATAAAGCCTTTGGGCAAATGCCATTTTAAGGATAAGTCAACGGAGTTAAGCATTTCGGGATATAATAAAAAGCTCGTAAACGCACCTGCTAATCCTCCTCCTGTGGCTTGTAAATCAATATGTGGTCCTCGGCGTTTGGGAATAGATACGGCTACTGGTATATGGTAATCAATTTTGATATTTTTTCCCTTAACTGGTCGATTTCCTTTCCAAACTTGCAGACTTAAATCATTGATATTGGTGTCGGGATAGGCTCGATAACTTACAGCTCCTTGGGTATCTATGACGGAAAGTCGAGTTACGACATCGGTTGTTCTATCCAAATAAGGTTGTAGCGAATTGAATAGTAAAGTTAAATCGTGACTCTTATCAGTATTATATTGCACCGAATAATTTACATGTAAACCTACGGCTTTACCCGACCTATCGAGGTCAGGACTTAAGTGTATTTCTTTGATAATAGGTAGGTCTTGCGCTTTTACTGCTGAGGTAACTACGAGCAATAAAAGTAAGAAAGAAATGCTTTTACGAAGTATCATAAATAGAGGATTAAGACAGGACTATCTGTAATTTAGCAGAAAACCAACAAAGAGACAAAGACTCCCACCATTTTGTTGGTCTATAAATCCAGAAAGCTTATTCTCTCCTTGTACACTATTTGGATTAACTATACGTTTATAGTAAAGTTTAATCGCATAAAGTGTACAAAACTTTAAAAATTACATATCTTTACAGCCCTAGGCATTCGTGGCATTCTTTTCGCTACTGATTTCCCAAAAGCTTCAATAATCAAATTTTTCCAACATCATGAAGATTAAATCATTACTTCTCGGCTTATTAATGCTGGTAGGATTTCAAATCAAAGTGCAAGCGCAATCGGAAGATGAAGGCATTAAAGCCTGTGTCAACAATTACCTTGATGGAGTGATGCAAGGTGATACCGCTCGACTTAACCGTGCGTTCCACCCTACAGCGATGCTTCGTAGCATCAACACCAATACAGGAGCATTACAAGATCTTTCGGTACGCAAATTTGTTGCTACAACTCCTGCTGGTGGTATTCAAGGTAGAGGAGGCTCTACCAAATTGATTTCTTACTCATATATTGGCGTATCAGCGGTAGCCACAGTAGAATTGCGCTTTGGTGACTTCAAATATGTAGACTTATTGAGTATGTTGAAGTTTGGTGACAATTGGAGAATTGTAAGCCGTGTATTTAGCCGTGCCGATTTGGACGCTACTGTAAAAGGTACAGGCGCTGCACCAAGTGCTGGTGCTCCTGCTGCTTCAAAACCTCCAGTAGTGAAAAAATCAAGTGCAAATGTAAAACCAAAAGCTGATGATGGTTGGTAGTATTGGGGCTTATAGCTATCGGCTTTGAGCTGACGGCTTTTAGTTTTCCAACACCTACTTGATCTTCAAGCGGTGAAATAGATAGTAAGGTAACTAGGCATAGCTTAGTTACCTTTTTTATTTTTTGACAATTTAAAATTGTTCAAAAAATGACTCCAAGCATAGAACAAATGAACTAGATTACTAAAATCATTTTATTCCATTCTGAAATTCCCAACTACTTTTGTACCTTTGCATTCGCAAAAAATCACCCTTTAGGTTTGCTTTATTTTTTGGAATAAAACCATGACCTAATTTCTTGATACATAAATTACTGAACATACGAAAAAGTCTGAAAATTGTATTTTTCTAGACCCACATCAATTTCAAATGACCAAATAAAATGGGAAGAGCCTTTGAATTCCGTAAAGCCAGAAAGTTTAAAAGATGGGGCCAAATGGCCAAAACTTTTACCAAAATCGGTAAAGATATTACAATCGCTGTAAAATCTGGTGGTCCAGACCCTACCTCAAACTCTCGTTTGCGTGCCATCATGCAAAATGCTAGAGCGGTAAATATGCCAAAAGTCAATATCGAAAATGCCATCAAACGCGCTACTTCGAAAGACCAAGAGGATTATAAAGAGATTGTTTATGAAGGATACGGACTACACGGTGTAGCAGTCTTAGTAGAATGTACTACCGATAACACTAACCGTAGTATTGCCAACGTTCGTAGTTACTTTACCAAATGTGGTGGTAGCGTAGGTACATCGGGCATGCTTGACTTTATTTTTGACCGTAAGTGTATTTTCAAAATTGCTAATAATGGTACAACCGACATCGAAGAACTAGAGTTAGAACTTATTGACTTTGGTGCAGAGGAGCTTTTCTTAGATACAGAAGCTAACCAAATCAATATTTATGGTGGCTTTACTGCTTTTGGTGCTATTCAAAAATACTTAGAAGAGCAAGGTTACGAAATCCAAGGTGCAGACTTTGAACGTATTCCTACTGACTTCAAAAAACTTACAGAAGAACAAGCTGCTGATATTGAAAAGCTTATCGATAAATTAGAAGAAGATGATGATGTTCAAAACGTATATCACAATATGCTTGTAGAGTAATATCAATCAAGATTTTCAAAATAAAAGGGAATAAAGCATGGCTTTATTCCCTTTTATTTTGGCTAAGTAGTCGTGTATTTCTCTTTAAAATTTAGTATCCTCTCAATCAATCTGATTATTCTTCGAGTTATAAGCAACAGCAAATACAAGTCCTTCCAATATAATTCCAACTGTAGCGGTGAAGGTATCACCTAACCAAATTAAAATTACGCAAAAAACAACGAACAACGCAATGAGTTCGAATGTTGACAAATCGTTTTCTACTTCTTGTGAATGATGTGAATTTCCCATAGTCTTAGTCAATAGTTTATATTTTTTATTGAATATAACCAATTTGAATTATTCCTCCTAATTTTTATTTATCTTAATGTAAGTATAAGTTAGTGGGCAAAAAAAATTTAATCTTTTAGCTTTCAGGTGACGGCTTTCGGCGGTGAGATTTGGGAAAAAGCATGACTGTGGTTATTAAAAAACAGGTTAAACCTCTTTGCTTAGTGCCTAAACACATAACTCAAATCCTATTCTCCACGATTACTTAAGAAAGTTATTAGTTAACCGTAAAACTGTTACTAGAATGAACTTGTAATCAAAAGGATATATTCAATATTCACCGTTGTTATAGTATTCTTTTACGCTTTCTTGTTACTTAAAAAAAATTACGATGAAACATCTCTTCTTTTTTATGATGTGTTTTGTGTCGCCATTTTGTCATTTTGGACAAAATCTTGTAAAATTTGTTCCCTTACAAACAGGCGAACCTCCTCTTACGCCTACGTACTTCTATATCGAAAAAGTATCAGATATTCGAAACAACGCTTCTCGAATTGGCCATGCCTTTGGGGCTGATAATACGTTATTACAGCTCAAGCCAAGTATTTCGTTAAGCAAGTACGGTCGTAGTTTTTTCAATAGTAGTGTACGTCGAGACACGCTTGACTATGCCATTACGATTCACATCAAAAATCTGGATATACAGGAGAAAATTAAGGATAATATGATTCATGGCGAATGTAGTATCGAGCTGGCATTTTCTTTTACTAGAGCAGGAACGGATGTTGTATTTACTAGTTTCAAAAGTAAAACGCTTTTCAAACGCTCATTTGGCGAGTATGATAATTATCAAAAAATGCTTGAGAGATTATTCAGAAGAGGCGCCGAGCATCTGAACCAATGGATGTCTTTGAATTATGACAAAAATCCAATCCTTGCAAGGTCTCTTGTAATAAATATTCTCCCTGATTATCGCATCGACAACCCCGACAAAGGCGATACCCTATTTTGGAGTCCTTCAAGACCACTACGATGGAGTGATTTTCATGGAAAACCTCCCGTTTTTACGTCGTATTCGGCTCAGGTTTTTTCAAACTTTGAATATATTGGTGATGTAAAATTTAGTAAAGGAGTCCTTACTGCCAATTTACAATTTAAGGCCTATGTCCTCAAATCCTCTTCTTGGAATGCCCATGCTGGTAATAGCGAATCAGCACTGGACCATGAGCAGTTGCACTTTGATATTACGAAAACTATCATTGAAAAATTTAAAGAAAAGGCACGACAAATTACTTCGGTGGAGGATTATGACAGTGAAATTCAACTACTCTTTATTGATATGTATCGACTCATGAATAAACTTCAGAAAAAATATGATGCCGAAACCAATCACTCCATCAACATGATTGACCAAGAGCGCTGGCGAATGGAAGTGAGAAATGAATTGAGGGGATATGGGATATAATTTGAAAGTTGGCTAATTTGAAGATTTGAAAATGAACTTCAGAGCATTAAGAAAATTAACAGCCTTGAGTTCTAATAATAGATACGACTAGAGCTTCTTATGAAGCTATCAAGCGTATCTATTATCACAAATATCTACTATAATCGGAAAGCCTATTGCCTATAGCTGAAAGCCTAAAGCCAATTTTCTATTTGGCTAAACTATCCTGTAAGGCTTTTGCCCAAGTGGCGATGGCTTTGGAGTCTTGATCTGACAAAATTGCATCTTTATGAATCCAAGTGTATGAGTCGAGGGGCATCCAATGATCTGTTACGGCTTCTGCTACCTCTTCTAATTTATGTGCAGCTTTTTTCTTTGGATAGCTCGCAAACTCTGAGAAGTTCAATTCATCTTTTCCTTCCTCTACGTGATGATTGAGCCACCAACCTACTGGCTGAATATTGCTATACCAAGGATAGGTGGTATTATTGGAATGACAATCGTAACACGATACTTTCAAGGCTTTTTGTACGTCTGCGGGTACATCGTAATGCTTCGTAATATCATTGGCACTTACGCCTTCAGACTGATTTTTGGTAGGACGAATAAATTGAATAGCTACTGCCAATACAGCAATACCCATAAGAATACGTTGTTTGTTCATAATCTGAAGAGTTTTGTTAAATAATGGTTTGATGCCAAAGACACAAAATTGCGTTTACTCCCCTATTCCTATCGTAGTAAGGGTAAAACGCTTTGGTAATTTGTACCTGTTTGCTTACTTTTTACTTATAATTTGTTTAAAAATTTTATTTAGCACGTATTGAAAAAACAAAATTCCCCTTCGCCACATCTTACTTTTCTTGTCTTGACACAAGAAAAGTAACAAAAGAAAGTCAAGAAATCCTAAACTCGCCTGTGGCTCAAACAAAAGGATTTCATTAAACCAAATACAACATTTTTAATGACTTATAAAATTTAAACTTACTCTTAGATTTATTTCTTTAGAAAAAAGTTTAGTCCTAACTGTATCAATTTAAGAATATTATTCAAAATGGGAAAACACTTTGTATTTCTTTATTTTTAAGTGTCGATTTATCAACCAACTAAAGTATGCAGCCAAGAGTAAAGCCTGTTCAGGTGATAAAATATAGTAGCCAATCTCTTGAAAAAGAGATGGATGATTTAGTAATTGTGGAAGAACCATTAGCCATTAGAATTGGGTATGGAGCTATTCATCAACGATTACAGAAAAACCTCAGTGTTACAATGCGTACCCCAGGGCATGATTTCGAATTGACCTTAGGTTTTCTGTATTCAGAAGGGATTATTCAACATCTTTCGCAGGTACAATCTATTCGTTACTGCACTGAATTACAACGACAAGAAGAACATGAAAATATTGTTAGAGTAGAATTAAGCCCTGATTTAGATTTGAGTCAAACCCTATATGAGCGAAATTTCATGGCATCTTCGAGCTGTGGGATTTGTGGAAAAGCTCAAATTGAATCACTCGAACAACAAAATTGCCTTACTCTCAACAATTGTGAATATCATATTTCTCCCACATTTTTATGGGAAATAGAGGCAAAACTCACCCAAAATCAAACACTTTTTTCTTACACAGGAGGCGCCCATGCGGTAGCTATTTATGAAAATACTGGCGAATTGGTTTTACTCCGTGAAGATATAGGTCGACACAATGCTTTAGATAAGGTAATCGGTGCTAAATTAGGATTAGAAAAACAAGCTATTGCCCCAATCCTTGTGCTTAGCAGTCGGGTCAGCTATGAGATGATTCAAAAAAGTATTATGGCACAATTTCCTATTATAGTTGCAGTAGGCGCGCCATCAAGTTTAGCGGTAGAGTTGGCAAAACAGTTTGGTATTACTTTGATTGCATTTTTACGAAAAGGAAAATTCAATGTTTACACGCATGAGTTTAGAGTACAATAGCAGTGGGCAGTGGGCAGTGGGCAGTGGGCAGTGGGCAAAAGTATTACATTTCTACTGTTTGTCCATATTGTTTCTGTACAAAATACTTATCCTGTAGTAATCTATAAATGTAGTATTAGAAATACATATACCACGAATATCCAACTACGACTTTTTTTGAAAGTGTCATTCTAATTACGAGCATTTTCAAATAACTACTAACAGATACACTGATAACCAATATACTGATAACGTCATCCTAGATATTCCAAAACCCTTAACAATTTGCCATTACTATGAATACAATAGATCAACAACCTTCTGCACAACCTCCACAGGATTTGACAGGATTACAGCAGACTGAGCCTGCTCATGTGGCGGCTGGTTTTAAGGCCGTAAGTAATGCTATCAAACATGTTTTTGGTGCAATGAACGTAGCTAGAGGTACTAAGATATTATTGACACTCAATCAAAAGGGTGGCGTAGATTGTCCTTCTTGTGCTTGGCCTGACCCCGACGGCGAGCGTTCATCTGTTGCAGAATATTGTGAAAATGGCGCCAAAGCCATAGCCGAAGAGGCAACGACACTAAAGACTGGCCCCGTATTTTTTCAAAGATATAGCATTCAAGAACTTTCCGAAAAATCTGATTATTGGCTCGGGCAACAAGGGCGTTTGACCCATCCTATGATTGTTCGAGAAGGAGAAACACATTATCATAAAATCGAATGGCATGAGGCACTCGACCTGATTGCCGAACATCTCAACGCATTACCCTCGCCTGATGATGCTATTTTTTATACTTCTGGCAGAACTTCCAACGAGGCGGCGTTTTTGTATCAGTTATTTGCTCGACAGTTAGGCACTAACAACCTTCCCGATTGTTCCAATATGTGCCACGAATCGAGTGGTTCGGCATTAGGTGAGCAGTTAGGTTTGGGTAAAGGCTCGGTAACCCTCGAAGATTTTAATCATGCTCAAGTAATTATGATTTTGGGGCAAAACCCTGGCACAAATCATCCTCGAATGCTCACAGCATTAGAAGAAGCCAAGAAAAATGGTGCAAAAATCGTATCTGTCAATCCTTTGATTGAGGCTGGTTTACTGGCTTTCAAGCACCCTCAGCATTTGAGCGATATGCTTGGTAGTGGCACCAAATTGAGCGATCACTATTTACAGATAAAAATCAATTCGGATATTGCACTCATCAAAGCCTTATTGTTGTTATTGGTCAAAAAAGAGGCTACCATCGGCAACGTATTTGACCGTGATTTTATTCAAAATAATACCCTTGGATTCGAAGAATTCTTGGCAGATTTGAGTCAATACAAACTTGAAGATTTAGTCAAAGAATGCGGTATAAACCTAGAGCAAATAGAAGAAGTAGCAGATTTATTAGCAAATTCACAACGTATTATTGCCTGCTGGGCAATGGGATTAACCCAACACAAAAACTCGGTAGTAACCATTCAGGAGTTAGTCAATTTGTTGCTACTCAAAGGCAGTATCGGCAAGCAAGGCGCTGGCACTTGTCCTGTACGAGGGCATTCCAACGTACAAGGCGACCGCACTATGGGGATTTTTGAAAGACCATTAAAAGCTTTTTTACAAAAAATAGAAGAAAATTTTGGCTTTACGCCACCTCAAAAACATGGTTACGATGTAGTAGCAGCCATAAAAGCTATGCAAGCATCTAGTGGCAAGGTATTTATGGGAATGGGAGGCAATTTCCTTTCTGCAACACCTGATACTGAGTTTACGGCACAGGCCTTACGTAACTGCACCCTTACTGTACAGGTTTCGACCAAACTCAATCGTAGTCATTTAGTTCATGGTAAAACGGCTATTATCTTGCCTGCCTTGGGACGTACCGATGAAGACCGTCAGGCTGGTGGAGCCCAGTTTGTGACCACAGAAAACTCGATGGGTGTGGTACAAATGTCAAAGGGAAATCTTACCCCTCCTGCCCCAACTGTTTGGAGTGAACCCAAAATTATCGCCGAAATAGCACACCGTACATTGAGCAATCGCAGTACCATTGATTGGTTACCATTTGTGTATCACTACGATAATATTAGAGAGGTCATCGAAAAAACGATTGCAGGTTTTGAAGATTATAATGAAAGAGTTCGCCAAGATGGTGGGTTTTATTTACCCAATGGACCACGAAAAGGCATTTTTACGAATACCGAACAAAAAGCCTTGTTCAAAATTTGTCCTCTCGAAACAATCCAGTTGGCAACTGATGAATACCTGATGATGACGATTCGTACTCACGACCAGTTCAATACCACCGTTTATGGCTTGGACGACCGTTACAGAGGTATTTTTAACGAAAGACGAGTGATATTGATGAATCAAGAAGATATTGCTTCGGCTGGTTTACAACAATATGACTTAGTAGATTTACACAACTATCATGGAGGCGTGCATCGTCTGGCAGAAAAATTCATTGTGGTTCCTTACAATATTCCACGCCAAAATGTTGCAACGTATTTTCCTGAAGCCAATGTACTGGTACCCATCAACAGTGTTGCCGATGTGAGTAATACCCCAACTTCAAAATCAGTCATAATTAAGTTGACAAAAGTGTAAAACTAAAATAATTTACAGGCAATAAGCTCTAAGCCGTAGGCAATAAGCTAAAATTTTCATGACAATTTTACCTATTACACAGCGACTATTGCCGAAAACCGATTGCTCAAAGCCAATTACCAAAAGCCCAAAGCCCAAACTAACACATGTCTAAAAGAACTGGTGGTTATTTGGCAGGAAGAGTCCCTGCCGATGCCAAAAGAAGAATTGCTAAAAGTCAAAAAGCCTTACCACAAAAGGTAGATTTACGTCCATTTTTAACCTCTATTGAAGAGCAAGTAGGCAACAGTTGCGTAGCCAATGCATTGGCTGGTGCGTATGAATATCTTGCCAAAAGAGAATTGGGTGACTCTGAAGATGTAAGTCGTTTATTTATCTATTACAATGCTCGATATATTGGTGATAATCACGATAAAGATGAAGGTTCTTACATGGAATATGCCATTCAGGGCTTAAAAGAATATGGCGCTTGTGCCGAAAATCTTTGGCCAAATGAGTATGACTATGTCAACGACGAACCAAGTTCTGAGGCTTATGACCAAGGTGGTAATTTCAAAATTGTAGATGCCGAATTTATCGAAACTGATCTCAATCTTTGGCGTGAAACTTTGGCTGATGGTTATCCTATAGCTTTTGCGCTCAATACTTTTAACTCTTTTGATGAGGCTTCCAAAAATAAAGGACGCGTTCCTATGCCTCGCAAATCCGATAATGTTCGAGAAGAACATGGTTGGCATGCCATGCTCTGCGTAGGATATTCGGATATTGATAAAGTGTTTATTGTTCGAAACTCGTGGGGCCTTGAATGGGGCGACAAAGGCTATTGCTATATTCCTTACGACTATGTAATGAACGAAGAATTTAATGGTCAAGATAGCTGGATTATTAAGTCTGTCGAAAACCTTGATTATAGCGAAGGCGTAGAAGTAGAAGACGATTCTTCTTATTTCTATGATGAAGATTATCTGGTCATCAATGACTTTTATGTATATACCGAAGATACAGATGCTTTTCTTGAAGATTTGGAAAGTCTATTAGATGAATATGTCGAGGAAGAAGAAAACTATTACTTCGAATATGAAATTGATGAGGATGACAATGGCACTTATGTACAATTGACCGAATTTTATCTTTATACCGAAAATGAAGAGGATTTCCTGTCTGATTTAGAAGATTTAGCCATCGAATATGGTGACGAAGACGGTTATGACTACAGTGTAGAAGGTGCTGAAGAGGAGGATGAAGACGAGGACGAGGATGAAGACGAGGACGAGGACGAAGAAGAAGACGAGGAAGAAGATGAGGACGAAGAGGAAGACGAGGACGAAGAAGAAGAGGAGGATACCAGTAATAAAAGAAAACGTAAGTAATTCATGGCGAGTGTCTCACTAACCAAAAGTGTAGCACATCCTAATAACGGATACACTAATAACTTATACTCAACTATGGCAAGCCTTTTTTCAAAACTTAATTACAAAGGTCAGAATACTGTTTTGGTACTCAACGCACCAGAATCCTTTGAGCAGGCATTGGATGAAATTGTTGGACAAGCTCAAATCATAACTACTGTTGAAGACACAGAAGTCATCGATTTTGTCCTCAGTTTTGTAATGACTTTACAAGAAATTGAAGAAAGCATCAATGCCATAGCTCCTAAGTTGGGTAAAGATGCTGTCGTTTGGTTTTGCTATCCCAAGGGAACATCTAAGAAATATCGTTGTGAATTCAATCGAGATACTGGCTGGGCTGCTGTTGCAGCACATAACCTCGAAACTGTTCGTATGGTAGCCATTGACGAAGATTGGAGTGCATTACGATTTAGAGATGTAGCTTTTGTCAAAAAAATTACTCGTCGAGAAAGTTTCGCTCTTACTGATGAAGCTAAAAACCGCACAACTCAAAAAGGTGTTTAGTTGACTTGGAGACCCAGATCTGTAACGATTTTGATAGTCATGTAACATTTTTGATATTTCCACTTCTACACGAAATACTAATCAACTATATATCAGATAATTACAAAAATGTAACATTTTTAAAGGTATCTGTACATTTTACAAAAGAAGGATAAAAAAGGTCATAGTAGTTTTGGATAATCAAACATTCAAATTCCATATTTCTAACAAAACTATGTCTGCAAAAGCTATCGTCACATATTTATCATTAGGTATACTTCCTATTTTGTCAGCTGAGGCGCAGCAAGCTGTTCCTGATGCCAAATATGATGAGCCTCATCGTCTTCAATACCATTTTTCACCGCCCAAAGGTTGGATGAACGACCCCAACGGTATGGTTTATTATCAAGGCGAATATCATTTGTTTTATCAGCACTATCCTGATAAAAATGTATGGGGACCTATGCACTGGGGGCATGCCATCAGTAAAAATCTGACTCATTGGAAAAATCTTCCTATTGGTTTATATCCCGATTCTTTAGGTTATATATTTTCAGGAAGTGCGGTAGTGGACTGGAAAAATACGAGTGGTTTTGGTAAAAACAACAAGCCTCCTTTGGTTGCTATGTTTACTTATCATAACCCTGTAGGCGAACGAGCAGGTACTATTGATTTCCAGACACAAGGAATAGCCTACAGCAACGATAACGGACGTACTTGGATAAAATATGCCCAAAACCCAGTCATCAAAAACCCTGGAATTCGTGATTTTAGAGACCCAAAAGTAACTTGGGACGAGCAACATCAGCAATGGTTGGTAACATTGGCTGTACAAGACCACGCAGAGATATGGACATCGAAAAACTTAAAAGATTGGAAATTGGCATGTAGCTTTGGCAAAGAATGGGGCAATCATGGTGGTGTGTGGGAATGTCCAGACTTTTTCCAATTGTCAACTCCTGAAGGTAAAAAATGGGTGCTTATCATTAATATCAACCCTGGCGCTCCAAACGGCGGTTCGGGTACACAGTATTTTTTAGGAGATTTTGACGGGAAAAATTTTATTCTTGATGAATCGACTAAACCTTATATTCAAAATAATCAAGGTTTATGGATGGACTATGGTCGTGACAACTATGCTGGTGTAACTTGGTCGGATGTACCACAAAAAGATGGTCGTAGAATATTGATTGGCTGGATGAGCAACTGGCAATATGCCCAAAAAGTGCCGACAGAAGCTTGGCGCAGTGCGGCTACACTCCCACGTGTATTGTCATTACAAAAAACTACCCAAGGATACCGCTTGATTTCTGAGCCTGTCAAGGAATTACAAGCCTTGAGAGTTCCTCAAAAAAGCTTTGTTTTATCACAAGCAAAAACATTAACCTCCGAATCCTGGGCGCCAAAGCTGGCTTTCAAACCGACTTTATCAGAAGTAGAAATAGAATTCGAAAAACCTCGTTCTGGGAAAGTTTCGTTAGTGTTTTCAAACACCAAAGGAGAAAAATATAGCATAGGATACGATAGTGAGTCTAATCAATTTTTCAGCGATAGAAGCCAAGCGGGTGACCATAGTTTCTCGAAAGAGTTTTTTGAGAAAATAGATATCGCCCCTCGTTTTAGCGAAAACAATACGGTTGAACTACATTTGTTTGTTGACGTGGCTTCGGCCGAACTATTCGCAGACGATGGCAAAACTATCATGACTGATATTTTCTTCCCAAGCGAAAACTTCAACCAATTTAGTATTCAATCTACCGAAGCAGGGGTTAAAGTCAAAACCCTCAAAATTTGGTCTTTGAAAAAAACTTGGTAACGTAAGTATTTGAACTAAGACTCAAAGCATCTTAACCTGACCCCTTCTCAAAAAGATAAGCGATGTTTTTCCAAACATTGTTTATCTTTTTGTCATTTAGGGATAACTCATTTCTTCATCAATATGAAAAAATATACCTCCTCCCATTGCTGGCTTTTTGTCCTGATTCTCTTGATTTGTGGCTCGTGTCAATCAAATGAGAAACAGCATTTTCGTATCGGATTTTCACAATGTGGAATGGACGACCGTTGGCGAGAAGAAATGGTCGAAGGCATGAACAGAGAGCTAAGCTTTTACCCAGAGCTTAGTATGATTCTGAAGGACTCCAAATGGAATAACCAAACCCAATACGCTCAAATTGAAGAGCTTATCAACCTTCCTGTGGATTTACTCATTGTATCTCCCAATGATAGTAAGTTGCTGGAGCCAGTTATTACAAAGGCTTATCAAAAAGGAATACCCGTACTAGTAGTTGACCGTCGCGTTTTTTCTGACCAATTTACGGCTTTTGTGGGAGCAAACAACCTAGTTGTTGGGCAGCACGCTGGCGAATATGCCAATATTCTCCTTAATGGACATGGTCGAGTATTAGAAGTCGGTTTCGGTCCAAGAACAGCTCCTGCTATTGGACGTCACAATGGCTTTCACTCTGTTATTCAAAAATACCCTCATATTCAATACGTTGACTATCTGAACAAGGACTGGGCAGATAAAGACTTGAGAGAAGCTTTGACTCAAAAACTCTCAAAAAATCCCAATCTGACCGACTTAATCTTTGCCCATAACGACCGATGCGCTTTAATTGCCTATGATGTATGTAAGAATTTAGGCATAGAAAAAAAGGTTAAATTCATTGGCGTAGATGGTTTGGTCGGCAATAACCTAGGGCTGGATTTAGTAAAAAAGGGGATCATCAATGCCACCATTTTGTACCCTACAGGTGGCGAAGAGTCTATCCGTATCGCTGCCAAAATACTACGTAAACAAGCTTTTGAAAAAGAAAACGAGCTATTTACCAGTGTAATCGATGCCCAAAATGTGAATATCATGTTGGCTCAACTCAACAAGTTAAAAGAGCAACACGCTGATATTGAGCGACAAGCCACTCGAATCAAAGATTTGACCAAGATTTTTTCTTCCCAACAAGCTGTTTTGTATTTATCCTTTTTCTTCTTGATTTTACTATTGCTACTGGGTGCTGTGTTGTTTTACCTTTTCAGAGACCGTCAGGAATCCAATGTTCGCTTGTCAGAGCAAAATGAGGCTATTTTGAATCAAAAAAATGAAATAGAACGTATTTCGCTATTGGCCAAACAAGCTACTGAAGATAAACTTCGTTTTTACTCCTATATCTCTCACGAGTTTCGAACGCCTCTGAGTCTTATTTTGACACCAACGCAAGATATTCTTCACCGAAAAACCTTAGATGCCAGAGAAACTCGACAAGCTTTTTTGTTAATCCAGAAAAACGCCAATCGCCTTTTACGACTGGTTGATCAGTTGCTAGAATTAAGAAAAGTAGATTCTGGAAAAATGGAATTGAATCGCCAACAGCATGATTTAGTGAGTTTTATCAAAGATATTGTCAACGATTTTCAGGTAAAAGCTAAAAGTCAACAAATCGATTTACAGTTTATTTGCCCATTCAAAACCTTACCTTTTTCATTTGATGCCGAAAAGTTAGATAAAGTCTTTTTCAATATTATTTCCAATGCGTTCAAATACACGCCCGATGGTGGCGCTATCCACATTTCGTTATTGAAAAATGTGGAAAAGTTAGAGATTCTTATTGCTGACAATGGCATCGGGATGACCCAAGAAGAAAAAGAAAGAGCTTTTGATTTGTTTTATCGAGGCAATCAGAATATTTCGCTGGGAACAGGTTTGGGTTTGGCACTTTCTAGGGAATTTTTGACCTTACACCAAGGTGAAATAGAAGTCGAATCTCAAAAAGGAAAAGGTACCACCTTCAAAATTATTTTGCCTATGCTTGCATCAGAGGACATAGAAGGAATTTCTCAAATGCCACATTATACCAAAGAAGATATCGAACCCACGGTAGTGGTGGATACGCCTGCCGTGCAGCACCATGAAAATACGCTTGTTTTGATTGAAGATAATCCCGATTTACGACTTTTCTTGAAACAAAAATTACAACAATTCTATAATGTCGTAAGTGTAGAAACCGCCGAAGCGGGTTGGACAGAAATACTGAGCAATATCCCCGATTTGATTATTAGCGATGTGATGCTGCCAGGCATGGATGGATTTTCTTTGACACAAAAAATCAAAAATGACTTTCGTTCTTCGCATATTCCTGTGATTTTGTTGACAGCCAAAGGCCAAACCGAGAACCAAATCGAAGGAACTCGTGCAGGAGCAGATGCTTATATTCCGAAACCTTTTAATCAACAATTTTTAGAAGAAAAAATCAAAGGCCTCCTCGACAATCGTGATAGAATGCGTAGAAGATTTTCGGGAGAAATTACTAACCCTAGTCAAATACAAAAAGGTGAACGCAAATTCTTAGTAGAGTTTGAATTATTACTAGAAAAACACCTCACGGAAAGCACTCTTTCGGTCGAAAAACTCAGTCGAGAATTGGGTATGTCGAGGGTTCAGCTTTTTAGAAAAATTTCTGCCTTGACCAACAAAAATGTAACAGATTATATTGCCGACTTTAAACTCCTAAAAGCAAAAGCACTACTCAAAGAATCAGATAAAACCATCTCTGAAATAGCCTACGAACTTGGATTTAACAACCCTAGTTACTTCACGACTTTCT
Source organism: Flectobacillus roseus (assembly GCF_030056595.1). Taxonomy (NCBI): domain Bacteria; kingdom Pseudomonadati; phylum Bacteroidota; class Cytophagia; order Cytophagales; family Flectobacillaceae; genus Flectobacillus; species Flectobacillus roseus. Next base: position 344,704 of record NZ_JASHIF010000007.1, read on the forward strand.
TCAAGCAAAAGACTCATCAAACGCCATCAGAATGGCGAAACAGTTGATGTAACATTATTTGAATCTATGCAACATAAGCAATAATTTTATTTCCCAATAATCAAATAAATTACTCATAATCAATACATTACAATAATGTATCAATTGTAAAACTCTTTGAAAGAAAACTGACAATAAACGCCTATAGTTTAGTCTAATTTTGGTTCATCAAAATTCAACAGTCTATCATGAATCAAAATTTAAAACTAGTATTATGGTCGTTATCTGCTGCATTAGGAGGCTTCCTATTTGGCTTCGACACTGCAGTTATTTCGGGCGTAGAACAAACCCTCCAGCACCTCTGGAACCTCAATGTATTTGAGCACGGACTTACCGTTTCGATTGCTTTAATCGGAACAGTATTAGGCTCTTTGTTGGGAGGTATTCCTGCACAGCAATACGGTCGTCGTTTTACCTTATTATTAATCGCTATCTTCTATTTAGTAGCCTCTTTGGGCACAGCTTTCGCTCCCAATTGGAGTATCTTCTTGTTGTTTAGATTTCTGGGTGGATTAGGCGTTGGAATTTCTTCGGTGGTAGCACCGATGTATATTTCCGAAATTGCACCGCCTAGCAAAAGAGGTCGATTGGTTGCCATGTTTCAGTTCAATGTGGTACTGGGCATTCTAATGGCGTATTTATCCAACTTCCTTTTATCCGAAGTATTTACAGAAGCTTGGCGCTGGATGCTCGGTATTCAGGCTTTACCTTCTATCTTATTCATCGTTACGGTTCTACTCATTCCTGAAAGTCCACGGTGGTTGGTATTGGTAAAAAAGGATTTTCAAACAGCCAAAACTATTCTTGAAACAATCGATGCGCAAAATGCAGAAAAGATTTTAGCACAAATTCAAGAAAATGCTCAATCACAAGGCAAAAGCAAATTCAGCTTACTTTGGCAACCTGCTTATCGTCGTCCGCTGACCTTGTCGGTACTATTTGCGGTGTTTAATCAAGTTTCTGGCATTAATGCTATTATTTATTTTGCTCCCCGCATTTTCGAAATGTCGGGACTGGGCAAAGAATCTTCACTTCTATCGTCTGCGGGAATAGGCTTAGTCAACTTGCTTTCTACACTTTTGGGAATCGCCATTATCGACAAATTTGGTCGCAGAGCACTTATGCGTTGGGGTTCGATTGGCTTGGTAGTAGCGCTAGTATTGGTGGCACAATCTTTCTATTGGGGAGGCAATAGCCTCTGGGTTCCTTTTTATCTCTTCCTATTTATTGGATTCTTTGGTTTTTCGCAAGGCGCTGTGATTTGGGTATTTATTGCCGAAATATTTCCCAACGAGGTGCGTGCCTATGGACAAGCGATTGGGAGTTTCACCCACTGGATACTGGCAGCCATCATCACCTTTACCTTTCCCTATTTGGCCGAAACCCTCGGAGGAGGTGTCACCTTTAGTTTTTTCGCTTTGATGATGATTATTCAAGGATTTTTTGCTTGGAAAATCATGCCTGAAACCAAAGGTACTAGTCTTGAAAATTCTGAAATAATCGTTTTAGCTCATTAAACCCTATTTCAAATGAAACAATTTGTATGCTTTGGCGAGATGCTTTGGGATATGCTTCCTAGTGGAAAAATCCCTGGTGGTGCTCCTATGAACGTAGCCATTCATCTCAAACATTTTGGTCATCAGGTATCTATTATCAGTCGTATCGGGAGCGATGACCTAGGCAAAGAGTTAATAGATTTTGTCAAAAGTAAAGCACTCAATTGTCAACTCATTCAGCAAGGCAATACCCATTTGACGGGCGTTGTAAAAGTCAATATGGATGACAAAAGCAATGTGACTTATAAAATCGTCAAACCTGTGGCATGGGACTATATACAGTCCGAACCTCTTGCCTTGGACACTGTTGCTCAGGCAGATTGTTTGGTATTTGGAAGTTTATCGGCACGCTCACCACAAAGTTTTGAAACACTAAAAGAGCTTTTGCAAGTTGCCAAATTCAAAGTACTAGATGTAAATCTCCGACCGCCATATTATGATACCACCACACTTTCGTATCTGATGACACAAGCCGATATGGTCAAGCTAAATCATCATGAGTTAGCAGAAATCTGTTCTTGGTTTTTTGTAGAAAATACCCTCGAAGAACAAATTTCAAGGTTAGCGACCCATTTCCAACTCAAGACGATATGTGTCACACTGGGTGCCGACGGGGCTGTGCTTTATCATCAAGGTTTGTATTATCGAAGCGAAGGTTTTCCAGTTGAGGTATGTGATACCATCGGTAGTGGCGATTCATTTTTGGCGAGTTTCCTATCTAGTTTTTTACAAAATGATAACTATGAATATGCCTTACAAAAAGCCTGTGCCGTTGGAGCGTTGGTAGCTACGCATCACGGTGCTACGCCATTTATTTCTGAAGAAAGTATTGAAAAATGTTTAGCGGAAAAGGCGCAAACAGATAAAATAAATGTGACGATGTCGTAAGGTAGTAAAAGCGTTTCAAGCCATATCTCCCAGAAAAGCTTTGTATCTCTTCGACATAGAAACACTCGATGCCTTTGTGCCTTTGCCACTTTGTCCCTCAAAAATCTTTAACTAATAAATCCTAAAATAATGAGAAAAAATTTATTACTCTTTTTCCTCTTGTCGATGTTGGGACTTTCCCAGCAATCACTTGCACAACAACGCACTATTACGGGTAAAGTAATAGCTGTCGAAACCAGAGAAACCTTGATTGGTGCCAATATCCAAATCACAGGCACAACCAAAGGAACATCTACAAATGCCGAGGGCTATTTTACGTTGACGGTTCCAGAAACGGCCAAAAGTTTGACGGTTTCTTATGTTGGTTATACCACACAAACAGTTACTATTGGCACACAAACCAATCTGGTTATTGCCCTTGAATCTAGCAATCAGCTCAACGAAGTTGTTGTGGTAGGTTATACTTCTTCACGCAAGCAGGATCTCACAGGCTCGGTTGCAGTGGTAGATATGAAACCGCTCAAAAATATTAGTTCGGGTAACCCAATGCAAGCCCTACAAGGTCGTGTGGCTGGTTTGTATATCGAAAAAGATGGCTCGCCTAATGGCTCAAACAGCCGTATTTTGATTCGTGGTGCCAATACCTTGGGCAATAACGACCCATTGTACATCATCGACGGTATTCCGACAACACGTCCAGAAGTTTTCCAAAACATTAGCCCAACCAATATCGAATCAGTGCAAGTATTGAAAGATGCCTCCGCTGAATCTATCTATGGTGCTCGTGCATCAAACGGGGTAATTATCGTAACGACCAAAAATGGTGGAAATACCAATGGAAAAGTAGAGTTCCAGTTCAATAGCAGTGTTTCTTTCCAGTCAGAAAAAGCAATGCGCTTCAAAATGCTTAATGCCGTTGACCGCGGTAGAGCCCTTTGGCAAGCATCCATAAACGATGGACAAGACCCAGCTTCGGGATATGGGGAAATTTACAATTTTGATTGGAACAAAAACTTTAGCAATCCTATACTCAATAGCGTTACGCCAAAACCTTTCGTGGGCGGCGACCCAAACACACCTGTTGGCGATACAGATTGGCAGTCGGTGATGTACAAAATGGGCGTAGTAACTCGCAACGACTTTACCATTTCGACAGGTAATAAAACGTCATCGTTGGAGGTAAACTTTGGTCAGTTGAAAAACACAGGTATGCTTCGTTTTACCAATTATGACCGTTTGAGCGGAAGTATCAATGCTATGACTCGTGCCTTCAATGATAAAGTTCGTATTGGCTTAAACCTTCGCGTGGCTAACTCAAACGAAACTCTTACTGCTACCGACTTGGGTGGTGCAACTACTACAGGTTTGGCAGTGAGTTTGGTACCAACTATTCCTGTGTACCAAAAAGACGGTGTGACGTATGCAGGTGCTTCAGGTGGTGGTTATTCTGACCGTAACAACCCGCTTCACATGCAGGATATTGCCAAATGGAACAATGCTAATCGTTTGAGTACTTTCGGAAATATCTTTATTGAAGTTCAACCTATTAAAAACTTATTTTTCAAAACCAATTTAGGGGTAGATAACGCTAGTTACCAAAACAAGATTATTACGCCAACTTTTTCAGAGGGAGCTTTTAACCGTACTACTAACAGTTTGACCTTTGACCAAAACCAATATTTGAGTTTAACTTGGTCAAATACACTTCGCTATAACTGGGATTTGAACGACAAACATCAATTCAAATTCTTATTGGGTACAGAATATATCAAAACAACACTCAATACGCAATTCTTGAAAAAAGAAGGATATGCCTTACAAAACGAAGACTATTTCACTTTGAGTGCAGGTACAGGTAATACAACACTTACAGGTAACGTAACAGGCAATATCCTTTTCTCTCAATTCGGACGTGTAGATTATACTTACAGCGATAAATATTTGGCAGCATTAACGGTTCGTCGCGATGGTTCGTCAAGATTTGGTACTGACAACCGCTATGGTATTTTCCCTGCGGCATCGTTGGGTTGGAAATTGGATAAAGAAGATTTCTTGAAAAACAATAATACTGTTTCTGAACTAAAACTTCGTGCAGGTATTGGTCGTGTAGGTAACCAACAAATTGGAGATATTGCTCGTTTTGGTTTGTTTGACACTCGCTATGGTACTACGCAAGCACAATTAGTAGGTGGTTTCTGGGAACAATACATGAACATCGGGACTGCTTATTCCTTATCTGGAGCTAATACAGGTACATTGCCATCAGGTTTTGTACAAACGCAAGCAGCCAACGCAGGTTTGAAATGGGAAACTACCGACGAAGTAAATGCTGGTATTGACTTTGCTTTTTTGAACAATAAATTCTTTGGTTCATTCGATTACTTTACTCGTCAAACTACTGGTATCTTGATTACTCCTCCAGTAGCAGCAACATTAGGCGAAGGCCAAACCAAAGCGGTAAATGGTGCATCTAAATCAAACAAGGGTTGGGAATTGGTATTGGGTTATCATGGTGAAGTAAACAACGGTTTGAAGTATAATGTATCAGCCAACTTTGCTCATTTTAGAGATAAAATCACTGAATTACCTGAAGAAGTTCGCCCAGCCTATCCTGGCAACTTAGTAAGCACTATTATCGGACATTCGCAGTTTGATATTTTCGGTTACAAAACTGCTGGTTTATTCCAGTCACAAGCTGAAGTAGATGCTGCGCCACAGCAAGTAGGTGCTGCCCCAGGACGTATTCGCTATGTAGATATTAATAATGATGGTAAAATCGACGACCTTGACCGCACTTGGATTGGTACTACTTTGCCAGCATTGGAATACGGTATTCGTTTTGATATGACTTACAAAAACTTTGACCTGTCCTTGTTTGGTTCGGGTATAGCGGGACGTACAGGTTTTGATGTGTACACCACTTATAACAACCTCATGCGTAGCCGTGAAAACGTAGGACCTGGCGTATTCGATGCTTGGACTCCGCAACACACTAACACAACAGTGCCAGCGCTTACCTTGAAGGACAATAACAACGAGACTCGTACTTCGGACTATTTTATGGTAAATACTTCGTACTTCAAAATGCGTAATGTTCAAGTGGGTTATACGCTTACACCAAAAGCTGTTTTCTCGAAGCTACGTGTGTATGTAATGGGCGAAAACTTATTCTGGATTAAAAGCAAAAGCTACCAAGGTCCAGACCCTGAGCGAATCGACATCAACCCTGTACCAATTCCACAAACATTCACATTCGGTGTAAACGCATCGTTTTAAAGCAATAGGCTCTAGGCGATAGGCTATCGGCATCAATAGATATTTTGACGCTAGTATTGAAAGTACACTACGTAAATCATTTAGGCTGTAGTTCTCATTGCTTAAAGCATACAGCTTACAGCCTAAAGCAACCATTGTAAACTCATGAAAAGAAAAATATTTTCCCTCTTATTTGTCACTGGCTTACTTACCATGAACTCGTGTAAAGATGCCCTTGATTATACACCAAAAGGTGTGCTGTCCTCATCTGATTTAACCTCTCCTACGGCTGTGGAAGGCTTAGTAACTGCCGCTTATGCCGCTATTGGCAATGGCGACATGATTGGTCCGATTTATAGTAACTGGGTCTACGGAAGTGTACGCTCCGATGATGCCTACAAAGGCGGTGGCGGTACAGGCGACGTTGGTGAAATCGATGCCATTGAGCATTATAACCTCGTTACGCCCTCTATTAACTCGTTTGTAACTCGTACTTGGCAAAATCTATTTAAGTCGATTTCAAGATGTAATGTAGCATTGCGTGCAGTAAACTCACTTAGCGAAGCTAGCTATCCTAACAAAAAGACTCGCTTGGCTGAACTTCGTTTCTTACGTGCACATAGCTATTTTACGATGAAGCTTTTGTATAAAAATATTCCCATTTTTGACGAAAATGCTTCAGCTGAAGAAATACTAAAGGTGTCAAATAGCTTAAGTAACGAGGAGTCATGGAATAAAATTGCGGCAGATTTTCAGTTTGCCATTGATAACCTTCCAAGCTCTCAGCCAGAATTGGGTCGTGCCAACAAAGTGGCAGCTCAGGCCTATTTGGCAAAATTGCGTTTGTACCAAGCATACGAACAAAATGAAACACACCAAGTTGTCAATATCAATAAAACTCGTTTACAGGAAGTAGTTAATTTAACTCAGGCAGTAATTTCTTCAGGTAAATACAGTTTGAGTAAAGATATTGCTGATAACTTTTTGGCAGAAACTGAAAATGGCTCTGAATCGATTTTTGCTATTCAGTTTACCATAAATGACGGTACGACTTCTGGACGCTTGAATTTTGAAGATGGATTAAATTATCCTCACGGAGCACCTCAGTATGGCTGTTGCGGATTTCATGCACCAAGCCAAAACTTGGTAAATGCCCACGCTACAGACGAAAATGGTTTACCAAAATTTGATACCTTCAACGATTCGAATATCGACTTGAATACCGCTACTGTCGACCCACGTCTTGACCATACCGTAGGTATTGATGGTCACCCGTACAAATACGATAACACCAAGCCATTCAGTAATAGCTGGGTGCGTGATGCTGGGGTTTATGGTAATTTTCACTCGATGCGTGCTCAACAATTAGCAAGTAGTTCTTCGTATTTCAAACTTGGACCATTTATGGGAACTGCTAAAAACTACGATATTTTGCGCTACGACGATGTATTGTTAATGCAAGCAGAAGCCTACATCGAATTGGGACAACAAGCAAGCGCATTGCCACTTATCAACCAAGTGAGAAAACGTGCATCAGAAAGTACTGGCAGACTCAAAAAAGCAGATGGCACTTTTGCTTCGAAGTATTTGGTAAAAGAATACACTACCACAGGCTGGACACAAGCTTATGCTCGTAAAGCCTTACAATGGGAACGTCGTATGGAGTTTGCTACTGAAGGTCCTCGCTTCTTTGACTTGGTTCGTTGGGGTATCGCCGAACCTACGTTGAATGCCTATATCAATAAGGAAAAAACCAGACGTACCTTCTTGAATACTGCCAAATTTACCGCAGGTCGTGATGAGTACTTACCGATTCCTCAAGCAGAAATTACCTTTACCAATGGTTTATACAAACAAAACCCAGGTTACTAAAGGTATTGTGTGAATTGGTGGTTGAGAAAATGAGTGATTTATCTGATTATAGGACAAAATGAGTAAGGGACATTCAGATGTTTGGACTTCACCACTGAATTTTATGAAAACAGTTTTAAAATGTTTAAAAGGTGAGTCCAAGACTAAGTCTTGAACTAGGAACGACTAGAAACTTCAATTTTGTCCAGTAAAGAGAAAATTCATATAAATTGGGAAAAATGGAGACTTTAGGGGGAGCGAAGGTTTTAAGCATTGGTTTGGCCACCTCCTTCTACTGTTCTTTTGTTTGATATTTCCCACAAAAAAGCCCTCAAGAAACATCTTGAAGGCTTTTTACTTATCTATCCCTTTTTACTTAAACAAATGATACAGGTCTCATTGTAGCAACCTAAACCATCAAACTAACTCAATAATACATTAACCTTAAAACACCAGAAATATTCTTAGCAACTTTCAACGTTTGTCTTGTATAACCATATTCGTTGTCGTACCAAACATATAGCACAACGCTTTTTCCATCTTTTGACACAATCGTCGCTCTACTATCAAATACAGATGGACTTGGGCTTCCGATAATATCAGAAGAAACTAATTCTTCGGACATAGAATACTGAATCTGCTCAACTAAATCTCCCTTGAGTGAAGCCTTACGAATTACTTCATTTACCTCCTCTTTTGTTACCGTGCGTCCTATTTGTAGGTTCAATACGGCCAAAGAACCATTAGGCGTTGGCACACGAATCGCATTTCCAGTCAATTTGCCTGCCAACTCAGGAATTACTTTGGCTACTGCTTTGTCTGCCCCAGTTTCGGTAATTACTAAATTTTGTGCTGCCGAACGACCTCTTCTTGATTTTGGATGATAATTATCCAACAAGTTTTGGTCATTAGTGTAAGAGTGAACCGTTTCGATATGTCCTCTTTCTATGCCTAATTCTTGATGAATAACCGACAAAATCGGAACGATGGCATTTGTAGTACATGAAGCAGCCGAAAATATATTTTCACCTTCTTCATACGCCAAATTATTGACCCCAGCTACAATATTCGGAATATCGCCTTTGCCTGGCGCTGTCAATAATACTTTGCTAACTCCTTTTGCCAGAAGGTGTTTACTCAACCCCTCTCGGTCTCGTTTTACACCCGTATTATCAATCACCAAAGCATCATCAATATCGTATTGTGTATAATCAATCGACTCAGGCGAAGAGGCGTTAATCATTTGCACACGTTGTCCATTGATAATCAGGCATCTATTTTCTTCGTCAACGGCAACTGTTCCAGCAAATGGACCATAAATAGAGTCATTTCTGAGCAAATCAGCACGTTTGTAAATATCTTCTGCCGAACGGTCACGGGTTACGATGGCTCTCAAACGCAACTGTTCGCCTTTGCCTGCCATACTTACCAACATACGTGCCGCCAAACGACCAATACGTCCAAAACCATATAAAACCACATCTTTGGGCGTCAAACAAAGTCGATCTTTTCCAATAAAATCGCCCAACTTAGTTACGACAAATTGCTTGGCATTATCGTATAATACAGATTCTTGCAACCACTCACTTCCCAAACGCCCCATGTCTATGCGTGATGGTGAAATTTCTATCTCATGAATAGCCTGAGCCAATTCTAATGTTACTTGTACTGTAATAGGTTGACCAATAAAATTCTGTGCGTAATCATGTAAACTTAACAAGCCCGAAGAGCTCACATCAAACATTTGGTTTCTAAAAAGCAGCAATTCTACCGATTTTTCAAACCAAAGTTTACCTACCACATTTACCAATTCCAGCGCTGCTTTTTCATCTTCAATCCAATGACTCAGTTCTTGTTCATAAATAGATTCTTGTATCATGATTTACTCGTTTCAAGGTTTGTTTTGTTATAAGAAAAGATTTGTGACAAATCTTGATACAAAAGTAAGATGGCGGAATATTAATTCTAAGCGAAATTTCGCTAAATATCTATAGGTATAAATACTGAGGATTTTTCGTTCATACCAAACTTACGCCATATCGAATAGATTGGATGTATAAAGTCCTTCTGAATGTTTAATTTTTTATTAAAATCCTGCTAAATTTTATTTAAACGCCATTTTTCAAGGAAACTCTTCACTATCTTGACTTGTTTTAGGTTGTAAATCCTTTATTTCAAATCATTTAGCTGTGTAGAGAAAGACAAAATACTCTTTATTTCTTTGAAAAGATTTTTTAGAACATTCTATAAAAAGTCCTAAATCCTATTACCTTTGCAACACCAACCTCAAACAGGCTTTAAGCCGTAAATGCCCATGATTTTCTAATATTTAGTCCCTACGTGGTACTTTATTTTCCCCTCTTATTTTCCTAGTCAAAAACTAGGCTTTTCTGCTTTATAAAAAGCTATATTATTTTACCATTATCTTATCGTATCGCAATTCTCAATGAAAAAATACATTGAACTATTCCTCGAAGCTATTCGTGGAGAAGAACAGAATTATACTCAAATGAGCATTAATCGAGCGATTTTTCTTTTATCTATTCCTATGATATTAGAAATGATCGGAGAATCGCTCTTTGCAATTGTTGATGCCTTTTTTGTATCTAAAATTAGCATAGAAGCCATCGCTACCGTTGGGTTGACCGAATCGGTACTTACCCTGATTTATTCGGTTGCCATAGGTCTTAGCTCGGCAGCTACCGCCATTGTCTCACGTCGAACAGGCGAAGGAAACCCCGAAGCGGCCGCTCATGCCGTATCTCAGGTAATTCTTATTTCCTTAGTTTTATCGGCGCTCGTTGGAATTCCTGGGGCAATTTTTGCTGAACAAATCCTCGCACTTATGGGTGGCGAACCTCATTTGATTGAGCAAGGAGCCTTGTTTACTCGCTTGATGTTTATTAGTAGTCCTGCTGTAATTTTACTTTACACACTCAGCGGTGCATTGCGTGGTGCAGGAGATGCCTCTACGGCGATGCGTTCGATTATTTTGGCCAATATCATCAATATGGCACTCGATGCTCTCTTGATTATGGGGTTAAAGTTTGGGGTAGAAGGCGCAGCCATTGCCACTACTACAGGTAGAACTATTGGCGTATTATACCAATTATGGTCTTTACAAAAAGGGCAAGGCAACCTTCGCTTAGAATTGAGATTACTCAAACCAGACTGGGCTGTCCTCAAAAACTTGATTGCTATTGGTTCGGGTGGTACAGGGCAATTCTTGATTCAGTCGGCAAGTTGGATTTTCTTAACGCGTATTATCTCAAGTTTCGGAAGCGACGCCGTGGCAGGTTATACTATTGCTATCAGAATTATCGTGTTTACGATTTTGCCAGCATGGGGTATGGCGAATGCCGCCGCTACCTTGATGGGACAAAATTTAGGCGCTAAACAGCCTGACCGAGCTGAGAAATCTGTTTGGAGAACCGCTTTTTACAATATGATATTTCTATTGTTGGTAGGCTTATTGTTTTTAGGTTTTGCGGAGAACTTCATTTCAATTTTCAACAATAATCCCAAAGTCGTAGAAGTAGGTGTTTTATGTTTGCAAATCATGAGTGCGGGCTATCTCTTTTTTGGCTACGGAATGGTCATCGGACAAGCACTCAATGGTGCTGGCGATACTCGCACGCCAACGATTATGAACTTTATTTGTTTCTGGCTCATCGAAATACCTTTGGCTTATCTGATGGCGCAATACTGGCATTGGGGGCCGCTTGGGGTATTCTTATCCATCGCCATTGCCGAATCTATTTTGGCACTGATGGGCATTTATTTCTTCAAAAAAGGTCGCTGGAGAACGATGAAGGTATAAATTGAGTGATTGTAAAAATCGAATTCCATCAGTAGAGACTCAATGATTGCGTCTTGAGAGGTATCTTTCTGAAATATAGTATCAAAAAAGGGGTTGGAATTTATTTTCCGACCCCTTTTTTTGATATGTGACTCAACCTTAGACGCAAAGTATGGCGTCTCGCCTGAAGGCATACAAATTTTTACAATAATGACTCATGTGTGTTAAACTCTATTTTACTTCAAAAGCTCTGCTATTTCGGTATTTTCCTGCATCAATGCATTTTTGAGAGGGGTGTTCCCAAAACGATCTTGGAGACGCTTGTTGGCTCCTGCCTGCAATAATACTTTGACTAAAGAAAGATGCCCAAAAGTAGCTGCAAAACTCAAAGCTGTAGCGCCATTACCATTTTGAATATTAGGATTTGCCTTTTTTACTAATAATAATTGTGCGATTTCGGTATATCCTTTAAAAGTAGCTCCCATCAAGGCCGTATTGCCAGAGGTATCTGCAATATCAGGATTTGCGCCTTTTTCTAATAAATATTTTACTAAATCTGTTTGTTGATTATACACTGCCAAGATTAAGGGTGTAAAGCCTTTATGGTCTTGAGCGTCAATAGAAAACCCTTGTTTTAATAAAGATTCTACGGTTGTTTTATCGCCTTCACGACAAGCATTCCAAATAGATTGTTGTGCCTGTGCTGTATGTATGATGAGAGTGAAACACAATACAAAAAGTATATTTTTCATAAAATGAAAAGCCTAAAAGTGGTAAATATTATTGAGCTGTTGAACCGATGAAACAGATTCTGGTAAATTCATATTCTTCAGACTTACAGCTGGTGTTTTGAGCAAAGCAGCCACGATAGAATCAATAACTCCGTCTGGTAGCTCTTGCTTATGTTGTTGTAATTTTTCTTGAATGGTAGATTTATAATGTTGTTTCAAGGAAGCTAAAAACTGGTTGATAGGTAATGAATCATACCATTTCATAAATTGTGCTAACTCTTGCTCAATAATCGTTTGAACTTCGGTAACTGCTGCTTGGCTTTCGGTCTTGTTCACCTGAATTTTTTCAACCAAAGTATCAATATTGATTAACTGAACCGACTGCTTTGTTTGTTCAGATATAGAAATACTTGCTGGAACAGCTAAATCAACCAATACTTTAGGAAAAGTAGATTTACGGAAAAAGGTATCTTGAATTAAATCTTTCACGCCAATACTTGAAATAACCACATCAAAATCAGAAAAGTATTGAGGTATTTCCGAAAAAGGAAAGTAAAAGTAAGAATCTCTCGATTTAGCAAGTGCTTGGGCTTTTTCGAGAGTGCGATTGGCAATTACCACATTTTCAAAACCTTGTGAAACCAAATATTTGACCACATCTTTAGCGATTTCTCCAGCTCCCAATAACAATACTTTTGCTTGTTTGCCTACGAGTCTTCTGGCGTGCTCCACTGCCAAATAACTCGTAGATTGAGAGCCTTTCAAAAAGGCGGTTTCATTACTAATTCGCTTAAATGAACGAAAAACTTGTTGAAACAAGCGCTCAAATGCTCCCGAAATAAGCCCCATGCTTTGACTCTGTAAATAAGCACTTTTGACTTGCTGAATAATTTGTTTGTCGCCCAAAACCATTGAATGTAATCCCATCGCCACCTCCATCATATACTGAGCTGACTCTTGAGTAGTTTCAATAACTTTAAGCAAATGTCCACCAATCCATACATTCTTAAAAGTCAACATCTGTTCAATCATGTCTTTAGCGGATGTAGTTTCGGACTCGAAATACAATTCAGTTCGGTTACAAGTTGATAGAAGCATCAAGGATTTGACGTCTTCATGAGCTTGAAAATTTGCCAAAAAGGTTTGCACCTCCTCCTCCGAGAACTGCAATTGTCCACGAACTGCAACATCAGCAGTTTTATATGAAAGCGATATGACTTTGATAGATGGCATGGTATGATGAATCATTTTTATATTAGTGGTTAGGCAATAGGTATTAGCTTAAACATTCGTTGACAGTATTGTTTTACTTTTCAAAATACGCTCCTAAATCCTGCCCGATTTGGTTTGATATAAAGAAAAGCAAATCAAGAGCTATCAATAAAATGATGACTAATTCCTATTGCCTTTTGGCCTAATTATAACTTATTTTCTAAACAAGGCTTCAACTTCCTCACGGCTAAAGTTGAGAGCTTTAGCCAAACGAGTACCGTAATCCGCATCAGCTAGGTAGAAATAGCCTACCATTTTGCGAGCTACATCTTTGTTTTTGACAGCCGCCAAATCACCAGATAAGTTTTTAATCAAACTTACTTTATCTGTTTCGGACAAAGAGCGGTAAAAATCACCTGCTTGCTTAAAATCATTAGGCTTTGTGATTTTTTGCTGAACTGTAGTCACATTGGTAAACTTCGAAACTGAGTATTTATATTGTGCATTGTCAGTTAAAGCATCAGCCGCAACACTTGGTTGATAGTTTACATCAGAAGTTTTGTGGCGATTGCTGAAAGCACCATCTTGGTTGTATGTATTCACAGCCGCTCTTGGTGCATTAATAGGAAGCTGTTGAAAATTGCCTCCTATGCGGTGACGTTGCGTATCGGTGTAAGAAAATAAGCGACCTTGCAAAAGTTTGTCTTCAGATGGCTCTATGCCTGGTACCAAATTGGCAGGCGCAAAAGCCGACTGCTCAACTTCTTCAAAGAAATTATCAGGTACACGGTTTAAAGTCATTTTACCAACCTTTGTCAACGGAGCAATTGACTCTGGCCAAACTTTTGTAACATCTAGTGGATTAAAATCGAATTTATCTAAATCTTCTGGCTTTAAGATTTGTACAAATAAATCCCAAGAAGGGAAGTTTCCTTTTTTAATATTATCATATAAATCTACCGTAGCATGCTGGAAATCTTGGGCTTGTACTTTGGCAGCTTCATCAGCAGTAAGGTTTTTCACACCCTGATTCGTTTTCCAAGTATATTTTACATAACTCACTTCGCCAGCTTCATTTACCCACTTGAAAGCATGAACACTCGACCCATCCATTTGACGATAATTAGCAGGGATACCAAAGTCCGAATACACACGTGTCAACATGTGTGTTCCCTCTGGAATATGTGAGAAAAAATCAAACACACGGTTGGGATCTTGCTTGTTATAAATAGGCGATGGTTTGAAAGCGTGTACCATATCTGGAAACTTGATGGCATCGCGAATAAAAAATACAGGAAGGTTATTACCAACGATATCATAATTGCCTTGCTCGGTATAAAACTTAGTAGCAAAACCACGTGGGTCACGCAAGGTTTCTGGTGAACCATTTCCATGAACTACGGTAGAAAAACGAACAAAAACTGGTGTTTTTTTACCTTTAGCCGCAAACAAAGCCGCTTTGGTATATTTTGAAAATTCGCCTTCTGAGACAAATTCACCATAAGCCCCAGCGCCACGTGCATGTACCACACGCTCAGGAATACGCTCACGGTCGAACGAGGCTAGTTTTTCAATCAAATGGATATCTTCTAGCAACACTTGTCCATTTTGTCCGATTGTTTTAGAGTTTTGATTATCTCCAACAGGAGAACCATTGTTAGTAGTTAGGGGAGTTTGTGCAACTGCAACAGTCGATGATAATAGCGCCAGAGCAGCAATTTTTATGGATTTATTCATGTGTTTGTTAATAACTGTTATGTTATGTTTACATGACAAAATTGCTGACTCGAGAATTATAAATCAAATTGATATTTTATATATAATTATAGATTTAAACTATATTTTATTTTTAAACTATAGTTATAACTTATATTACAAGGACTTAAAGGGAGGGACAGAGGGGCAGGGGCAGAGGCACAAAGGCACAAAGTGAAGTTACTACTCACTTTATGCCTTTGTGCCTCTGCCCCTCTTTCTTTACCTAACCTCTATCCTCTCTCCCCTTGCCCACTCTGTGCCTTTGTGCCCGTTCCCTCTGCCCCTCTTTGCCTATCCCCTATCCCCTCTTCCACTTTGTGCCTTTGTGCCTGTTCCCTTTGTCCCTCCTCATATCGTCTGCGAAAAAAGCCTGTGTTGGGGATTTTCTCTAATCATGCGCATATCAAATGCCATACAGATATTGCGGATAAACGTTTTGCCAGCTTCCAAAACCTCTACGCCGTGGTCGTGCAAAACAATTAAATCGTCTTCTATAAATGGTTGAAGTCTTTCGAATAAGGCTTCTTTTTCTTCAGAAGTCCAAGTATTTGTATCCCAAGTAGTCTTGAATCGACAAATCAGATTGAGGATTTGCTCACGAACTTTGAGGTCTTCTTGATTCAAAATATGTCCACGATGAAGCGGAAGTTTATTTTGGTTGATACTATCCATGTAGGTCTCAATCTCTTTTACATTCTGAGCAAAAGCAGTCCAAGAGTCACTGATAGAAGATACACCCAAACCAATCATCACTTTGGTCTTTGTGGTGGTATAGCCCATAAAATTACGATTAAGCGTGCCATTTTGTCGAGCTACATACATCGAATCATTAGCCAATGCAAAGTGGTCCATACCTATTTCGAAATAACCATTTGCCTCCAACATCGCTCTACCCTTTTCATATAACTGACGTTTCAAAGCAGGACTTGGGAGATCTTCATCCTTAAATCCTCGTTGACCATTGCCTTTAATCCAAGGTACGTGAGCGTAGGAATAAAACGCAATACGGTCGGGTTTAAGAGCAATCGTTTTTTGAATGGTATCTTCAATACTGGCTAAAGTCTGAAATGGTAATCCAAATACCAAATCATGGCTGATAGAGGAATATCCTAATTTTCGGCTCAATTCTGTCACTTGTTTTACCTGTTCAAAAGGCTGAAAACGGTGAATTGCCGTTTGAACTCGCAAGTCATAATCTTGCACGCCGTAACTTACACGCGTAAAACCTAATTGATGCAATACCTCCAAATGTTCGGCTGTGGTATTGCCTGGGTGTCCTTCAAAACCAAATTCTATTTCATCTGCTAATGTAGCTTTTGCTAAAATGCCTTTTACCAAACGAGCGAGATTTTGAGGCTTGAAAAAACTTGGTGTACCACCTCCAAAGTGTATTTCGGCGATTCGTGGAGTTTCGGATAATAAAGCGGTGTACATATCCCATTCCTTCAAAAGGGCGTCGATATAAGGTTCTTCTACCGAGTGGTTTTTAGTAATACGCTTATTACAACCACAAAAAGTACAAAGACTTTCGCAATATGGCAGGTGGATATAAAGACTGATTCCTTGATGATTGCTTTCGGCAAAACTTTTTTGCAAGCTTTCTATCCAAGCTTTTTCTGTAAACTGTTCTACTTTCCAGAACGGAACCGTAGGATAACTTGTGTAGCGTGGACCAGGAACATTATATTTTTGGATAAGGCTAATCGTTGTCATAATATTGATTACATGATTTTCTCTCAAAACTAAAATGAAACGAAAGTCTTCAGAATGATTTTTATCATATGTAAAACTGATTAGGATAACCAAGCCCAAGCAAGCAACTCCTTTAGCTTGAATATATCTTTGCTTGAAGTTCAAAAATCTTTGGTTTTCATATCCTTGTCGTAACTTTGCTCTTACAACGAAACAGATACATGGCTGGTTGATTTTTGATAAGAGTAAGAAGATGAATAGTTGTTGCACAATCGGACGCAAAATTTAAGCTAACTTCTCACTTTGTGCCTATGTGCTTTTTCACTTAATCCCTTTTAAAAATTTACGAACCAGCAATAATATTTTAAATCGAAAAAAATGCGTAAATTATCCATGGATGAGCTCAATCGCTTGTCTGCCGAAGAGTTTAGAGCTATCGAAAAATTGCCTTATATTTTGATTTTGGATGACATCAGAAGTATGAACAATGTAGGTTCTGTGTTTAGAACAGCTGATGCTTTCAAAGCTGAAAAAATCTATTTATGCGGTATTACAGCAACACCTCCTCATAGAGAAATCCAGAAAACAGCGCTTGGTGCGGACGAAACCGTTGATTGGGAACACGCTCCAGATGTGGTTGAGTTAATCGAAAAGTTACAAGCAGAGGGCTATACAGTCATTGCCATTGAACAAGTAGAAGGTAGTACCTCCTTGCTAGATTTCCAGCCGAAAAAGACCGAAAAATATGCTTTTATCTTCGGAAATGAGGTTTTTGGAGTAAATGAAACAGCCGTAAAAAAAGCCAATTATTGTTTAGAAATTCCTCAATATGGTACTAAACATTCCTTAAACATTTCGGTAACAGCAGGCATTATTTGTTGGCATTATGTAGCAGGAATTCAATAAGTGTAGAGTTCAGAATGTTGAGTTTTGAGTTTTTTACAAAATATCTACAAACGTTTATTAAAACAGATTTTGTAAATACCTTTCTTGCCAAAACCCTTTATTATTCAAGCATTTCTAAGAAAAGGAATAATCTAATGTTAAATTTTGAGCCCAAAGTGAAAACTTAATACAAATTACTTTTTTCGCTTTGGGCATTTTTATACTTTCGATTTATTAATAATTATTTAACAATATCTTAATATTAACCTGTCATGAAATCTGATAAAAAGCAACTCGTTGACGAAATATCGGCTTTGATTTTGTCTAACCTCAAAGGCCTTAATGAAAAAAGTGCTAAGAAATTAGTAAAAACTGTAGACAAGGCTTCTGAAGAAATCGCAAAGAAATATGCGAAACTTCAAAAAGATGAAGAAGAAGCCAAAGAAAAAGCTGAGAAAAAAGCAGCAGAAAAAATTAAAGAACAATCTAAAAAAGTAGCAAAAGCTAAAGCTAAAGAAGCCGAAAAAGCAGCATTTGATGCAAAAATCGCTCTTGTTACAGGCTCAGAAGCAACTGAAGCTCCTGCCAAAAAATCTTCTAGCAAAAAATCATCAACTCCAGCCGTAGAAGAAGCTCTATCTTCAGAATCAGCAGAATAATACTGAAACAAATACCTTTTATCACAGGAATAGAAGAGTTTGTCAAAAAGAATTACGACTTTTGACAAACTCTTTTTCTTTTGTATCCTAATAGGAACAACGATAAAAGAAAATTTCGTTCAAACCTATATTTATTCCAAAACTAAACCCTCCTAGCTTATGTCAATTATACTTGAAGCGCAAAATGTAGTTAAGCGTTATGCTGGACATACTGCTCTCAGTGGCGTTTCGATTCAGGTACCTCAAGGTTCAATCTTTGGTCTATTGGGTCCTAATGGCGCTGGCAAAACTTCTCTTATTCGAATTATCAATCAAATTACTGGTCCAGATGAAGGTCAAATTATCTTGGATGGTGAAAGACTCCAACCCAAACATATCGAAGTAATTGGCTATCTTCCAGAAGAACGTGGTCTTTACAAAAAGATGAAAGTAGGCGAGCAACTTTTGTACCTTGCCCAACTTAAAGGTATGCCTAAAGCTGAGGCGGTTGAAAAACTCAAAGCTTGGTTTATCAAATTCGATATTAAAGGTTGGTGGGACAAAAACGTTGAGGATTTGTCGAAAGGGATGCAACAAAAAACACAGTTTATTGCCACCATTGTACACGAACCTAAACTGGTGATCCTTGACGAGCCGTTCTCAGGCTTCGACCCTATCAATGCTAATTTGCTAAAAGATGAGATTTTGGCTTTGAAAGAAAAAGGAACTACCATCATTTTTTCAACGCACCGTATGGAGTCTGTCGAGGAACTATGCGACAATATTGCTTTGATCAACAAATCTAAAGTGGTATTGAGTGGAGAAAAGAAAGAGGTAAAAAATCATTTTAGAGACAATACCTTCAACCTTGAATATTCGGGAGCGCTTGCTCCTATTGAAGGAGTTTTTGAGATTCTCAGTGCCAAAAATGTAGAAGGTATTACCAAAGCAAAAGTACGTTTGTTGGACGGTACTAATGCCAATCAATTTCTTGGTCAAGCTATTCAGCAAGTAGACTTAAAAGCTTTCAACGAAAATATTCCTTCTTTCAACGAAATATTTATCAAAGTTGTGGGCGAAGATGCCAATACCATTTTATAGTCCATCAGTTATACCTACAACAATTTTAAACCTCAACTATCATGAATAAGATTTTACTGATTATACAACGGGAATACATTACCAGAGTTAAGAAAAAATCGTTCTGGATTGCCTCGATTTTGGTTCCTTTTCTGATCGCAGCAGTGTATACTATTCCAGTATTGTTATTTGTCAATTCTGATGATTCCAGAAACGTTATCGTATTGGACGACAGTAAATTGTTCAAAGGCAAACTTAACTCGGAAGGTGATTATACCTATATCTACAGTGAAAAAACCTTAGAGGAAGCCAAAAAAGATTTGAAAAAAAGCAATGATGATATTGTTGTTCATATCGAGAAAGACATTCTGACGAACCCTAAAGGTGTTCAAATTTTGGGTAAAAAAACCGTTGGAATTGGCACACAGCACGCCATTCAAGGCAAAATCCAGAATGAGCTAAGGAATATTAAGCTCAAAAATGCGGGGATTGACCTTAAAGTTCTTGAAGATAACAAAATCAATGTCGATGCTCAAACTTATACACTCAATGAAGATGGCGGCGAAAAATCGAGTAATTCGGGTGGTGCTATGATTTTGGGAGGTATCTTTGGATTCCTTCTTTATCTCTCTGCCTTCTTGTATGGTTCGCAGGTAATGAATGGCGTTATTGAAGAAAAAAGCAACCGTATTATCGAAGTCGTAGTTTCTTCGGTAAGACCATTCCAATTAATGCTTGGCAAAATCATCGGTGTCGGTATGGTAGGTCTTACTCAGTTTTTGTTGTGGGGAGTTTTGACCTTCACGGCTTCAACGGTTACCTCTTCCATCATGTCGGGTAAAATTGAGGAGAAAGTACAAGCCAAAGTAAAAGCAGGTCTTAGCAAAGACGAAATCAAGAAGTTTGAAGCAAGCGTAAAATCCGAAAATCCATTGAATAGTATCAGCGATGCTATCGAAAATGTATCGTTAGGAAAAATGATTTTCTGCTTCATCCTCTACTACTTAGGCGGCTATTTATTGTATAGCTCGCTATTTGCGGCAATCGGTTCGGCCGTCGAAAGCCCGTCCGAAGCGCAACAATTTATGTTCCCAGTTACGATTCCTATCATTTTATCTTTTATATTAGCACAATTTATTTTACAAAAGCCTGATAGTCCTATTGCCTTCTGGGCTTCTATCATTCCACTAACTTCCCCAATCGACATGATGGTGCGTTTGCCATTCGGTGTGTCAAACTGGGAAATAGCCTTATCACTAACACTCTTAATACTTGGATTTATTGGAACCACTTGGCTCGCAGGTAAGGTGTACCGTGTAGGTATCTTGATGTATGGTAAAAAACCAAGTTGGAAAGAAATCACAAAATGGGTGTTTTACAAGGGATAATTGTAATAGCTTGAGGTCGAGAATATCCCACAGAACAACAGTGTTTGTTCAATTCAATTGCCAATTTTAGTTTGTTAATAACTGTAAATCCTACTGTCTTTGACGGTAGGATTTCTTTTTGAGCCATCATTTCGGAATAAAAAAAGCCCTTCACAAGGAAGAGCTTTGGGTAATTTCTTACAATAAATTATTGGTTGCGTATTTGGAAGGTTAGCATTATTTAACCTTACAATATCGCTATCAAATTAGTTTGTTAACAACTGTAAAACCAGTCATTAACAAAAGTTAAGCAATTTCTTTGGATTATCAAATGGTGTTCCGATATTTTAACTTTCTGAGTTTACAGAACAAGAGATAACCCATCATAAGCCAATCGAATATTAGTAGGCAATTCTTCTTCTACATCAGAGTGCATACCCATTTGGTGACTGATATGCGTAATATAACCCATCTCTGGTTTTACTTTTTCAAAAACCTCAATAGCTTCAGATAATGAAAAATGTGAAAGATGTTTTTCTCTACGAAGGGCACCCAAGACCAATACCTTCACGCCTTTGACTTTTGCCAACTCATGCGCCGAAATATAATTGACGTCGGTAATGTAGGCAAAATCGCCGATACGATAGCCAAAAACGGGAAGTTTGTAATGTAATACCTCTATAGGCAAAAAACTCACACCTTCTATTTCAAAAGGTTGATTTTCGATGGGACACAAATTAATTTGAGGAATACCGGGATAGCGGATTTCGGCAAAAGCGTAAGCAAACTCTCTTTTGATTTGTTCCAATACCTGCTCACGACCGTAGACTGGCATATCTTTTTTCTGGAAAAAATTATATGCCCGCACGTCATCGAGTCCGGCGGTATGGTCTTTGTGCTCATGCGTAAAAATCACGGCATCGAGCTTATGGATACGTTCCCTTAACATCTGCTGACGAAAATCCGGTCCAGCATCAATCACAAAACTTTTTCCATCAACCTCAATATGGATCGCAGTGCGAAGACGTTTATCACGATAGTCCAATGATTGACACACTTCACAATTGCAGGCTATGACCGGAACGCCCTGTGAGGTACCTGTACCAAGAAAGGTAATTTTCATGTAGAATAGCGTTGGGAAGTTGGCAAAACCAACCCGTATCAAACAAAAATACCAAAGGACTAGTCAAGAAAACCAATCCTTTGGGACATCTTTTTATCAGAACATTTTAGGTAAATAATGACAAAACTGAGGTTTTGTTTATTTACAAAAACTGGTATTATTTCTCTGTAAGAGCCTTCACTTGAGCTACTAGCGCGTCGAAGTTTAATGGCTTAGCCAACATATCGTTGAATCCCGCAGATTTAAAGTCATCCATCGTATAGTTACGAGCATTTCCTGTAATCGCGATAATTGGGATATTGGCTTTTTCAGCATCTGCCAACCCACGTACAGCTCTGGCGCAGTCCATTCCGTCCATAACTGGCATGTTGATGTCTAGCAATAAAATATCAAAATCTTCTTTTTCCATTGCATCTAATACCTGTTGGCCATTTTTCACAGAATGGATTTCAAAGTTTTGGAATTCCAAAATCTTCTTAGCAAGGTTTTGAATGACTGAGCTATCTTCAGCGATGAGGACTTTCTTCATATTTTTATGATAAATATTTGATTATTTTCGGGGTAAAGATATTACGACTTCAAAATTGAAATTTTACTCCTTTTGTCTATAAAAGACTTAATTTATGTAAAAATACTTATTATTATGCAACTCTCTATCAATTTTTGAGACAAATTATCTTGAATTAAATGCAATTTGCAACACCATTTAAGAGAATTTAGCTGCTTTTGAATACTTCTTTTTGTGGTAAAGATTTATCCAAATGTTGACCAATTTAATAAAGATTTAGGAACTTTCCGTTATGGTGCGTCCTTAGTTATCTTTTTTTCTTCGTATAAAATCAAACAGTTCAAATCTACTGTTCGCTCAGTTCCTTTCAATCCCAAGGTTTTCAGCTTATTAGGTACCACATCGTTGTAGTTTTGAAACCAGTCCAAATCTATCAGCGTAGTATCAGGAAGTCCTGTTTGGTTTAATACTGCCAAATTATTGACTAAGTGGGGGTTACTTTCCAAATAGCTCACTAAATCTCTGATTGTAAGTCCTTTCTGAATAATTCCCGTGCTATCGCTAGTACTTACAACAACGCTCGAATCTGCCTTTTCCAAAACGAAAACCATTTGACTTCTTGACTCAAATTTTGCCTTGAGTGGAAACAATTGCGCAAGTTGGTTCAAAGCTAACTCAGGAACGTTTTTATCCATGCTCTCTGGTATATGAACTGTCAAACAATATTGATTGTTGGGGTCAGAAGCGTATTTGTTTTCGTCAGGCACTTCTAATTTAACCCTACTTTCTTTTTGATCGTATAGTATCTGATACATCAAAGGCAAGGTACAATTGGTAAATACCCAATGCTTTTCGGATTCTTTGATAAATTCAGTAGATTTCCCTTCAGCGTATGGACTCAAACTGATCCGTAATTCGTTGACATCAGGTGTGTTTTTTATATTCGAAAAAACAGTAGAAACTTTGTTTGAAGATGCAACATTATTAGTAGTAGCCATCGAATTGGTGTTTTGAAACTCCTGTTTCATCACAATGTCTACTTTTTGATTTCGAATCAACTTTCCTACGATTTCAGCATCGATTTCGTCAGGAGCAGTAAATGCTTTTACGACCCCATTTTTATCGATTACAACCGTATGCGGAATAAAATGATGGAAAAAGAGTTCGTTGAGTTTATGCCCCCAGTCCATCCCAAAAAGGACATTATGAATATTGCGTTTGGCAATAAAAGCATCTACCTTATCACGGTTTTCGTCCGAAATAGCTATAATTTCGACAGCATTGCCATATTGTTTTTTGATTCGTTCAAAATGGCTCAAAGAAGGAATACAAGGAGCACAATAAGTAGCCCAAAACTCCAGAATAACAACTTTTCCACGAAGTTCATGAAGGTTGATTACTTTCTCATTTCCTGTCGGAGTAATGACAGATACCCCAAAGTCGGGGCAAACTTTGCCAATAGTTGGAGGATCCACTTGCGACATAAAAGTTTGTGCCAAAGCGGACGTGGAAAGAAAAAGGAAATATAAAATAAAGGCTATATAACGCATAACAAATCTACAAGTCGTAGTTAGGTTATTCAAAATTACAGTAAAGCGTAGAATATTGAAAATATTTTTGGGTATAGCCTATAAAAACAAAGTCTTTTGCCAAACAGACAAAAGACTTTGCATATCACTCTAAATAACTGATTTCTTATTTTACGTTAAAAGCTACTGCAGCTTTATCCCAAGCCAAAGTTACTTTACCTGAGTTTTCAGCAGTAATTGTAAATTTCTCTGTCATAGCACCTGCTTTTGCTGGTACTGTTACACGCAATGCATCGTCTGACTCTTTGTAGTCATACGCACCCCATTGGTTTGATTTTTTGTTGAAAATAATCACCCATTCTTTTTCACCAGGGATAGAGAACAATGCGTATTTACCTGCTTTCAATGCTTTTCCTTCAACTGTTACGTCTTTCGAAACTTCAAAAACAGTAGCTTCGTTTGCACCTGTACGCCATACTTTGCCATAAGGAGCCAAGTCACCAGCCCATACGTTACGACCTTTTACCGATGGTTGGCTATAGTCGATTTTGATTGTAGCGCCGTTTACTGTAGCTGTAGCAGTTGCTGGAGGTGATGGTCTTTTAGCTTTGTCACCTGCGCCATGTTGTGCTTTACCTACAAAAGCAATAAGAGTTAATAAGGATAAGAAAAGTAATTTTTTCATTTTGGAAAATGGTTTTGATTGAAAGTACAATATGCTATTTCATTTAAGGTATTAACGAAATTTGCGTCGAAAGTTCTTTAAAAACTTACTGAGTTTTTGATTTTTTCCCTGAACAACACCTATTTCACGCTTTTCGGAGAAAATTGTAAGATATAACCCGACTTCCCATTTCCTTCCGAGGAAATAAACAACTCACCCTGAGGCGTAAAGCATATTCCTTCGGGCTGTGTATATAAGCTTGGGTCTAAATCTACAATGGCTTTTTTGTGACCATCTTCTGCCAACACCAGCAGTTTTTTGCCTTGTGAGGCTATGATGTACATATCCCCCGTTAAAGGATGAATGGCAATCCCTGAAGGACGAAATTCCTTACCACCTTTATCGGTTTTTACTTGAGATTCGGGGATACCAATGTATTTGAACAAAGATTGATTGTTGAGATTATAGGCATAAATCATCTTTACATCGTCTTTGTCTTTGCTTCTTTGCTTGGCAGCCAATAACAAATAATTCTTTTTAGGATCATAGCTCAAACCTTCGTATTCTTTGACGTCTTTGTGCGAACAATCGAGGTCTCTTTCAAACGGTTCTTCTATTTTGAAACTATGGATTTTACCATTGCTTTTCATGACAAATATTTCGTCGCCTACAACCTCTACACCCTCATAGTCTCCCGACTTACCAAAATCGACTTTTTTGACAATTTCTTTTTTGACAAAATCATAAATGAATAGCGTTCCTTCTTCGTCGTTGACACAAGCCAATTGGTTTTTCTTGTAAAAGGACAAACCCGAAATCTCGTCGAGCGCTCTAGGTAATAGGTATTTTTGTACGGGTTTATTTAAGTTATAGGGAATACTTTCACCTTTAACCTCTTCTTTTTCAGCTTTTTTGGCTGAACAAGCTACTAAGAGACCAAGTGCACAAAAGCCCAAAACAAGTTTTTTCATGGAAGTTTCTTTATAAGTGATGAATTATTGGATTGCGGGTTTCGGATGTTGGATTTCGGCATCATCAAATACTGTATTTCAAACACTTCCGAAATCAATAATCCCAAATCCGCAATTGCTACCGTTCTTCTGACAGAGCCATTATTTACTTTGGTTTTGATTTTTATCCGAATGCCCAAGGCTTTTTTCAGGACAAACTTTATCGCGCACCAATTGCTTTAATTCTTTGATTTCGGGAAAACGTCCTTCTCTTTTTCGGTCAAAAAGAATTTCATCTTCGACCATAATAGTAAATCGCCCTGCAATTTCGGAAGGAATAAGCGCCACTTCGCCCAAATCCTCCTCAAAGGTAGTCAATAACTCTTGAGCCATCCAAGCCGAGCGCATCAACCAGTTGCATTTCGGACAATACTCTATCGACAAACGAGGTTTTGTTGGGATTGTTGTCATTTTAGTTTTTAATAGGGATCAGGCATAAGGCACAGAGGCACAAAGGGAATTGTTTTCTGTCCTTGGTTATAACTATACACTTTTCACTTACCCCTGTTGCCTTTGTGCCTTTGTACCTGTTGCAGGCATCACACATTCCACCAATACGTCATTTTCAAAACGATTGCTCGGTCTTTGATACCGAACGAATTAGGCACATAGTTGTCGGTATATACCAAGAAAATATCCGATGCTGGTTTATATCGCCATTGAATACGGGTATTGAGGTTTACATTTTTTTGCTGTTCGTTGTATTGAAAATACGTTGTCCAATACAAATTATTAGTAAACGTAATATCTACTTTTGAACGAATCAAGAAAAATTTCGCTGACTGTTTAGATATAATATCATTGGCACTATTTGCTACAGATACATTGCGAATATCGTTATAATCGGCTCCTACCGAAAAGCTCACGTACGGTTGAAAACGATACCCAACCAAGCCCGTAATACCCACACGTGTACCATCGCCATAATAACCGCCCACACGCGTAGATAGCGTATAAGTCAACAGGCGCTTAGACGTTGACACATAATCAAATCCTGCCGAATGCCACGAGTGTTCACTTTGATTGGCGACGTAATACTCAGAGGTATAAGGATTTAATGGATTAAATTTGAATTGTAACTTTACATAATCTTTAGCAGTCCAGAGGGTTAAAGCACTTCTATTTTTCATCTGAATACCATAAGCAAATATATTGGTATAGTCTGTCAACTTACTACTGGTATTCCAGTAATTGACAGATTCTACAGTCGGGCCATGAACAAATACCTTACTTGTAGGACTTTTTGGATATAGTAAGTAGGTCAAAGCTGGGTCTATTTTGAAATAACCCACACGAGGTACATATCCTACTTCGGCATTGTAGTTTTTGCCTACGTATTCATGTTGCCATTGTATCACCCAGTGTGTGCCATTATGCGAGAGGCTAGTTGCTTGCACGAAGTCATCACCCGATGCAGTATTAGTACTGTTAGTAGCTTTTGGCGTGAATGATTTTAGCACCAAAAACTTACCTGTCCACAAATTACTGGCAGAAGCTAGATTATATTCAAAACCAAGGTTACGGTTGTATTTGGTATATCCTACATTTTTATTTTCGTCAAAATTGAGCGCTTCTTTATTCAAAAACATCAAACCTATATTTGACCTTGAAAATACTTTTTGTTGAAGAACCAAGGTCGAAAAGTTTTGTGTAGGTTTTCCCAACGCACTATTAGGGTCGGTTTGCATATTCATCAAACCAATACGCAAGTTATTATTGAGTTTTCCACTTAAACGAGCCCCAAATTGAATCGGTGAACCTAAACCTATCCTTCTGGAGAAAAATGGACGAATAGATTTGAAACCAAAATTGTTAAACAAGTCAGAATTTTCTAAGAAAAACTGTCTTCTTTCAGGAAAAAACAACTCAAAACGATCTAGGTTTGTTACTTGCTGGTCGACATCTACCTGTGAGAAATCAGGGTTTACCGTCAAGTCTAAATTCAGTGCCGAAGATACTGCGATTTTGGCATCTACTCCAACGTCTTTTCTGATCGTCGCATCAGTTCCCTTGGCGTAGTCTTTGTTTACACCCGTCAAGGCATACGGAATAATCGAGAAATTGTTTTTTGGCGTTGGTGGTGGAGTATCCCATACCAATGAACCTGTATACGCCAAAGTAATACTAAAGAACTGCTTAGGAATACGAGCCCAACAAGACTTTTCATTAGATTTTAAATCCAAACGACTAAAGTTCATCCCCCAACGCGTTTCGCCAGCTTTGTAACGCAGTGTTTTGAAAGGAATCGCAGCTTCCATTACCCAATGATCGCCCATATACTTGGTTGATGAATACCATTTATTATCCCAGTTGGCATTGAGATTGGTTCCTTCCGAAATAATCCCGTCAAATTGTGCTCCAGCCGCATTTGTACCAAACACAAACCCATTTGTAAGATCATTGAAAGGCTCTAAAATCAACCAGAGGTTGTCGTTATTTCCAAAGCTAAAATCTCGCTTTAGAGATTCTACGATATAGGATTTGTTTTTGATGGATTCATGGCAAATAGCCGCCACGTACAAAAAATTCTCGTCGTAAGTAAAACGAAATTCCGTTTTGCCTTTGGCCTTGGCGGTATCAGTCGGCGTAATCATCCAAAAATCTCCACCCAACTCGGTATCTTTCCAAGCGGGGTCTTCAAGGTTACCATCAATATTGATTTTCCCTGTTGCAGGCTTGATATGATATTGAGTTGACTCGTTGATTTTTTGGGCTTGTGCCGATAAAATGTTGATGAAAAGAATAGTAAGAAGTAGTAAAGTTTTCTTCACAGTTTAGCTGTTGTTAAATGTTAAGGTAATCTAGCAAAGGTAAAATAATTACTCAGAAATCTACGATATATGTGTGATGTCTTATGAGGGAAATACTCATAGGATAAGTACTTAAAGCTCAAATGAAAAACACTTGAATAAACACTCTTTCAAATATAATTCTTCACTTATCCATCATTTAATCAGTAGTAATACATAGTAAACGCCTCAAAATTAAGCCAGCTTTTTCGAATCACCGCCACAATTTCAAGATTGTTTTTAACTTTCAATCATTTAATGACAAATGTCTCTTGGTTTTTCTATAGCAAAGCACTTACCAAAGTAGCTCGTATTCTATAGAATTTGGAACTCAAAGGCTTATTGACTAATTTGTATAAACTTGTTTTTCAGAAAAGCAGTCTTCGGTATTGCTTTAGAAAAAATTGAATACATTTTTCACCAACTAAATTTTGTCTTATCTCCCCAATAACTCAAACCACACTATGCAAAACCCTTCCGATAATCAAGGAAAATTAGTACGTTCTATTGGACTCACCTCCGCTATTGTACTCGTAATCAGTTCTGTAATTGGTACTGGAGTATTCAAAAAAATTGCCCCCATGTCGGCCGAACTACAGTCGCCAGGGCTTGTCCTTACCGCATGGTTGGTTGCGGGATTAATTAGCTTAGCAGGTACGCTCAGCAATGCCGAAGTAGCTAGTATGTTGGCAGATTCGGGAGGAGATTTTGTGTACTATCGTAAAATTTACAATCGCTTTTTTGCTTTTCTTTTCGGCTGGACCAACTTTGCTGTGATTCGTACAGCCTCCATTGCGTCCATTGCTTATGTGTTTGCACAATCTTTGAATAGCTTAGTTCCTATTCCTAACTCGTCGCCCGAAATGAGCGAAATGAGTTTTTTAGGACTACATTTTCTGGATAATTTAGGCATCAAGTTTATCGCCATTGCCCTAATCATATTTCTAACCTATTTTAATACCAAAGGCTTAAAGTTGGGCGAAAAACTCAGTAATACTCTCGTGACGCTGATGATTATCGTTATGGTTGGTATTATCATTTTGGGGCTTACTTCTAGTGTGGGTAACTGGGAATATCTCAAACTAAACAGTGCCAAATTTAATCCAGAGGAAATGCAAGGCGGTACCTTGTTCAAAGCCTTGGCGTTAGCGTGTTTGAGTGCATTTTGGGGGTATGAAGGCTGGAATAGTGTGGGCTATATTGGTGGCGAAATCAAAAATCCACAAAGAAATCTTCCCTTGGCACTGACCATTGGGATGATTATCATTATTGCAATGTATATGATGATGAATTTTGTGTACCTCTATATTTTACCAATTGACGAGTTTATCAAAATTCACGAGACCAAAAACGGCATTGGTGCTGTGGCGGTGGTTACGCATTTTCTTGGCTCATGGGGAGGCGTCTTGATTTCGTGTTTGATTTTGGTAACTACCTTCAATTGTACGAGTAGCACAATTTTGTTGGCTTCGCGTCTTTTTTATGCCATGGCACACGAAAAAATGTTCTTCAAACAAGTGGACTATATTCATCCAAAATACAATACTCCATCAAAAGCATTGACATTACAAGCAGTTTGGGCATCGTTATTGGTACTTTCGGGCACTTTCGACCAACTGACAGATATGTTGATTTTTGCCGCCTTTATTTTTTATGGCGCTACGACTTTTGGGGTATTTATTTTACGTAAAAAAATGCCCGATGCACCACGTCCATACAAAGTAATCGCCTATCCATTTGTCCCTGCGATCTTTATACTTTTTTGTATTGTTCTTTTAATAAATACCTTGATGGAGCGCCCAAGCGAAGCCATAATTGGTCTAGGACTTATGGCAACTGGTCTGCCTTTTTATTTTTACTGGAAAAAGGGGGATTAATTTGATGATTTGAAAATTTGGGAATTTGATAATTTGAAGATTTGAAAATTTTAGGATTTGAGGGTTTGGAGATTTGATGATTAGAAAATGGAATTATTGATGAGGTAGTTCAATATATTGGCATTAAAAGGTGTAGTTGCAACCCGTGCGGTTGCCGTACTCAAAAATCTTATTTTATACAGTATCAATCAAAACAGGCGGTAAAACTTAGTTTTTTACCGCCTGTTTTGATTAAAGCTATTCCAGCATTTTCGTCATGGGTGAATAAATTCACCCACTAAGTGGAATTATTGGTCGAGGGCTGGTTATGTTATTATCTTTAACGCTAACCAATTATGAGATTTTCAAAATTCTAAATCGTCTAATCCTCTAATCCTAGAACTTTCAAATCTTCAAATCCTCAAATTTTCAAATCTAGAATTATTCCACACCCAACAACTCCACTAAAGTATCGTAGCTGATGGTCGTAAAATCTGGTGCTTGTAGGTGCGTATGAGCTAGCTCCTCTGCGGTATGTGAGGTTGTGATACCGATTACTTTCATTCCTGCACTCAAACCAGCTTGAATTCCTTGCATAGCGTCTTCTGCTACTACACAATGTTCGATTGGTACACCTAATTTTTCGGCTGCTTTCAAATAAATATCTGGCGCTGGTTTGCCATGTTTTACCATCGAAGCATCCACAATTTCATCAAAATAATGACGAATGCCTGCGTTATCCAAAGTAAAATCGACATTGGCAGGAGGAGCAGAAGTACCAACAGCCAATTTCACACCTTTAGCTTTCAATGATTCCAAAAGCTCCACCAAGCCATTAGCAGGTTTGATATGTGGCAAATAAATTGAGCGATAAATGACTTCTTTTTCTTCGTTTAGGGCATGTGCCAATTCTGGTTCTACCTCACGTTTGAAGAAATAATTCATGGTATCTTGTGCGTTTTTACCATTCAAATTTTGAAAAAACTCCTCACGATTTAAAGGAATGTTTTTATCGGCACAAAACTCCAACCATGCTGTTACATGAAACTCAAGGTTATCAACTAAAACCCCGTCCATGTCAAAAATAAATGCAATTTGTGTACTCATAGAGATTGGGATAAGTTTGTCGTAGCAAAGCATTATCCATTATTGAAAAAAATAGTTTTTAAGCGTGAATAAGTGATTGCGCACAGTTAGATTCAAATTGTGTGATTTAGGAATTAGGTAAAGAGTTTTAACATGTTTTTTAACAACCATAGACAAGCTTTTTCCCAAAGCCCACAGCCGAAAACCCATACCTGAAAGCCTGAGGCTCAATAATTATTTTTTTGTGTACTAACTTATCACCTCTAAGGCTTGGTTCAAATCTTGTTGAAGCTCTTCTACACTTTCTAAACCAATATACAATCGCACCATTCGGTGTTCCTCATTACTCGAATCATAATTTTCTGGACGAATTCCTGCGGCCTTGGGCATCACTAAAGATTCATGTCCACCCCAGCTAACAGCCAACAAAAAATGTTTGAGTCCTGTCGCAAATTGCTCAATTTGCTCATAAGTTACTGGCGGAAGCACAATTGTCAACAATCCGCAAGCACCCGTCATTTGTTTCCGAGCCAATTCGTACTGAGGGAAATCGGTATCGAAAGGAAATATCACTTTTGCGATTTTCGGGTGATTTTTCAAAAATGGCAACAAAGCCATCGTGCTTTCAGTAATATGCTTCAAACGGATAGGCAAAGTTCGCAAGCCACGCAACAAAAGCCAAGCATTAAATGGAGAAAGACTTGTTCCTGAATTGGAAAGTTCTGAATCAAATATCTTTTTCAACCGAACCTTCGAGCCAGTAATTACACCCGCAACAGTATCCGAATGCCCTGATATATACTTAGTTGCCGAATGCAAACACAAGTCAATCCCGTAAGCATGAGGATTCTGAAAAAGCGGTGTACAATAACTGTTGTCTATAATAGTAGTAATGCCTCTGGCACGAGCAAAGTTCCCAACCGCCTCTAAATCCTGCAACTCAAAACTAAACGAATTAGGTGATTCGAGATAAATCAGGGTGGTGTTTTCTTGCAAAGCCTCTTCAAAATTGCGAATATCTCTACCGTCTACATAGGTATGTGTGATATTGAATTTTGGCAATACAACCTCAAACATATTTCGAGCCCAAGAATAGGGCTGGCGAACCGAAATAATATGATCCCCAGCTTTGACATTTGCCAAAATCGAACAAAAAATAGCCGAACTCCCAGAGTTAGTCACCAGCGCATCTTCAGCACCTTGCAAGGCTGCTAATTTGAGTCTGAGCATATCTACCGTAGGATTTTTGGCTTTAGTATAGATATAATCGCCAGCATATTCGTCCTCAAAAGTTGAGCGCATACTAGCAAAATCCTTAAACGCAAAATTGGAGGTTTGCATAATTGGCGGAGAAACAGCCTGATAATACAAATCACGCTCCTCGCCAAGTTGGTTAATAATTAAAGAAATGTCTTCCATAAGTTTTGTTTTTGAGGCACTTGTCACATCATGAATATCCCCGCTTTTAATGATAACTTTACTCTTTATATCATTTTTGTGCCTTTGTGCCTTTGTGCCTTTGTGCCTTTGTGCCTTTGTGCCTTTGTGCCTTTGTGCCTTTGTGCCTTTGTGCCTTGTACGCTATATTTTCAAATTATCCATTGCTTTTTTCAGAATATAATACAGCGGTAAGCCACCCAAAAATAGACCGATAGCAGTTGGTAAATTCTCCTTATTCTCAACCAAAGAGCTAATCGCAACTACCGTATATACAGCTATAAAAATGACAGGAAAAAGGACTTTCCCAAAACCAATCGTATAGGTTTCGCCTAGTATCTCTTTGCTCTTTTTTCTTAGCAAAAAAATCGTTGCTGCCGAGGTAATCATACCTACAGAATCGCAAAACATTACATAGTTTAATAATTCTTTGAAGGAATCTGCAAAAAAGAGGAATAGCACCAAAAACGAAGCAAAAACTGTCAAAGCAAATTCCTGTACTTGTGATTTATCATTTTGCTTTTTGAAAACCTGCGGCAAAACGCCATCTTCTGCCATCGCAAAGTAGACTCTTGGATTCGTCAGCATAGCAGAGTTTACAAAAGTTAGTACCGAAATAAAGAGCAATACCGACGTGAATTTGAAGCCAATTTCCCCAAAGAAAACCTTCGCCAAATCAGCCGTTAATGATTTTGACTGCGCAATACCTTCTATTCCTAAAACTTTGTAATAGGCAAAGTTGATAGCCAAATACAAAAACATGACCAAGCTACAACCAATAAAAATACCCTTAGGCGTATTGCGTACAGGATTTTCGATGTCAGTACCAAAGTTGATAGTTTGTTGATAACCTCCGTAGGTAAAAAAGATAGGAATAAAGCTCACTGCCAAGGCTTTGAGATAATCGGTAAACTGCCAAGCCTCTTGACTAATAGCAAAATTAGTATGACTTACAGGAGCAGGGTGACCAGCAAAAATAGTCAGGATTAATAATGCCATAAGTACCATTTTGATCATCGACAATAGATTTTGCGTTTGAGCAGAAAGTCTAATGCCCACAAAATTGATGATATACAAAATGACAATCGTTGAGATCGAAGTGATTTTTATTCCCATCGGATTCTGTAATGAGGCTGGCATAATGATAGGATTGATGTACTCTGCGCCCACAATAGCCACAATAGAGGTTGCTCCTGCATTGGAAATTACTAACATCCAGTTGACCATAAAGGCAAAAGCTGGGTGATAGCAATACGAAAATATTTTGTAAAAACCGCCTTTTACGGCATATCTCGACCCAATTTCGGCATAGGTAAGTCCTCCAAAAAAGCTAACGACTCCGCCCAGAATCCAAGCTAGAAAAAAGATTGAAGGGCTTTGTGCAGATTTGGCTACTTCGACTGGATTACGGAAAATTCCCATTCCAATAATGAGACTTACCACCAGCATGGTGGTATCAAACAGATTTAATTTATTCTTTGCAGACATAGTTTGAGGATGAGCGTACGACGAGTACTTGGGTTAATTTAGTTTGGTTTAGGTAAAGTATAACCAGTCTTATCTTACCGAAGAGCTCAAAAAGTTTTGGATTCTCCATACTCCTAGGTTTTGACTTGTTGTTTTACACATGAAAAAGAAATTTACTAAATTCTCTTCAAAAAGAGAATAGCCCAAAAGTTGAGTGAATGGTATATATAAATTAAGCACAGCACCGTTTTTTATAATCAACTAACACACAATAACTTACCACAAAATACAGCTTTGTAAAGTTTTAAAAAGATAGGATTTTTCTGAGTTGATACCCTACAGTACCCTCCAAAAACCCATAGATTGCTTGTATTAATGTAGGATGTTTTATATTTTCAGAAGCTCATTAGTAGCTAACCTAATTCATAAACTATATCTCGGTTGCCTCAGTGCAACGAGTGTTGAACAAGTCTTGGATATGACTCCAACGCCAAAACAACTACTGACATGGTAAGAATCTTTTATAAGGAGAAAAAACAAATCAGAAAGGAAAACGACGTGAGAATGCTCTCGCAAATTCCGAATGTGATTTGGGTGGACTTGCAATCGCCAAGTCCCGAAGAGGAAGAATGGATAGAAAGCAAATGCCAAGTTAGTTTTCAGACACCGCAAGAAATTGTGGAGATTGAAAGTAGTGCTCGTTTTTTTGAACAGGGCGATATGATGGTAGCCAACTCCAATTTTTCTAAAATAGACCAGCATGGCTATCATAGTTATCCTGTTTCGTTTTTGATAAAAAATACTACTTTATTTACCTATCGTCAGGGCGATTCAAAAACTTTTGCTGATACTGTAAAAAAGATGCGTGTATATGTAGAACCTTTTGAGACTGGTATTGATATTTTCTTGTTATTGCTCGAAACACGCATCGAAGCCGATGCCGATTTGCTGGAAAATATGTCACGCGAAATTACTAACATCAGTAAATCACTTTCCAACGAAAAAAAGCCAAAACAAGAAATACTCCTCAAAATCAACACTTTACAAGAAAACTCTATGATGCTTCGTGAAAGTATTATCGACAAACAGCGTGTATTATCGAGTATTCAACGAAGTAGATTATTTCCAGAAAGTTACCGTGAAAGATTAAGGATTGTGTTGAAAGATATTAGTTCCTTGACGGAATATACCACTTTCAATTTTGAGCGACTGGAGTATCTTCAAGATACATTTACAGGTTTGATCAACCTCGAACAAAACCAGATTATTAAAATCTTTACGGTTGTGACCATCGTTTTCCTCCCTCCTACGCTCATCGCTGGAATTTTTGGGATGAATTATCAAGTCATGCCAACCATTTTGCATCCCTATGGTTTTTATTTGGCATTGATTTTAATGATGCTTTCATCTACCGCAGTACTGTGGTTTTTTAAACGCAAACACTGGATTTAGGGAATCAAGAAACAACCATTTCGGATATCGGATGTGGGCAGCCATTATATAAAACCGAAACTATCGACAAACTGACTTAATAATTACCAATGGGACTACTTGACAAATTTTTCGGGAGGACCGAACATGATGTACAGCATAAGAAAGTCAAACAAACAATTTTTGACGAAGAAATAGAGTTTGACTATTCAGACTTTGAAAATCTAAAAACCAACAAAAATTATGATAGATTTTTCGCTGGAAATCTTAAATTAACAAGTGGGCAAATCATTTCCGCTGACCCAATGTTTCGAGAATTAGGACTTCCTCAATCTTGGACAGTAAAGCCAGACGAATATCCCGTTTACCTTTACATTGGAATTGATGATGGTTATGAGGGTTATAGCGGACGGGTTGCTTATGCAGAACTAAACTTCAAAGACGAAATTCCAGTTTCTTGGGAACTGTCACTAATCTCGGAAACTTTATTAGCAGACGATTTTGAGAAAAAAATGAATGGAATGTTTCCAGTTGAAAACGGACTTGGCTGTTTTGCAGACTACGAAACTTGGAAGTTATACAATCAAGAAATTGCTGATTTTGACTCAAAAAACAAGGAAGGTAATTTTTACAAGGATGTCTTGGAAAGTCATTTTAAAGAAAATGTAAATATACCAGCGAGTTCAAGAGGAGAAGACTGGATAAATTACACACCGTCAAATGCAAATGCCAACATAATAATGTTTGGTTCTGGTTGGGGAGACGGTTTATATTCTCGGTACGTTGGACTTGACAAAAACGGACAACCAATAAAACTAATTATTGACTTTATTCAACTAACTGACGAAGAGGACGAAGAAGAATAACGGCTACCAACATGGGGTTGTGGCAAGTGGGGCGAACGAAATAAACCTCAACCTTTGGAACTTATCCGCACCTTAGTGTCGGCTATCGGAAACCCATTTCCAAATCGTAAGCAACTTAAAAACAACTATTTACACCACAATACATTCAAGCAAAGGTATTTCAAATTCCACACCTGACCAAAAGTCCTATTCGTTGGATTTCGGAAGTGTAAGCTTCTATTTTTATGACAAATAAAGGCATTTTAGTTTATTTCCATAATCAGCAATCCCAAATCTACAATTGTATAAAAATGCGCTAAATTATTGATTTGGGGCTTTTTTAAATAAAGCCCTGAAGGTTTTCTATCATTAGACAATCTAATTCGATTCTAATTATTTATTAATTGGACTTTAAGTCTGGCGTATTTCCTTTGTATCATCAAATGTAAAGAAGTATAACGCTAAGTAGTGTCTAGTATTTTTAGAACAAGTTTGCGATAAACTTGATAACAATACATATTTCGAAGCTTATTTCGGTGTAAAAAGCTTTATCCATCACAAAAAATGGTGTCCAATTCAAAAGACAGCATTCAAAACCAATCACTCCTACTTATTAAAAAACTTTTCCACTATTTTATCGTATATATTTTAACTCAAGCAACTACTTGGGTTTAATCAATCATGTTAAATCTTTCGCTTATTTCTACTCAAGCGTACAATTTTGGATATTATGTTAGAATCAAACTGGATTATAATAGTATTTCTTTTAGGCTGGATTTGTGCTGGTGTAGGTATCGCCAAAACAGCTCAGACCATTTGGCGAGGACGTGTAAAGGCAGCTTATGGCAACTTTGATACGATTCACTCAGAGGCGAGTTTCAATGATATTTTATTGGTAAGTATCCACAACAATATTGTGCCCTTACTTGCAGCTATTTTCTTGGAAATGGGGGTGGAATATTACAATAAAGAGTTGGGGCATTATCAAATCTATGCAGGCAGAATAGCTCATATTTTTTTAATTTTTAGTATTGCCAAAGCCTGTGCCAATTTTTTCACGAGCTTGGCGAATCAAAAAATGCCTCAAGTAAATGGGTCTGTGCCAACGTCCTCTATCATTACTAATATCATTCGAGTAGCCATTTATATTGGTGCATTAGTAATGATTTTGCAAAGCGTTGGCGTATCAGTCGCACCAGCACTTACCGCACTGGGAGTCAGCGGCTTGGCTGTAGCCTTGGCGCTACAAGACACCTTGTCAAACCTTTTTGCAGGTTTGCAGTTATTAGTGTCAAAGAAGATTCGTCCGCAAGATTATGTACAGCTTTCGACAGGCGAAGAAGGCTTTATTGAAGATATTACTTGGCGAAATACTACAATTAGAACAATGGCAAACCATATTGTGATTGTTCCCAATTCGAAAATCTCGACCAATGCGCTCAAAAATTATAATTTTCCTGATACCGAAACCCCTGCAACTGTTAGTATT
Organism: Flectobacillus roseus; assembly: GCF_030056595.1. Lineage (NCBI taxonomy): Bacteria > Pseudomonadati > Bacteroidota > Cytophagia > Cytophagales > Flectobacillaceae > Flectobacillus > Flectobacillus roseus. The sequence continues at coordinate 382,689 of NZ_JASHIF010000007.1, forward strand.
GGCATTTCGTATGATTGCGATTTGGAGTATGTAGAAAAGGTTGCCATCGAAGTAGCCACTAGTACAATGCTTAGATTAGAAGGAGCCGTAGAGAATTTTACACCAGTTGTAAGATTCAATTCTTTTGAAGAATCTTCCATTAAAATGACGGTTATTATGAGAGCCAAAACTTTTAGTGATCAGTTTCTCATCAAACATGAATTTATGAAAGATATTCATAAAAAATTTAGAGAAGAATCCATCGAAATTCCATTTCCTACCAGAACAATGATTATGAAATCGCCACAAGAAATGGCCGTTCATGAGGAATAGAAGAAGCTTTTCAATGGTGGATTTTGGATGGCTGATTTAGGAAATATGGGAAATACAATTACCCAAACTCTACATTCAAAATTCATTACTAGAACGATTTATTACCTTCCACTAAATATAGAGTGCTCCCCGCTTTGGGGAGCATTTCTTGTTTATGATAGTACTGTACGAAAGATTGTAAGCAATTTCGGATTTGGGATTTTTGATTTCGGAAATAGAGTAAAATACCTCTATTTTTTACAAAACATAAAAGATTACACTTCCGAAATCAGAAATCCTAAATCCACAATAGTTCATATTCTACTCTACATACGCGAGCATAGGCTCAAAACTCCTTTCTCGAAGCACCACATCAGCCACTAATTCTAAAGCAGGATGACTGGCACAAAACGAAAATCCTAAACCTGCTTTTTGTACCATACACATATCGTTCTCGCCATCTCCAATCACCATTATTTCATCGAGCGTCAATCCCAAAGCTGCTGACACATAAGAAATCACATGGCTTTTGCAATAATCGTGTTTACACTTGGCTTCGTGGTGTCTAAAAAAAGCCGAAGGAATTTTAACTTCACCAGTCGTATTCCCTCTCCAAAACTCTAGATCATTGGCCATCGTAAAATCCAATTGAAATCGGTGCATCAGATGATTCGTCACCAAGCTATAGCTATCGCTTACAATCCCAATCACACAACCTTTTTGCTTCAATGCCTGCACTGTTTGCTCAAAATCTGGCGTTATTGGAATCATATCTAACACCTCGATAATTTCAGCAATCGTATGTCCTTTCATCAATTTGGCAATCTCCTTGGTTCTAATGACAGGGTTGACATATTCAAGAGCAATTTTTCGGAGAGCTTTTTCAAAACCAAAATGGCGTGCCGCAGTTTGAATAAAACTATCCGATAAAATCGTTCTATCCATATCAAATACCACCACCCTATGCTTGAGTGCTGGATTCAGCTCTGCTCGAAGCCCACCAATTACCGACTGATGTGGAACGGCGTGATAAGTCGTATCTGCTTCGGCACGGTTCATAATAGCACGCGTGACTTCTTTGGCCATATTTCCTAAGGATTGCAATGGCTTCATTTTATTTTCGACATAGCCAATATTTACCTCGGCAATTCTGGCATTAGCTTGGTACATATCTATGAGCAAGCCAATATCTACGCCATAATCGTTTTCAAAAACAATATTTTCCAAAAAGCTTCTTTTCCCTGAAACTATTCCACTCAGTGGTTGCGAAAATTGATTCAATTCAGGGAAGTAGATATCCAATAAGGGCTTTGCCAGCAACTCGGTTACACGGCCAGCCTGCCTATCAAAGCATGATTTCACAAAATCAATATTTCCTTCCATCAGAGGATTCGCCATCAAATCAACGATATCTTCAGGATAGGTAGGAATATCGGCATCGAGAAAAACCAAATAATCACCTGTTGCCAACCTGACTCCCTCTTGCATAGATATTCCTTTTCCCTTTTCTGCACTTCCAATCACGCACGCACCAGATAACAATGCTACAGAAACTGTATTATCAGTTGAATCATCATCAATTACCAATACTTCTTTTGTTAATTTAGAGTTAAAGGCTTTTCTTATTACCTCCGAAATAGTTGCCTCCTCATTCCACGCAGGAATGATCACACTTATATTTTTCATAAATCATTCATTTTAAGTGACATAAAACTGTTTCCTCAAAATGTCGATTTTACATTACATTCAGCTTACATAGGTATTAGAATCCCCTTAAAGCTACAGTGCTATACAATTCTAATAAATTTCTAATCTTTTACTAATGATTTGCTGACACTTGGCTTGTAAGTTTGTAATGAAAAAAAACTATTGTCTAAACTTCTAAATTTAGAGTAGTTTTAAAAACGATTACACTTTTACAAATAAACACAATTGCCTATGATTGAAGCGTTTACTATTCTTTACTTAAAATATATTAAAATTTAAGCTTATGAATATTAAACGAACAGTATTTGCTTGTGTCCTATTTATAGGAATATCTATCAGTAATCTAAGTTTTAGTCAAAAAGTTACCGAAAGTATGTATGAGGGAAAGCCCGTACTTACTTCGAGTACAAAAGGTGATAAAAAAAGCCTTTTAAAAGCATGGTGCGAGTATTTAGAAAATAGTTATCATGCAAAAACTAAGCGCAGAAGCAATAAAGTTATCGCCGACGACGTTGTTTTTAGTGATATTACTACTGCTACTGTAAATAGTATATTATATGTTGAAGAAAGTAGAGTGGAGAAAGGAATATTTAATGTATATTTGTACACAAACTCAGTAAGTGAAAAAGCCTCGAGTCAAACCTATACTCCAGAGGAAGTTTTGAAGCTTTCAAGCAATTTAGAAAACTTCTTATCACGCTACCAGTACAATTACCTTTCTGGTCTTTTGCAAGAAGACAGTAAGTCTTTAGATAAAAGTCAGAAAAGTCTCAACAAACTCCTAATCGCAAACACAAAACTTGAAAAACGCATTGAGCGTTCACTGCGAAGCATTGCCAAATCGCAAGAACAAGTAGATGCTGACAAGAAATCAATAGAAGAAAACAAAGCTAAAGTGGCTGATTTGCAGCAACAAATCAACCAACAACGCTCAAAGATATTGAACCTCGAGCAAACTCGAGATCAGAAGAACTAATTTAGTTAAGGTGAAAAAAGTGGAACACCACTCTCTTGTTTTTAATTAAGCAAGAGTTATAATCCCAGGTAAATATATGGTTACCTGGGATTTTTGTTTACTCAAATATAGGGATTTTCTACTAAGTAAAAACATTTGATAAGTAGTTTTTTTGTAAAACATCCCGAAAAAGACCCCTCTCGTCGCACCTATCGATTTTTACCACAAAAAAATAAAAATCATTCTCATTCAACTCATTTGTAGTGTACCTTTGCGTGATTTATTCTTCCTATAACGCAAGTTTAGCGAAACCAATTACCAATTCTCAATTTGACAATGGAATATAGAATAGAAAAAGACACGATGGGTAAGGTGCAAGTGCCTGCCAACGTTTACTGGGGAGCTCAGACCCAACGTTCAATCATGAATTTCCCGATTGCTCAGGACATCAACAAGATGCCGAAGGAAATCATCAAGGCTTTTGCATACCTAAAAAAAGCAGCAGCGTTTGCTAACTTCGACGCTGGTGTATTGCCTGAAGAGAAAAAAAACCTTATCGCCCAAGTATGTGATGAGATTCTTGAAGGTAAATTAGATGACCAATTCCCATTAGTGGTTTGGCAAACTGGTTCGGGTACTCAATCAAACATGAACTGCAACGAGGTAATCGCTTACCGTGCTCACGTAGTAAATGGTGGTTCATTGCTTGACGAACAAAAATTTGTTCATCCGAACGACGATGTAAACAAGTCACAATCTTCAAATGATACTTTCCCAACTGCAATGCACATTGCAGCTTACAAAATCTTGTTGGAAGTAACCATTCCGGGTATCAAAACACTTCGCGATACACTAGATGCTAAAGCTAAGGCTTTCAAAGATGTTGTAAAAATTGGTCGTACTCACTTCATGGACGCAACTCCTTTGACTTTAGGTCAAGAGTTTTCTGGTTATGTATCTCAGTTAGATCATGGCTTGCGTGCTATCAACAACACTTTGGCTCACTTATCAGAGTTGGCTTTGGGTGGTACTGCCGTTGGTACGGGTATCAATACACCGAAAGGTTATGATGTAAACGTAGCTAAGCACATTGCTGACCTAACAGGTTTGCCATTTGTTACTGCTGAAAATAAATTCGAAGCTTTGGCAGCTCACGATGCTATCGTTGAAGCACACGGTGCTTTGAAAACTGTAGCAGCTAGCTTGATGAAAATTGGTAACGATATTCGTATGTTGTCATCAGGTCCTCGTTCGGGTATTGGCGAAATCTATATCCCAGACAACGAGCCAGGTTCTTCAATTATGCCAGGAAAAGTAAACCCTACTCAATGCGAAGCTATGACAATGGTGGCTGCTCAGGTAATGGGTAACGACGTGGCTATCAACATTGGTGGTTCGATGGGTCATTTTGAATTGAACGTATTCAAACCTGTAATGATTTATAACTTCTTGCACTCTGCTCGTTTGATTGGTGATGTTTGTGTTGCCTTCAACGACAAGTGTGCTGTGGGTATCGAGCCATTACACGAAAATATCAAAAAACACGTAAACAACTCGTTGATGTTGGTAACTGCTTTGAACACAAAGATTGGTTATTACAAAGCTGCTGAGATTGCTCAAACAGCTCACAAAAACGGTTCAACTTTAAAAGAAACGGCTATTGCTTTAGGTTACCTAACTGCTGAAGAATTTGACCAGTGGGTAAAACCTGAAAACATGGTTGGCGAAATCAACGTGTAATTCAATTTCATGGTATTTTTCTAAGAAAAGCCTCAAATCAAGTATGGTTTGGGGCTTTTTATTTGTACTTTATTTTGAAATCGATTTCACGAAATATTTCATGATTTTTCAAAATTTCTTCAGTAGCTTAGTATCAAATATTCCTTTTCGATGAAAAATAGGTAAATAAACAAGAAAAATATCATACCATGGAAGATGTATTAGTGAAAGAAAAATCTGAGTTTCGTAACTACGACCAAGGAGACATTACTGCTGCCGTAAAAGAGCACTATCGCAAAATGCGCACCAGACAAACTTACGATTACGTACAGGCAATGAAAAAGAAATACCTTACTTTCGACAAGCCTATGCACTTGTGGGAAGCTATGGAAAAGTTGAATGCCTTGATTGATGTAAGTGACCCAGATTTGAATTTACCTAACGTACAACATTTGCTTCAATCGGCAGAAGGTATGCGTGCTGAAGGTCGCCCAGACTGGATGCAGTTGGTTGGTTTGATTCATGACCTTGGCAAAGCTATGTACCTTTGGGGCTCAGACGAAGATGGCACTTCACAAGCAGAACAATGGGGCTTGGTTGGTGATGTTTTTGTAGTAGGCTGTCGCTTCCCTGATTCTTGTGTTTATCCTGAGTTCAACGAATTGAATCCTGATATGCACGACGAAAGATACAATACTGAGTTGGGTGTATATGAAGAAGGTTGTGGGCTTGACAACTTACATTTGGCGTGGGGACACGATGAGTATTTGTTTCAAGTTTTGCAAAACCATAAAGACAATACGATCCCAGAAGCAGGTATGGCAATGGTACGTTACCACTCGTTTTATCCTTGGCATACAGGAGGTAGCTATACAAAACTATTAAGTAAAAAAGACGAGCAATACAAAGAATGGATTAAGGATTTCAATCAGTACGACTTATATACTAAATGTCCAAAAATCTATAACCTTGACGAAATGAAAGAATACTATTTGCCAATTGCAGAGAAGTATCTTGGTTCAGGCCCGATTTATTGGTAATAGGTTAAAAAACGTTAACGATTAATGGTATATTCGTTATTTGAAAGTTCTTATAATCAACAGCATACCGACATATACATTATTAATTTAATCTCAGTTAAGTGGTAAGTTAGTGGGTAACGTGTGCTTTAGGCAACAGGCACTAGGCAAAGAGTTTAACGTGTTTTTTTTAACTACAGATATCTTTTGCAGAAAGCTAAAACCTTAAATTTTATTTTGCATACTAATTGAAGTAGTAAGAAAAATAAAATTGATAATATATCTGCGGTATAGTGATAGTATACTTCAGATTATGAGTTTATTTTGATAACAGATATACAGTTAACGAATAACTTCTTTTTACTCAAAACTAATAGCATTTTCCGTTTTTACAACTAACACCCAATTTGCTATTTTGTCTAAAAGCACAAAAAGCCAAACAATTAATTTTGTTTGGCTTTTTATATGATTGGCTGACTTACAAGGATATACGTCTTTTAAGCAGCTTTCTTTCTAATATGGCAGTAACCGAAGGTTTTCTTTCTTATGAAGAAAAATTGCTTGGATTAAACCTCGCTTTCGGTCAACTTAGCTAATAACTTGGCTTGCAATTCTATAATCTTGCGTTGCATATCCAAAACCTCTTCGGTTTTCAACACTACATATCCTGCCTGTGTTTCTTGTACGTCAGAAATATTTTGGATTTCAGATTCACCCATCAAATAAGCTACAGTCACGTTTAGAGTACGTGCCATGCGTATTAATTGTGAGTATTTTGCATCGTTTCGATTGAGAATGGCATGAAGTGTTGCCTCTGTAATATTAGATTGAATAGCTAATTGAAGAAGAGTCATCCCCCTCTCAGCGATTAGTACCCTGATTCTATCTTCAACTCGTTTCATAGTGCGTTGTGTGTTTTCATTAATAAAGTTTTAAGATAAGTATAATAAGAATTCGGAATTAAAGAATGACTATTTTATTAGTGGTGAAAAATAATCAGTTACGTATTGTTATCTCTTAATATCTCAATCTCCCATTTGAACTATTTACCTAATTAGTCTTAGGGAAAAGTAGCTTGTATTTTTCATACGTTGGCGAACACAAATATAAAAAAAAATATTATCAAGCGAGACTTGCTTAACAAAAAAAGGATATATGTACTTACATATATTTTTATACAATTCTAAGAGTTTTTAAAAATACAAGAATACATTGACAAAATCAGGCAAAACGATGCTTTATCATTTGTTAATTAATGGATTAATAAAAAACGGTTTTGAGAACCTAGTTTCTCAAAACCGTTTTAGCAATTTTAAACAATAGTGGAAATGGTATAATGGGTATTCTAAGGGTTATTAGACTGATTATGAAAGCGTCATGATTGGTATATCAGAGTGATTGACTACATCCTCGGCAATACTTCCTTTAAACCAATGCGCCAAACCAGTGCGTCCGTGTGTGTACATAAGGATTAAATCTGCTTTGATTTGATGCGCACTATCCAAAATTCCTTCTTCGACATTGGCACCATCCCAAATCTCAAAATGGTAATTTTTTAATTTGAGTTTCGAAGCTACCTTCTTCATATCCTCCTTCAGTGCATCATAATTGATTTGTCGCATGGCGGTGTCGACATATACAAAATGATACTCTATTTCGGGCATATTCAACCATTTAAAAGCTTTTTTTATAAAGTCTGTATTCTCCATATCGGTTGCTACTAACACTTTTTGAATATGGTATTCCTCTTGATTTCCTTTGATGACCAATACTGGGCAATTAGCATGACGCACGACAGATTCAGCATGTGAGCCCCCAAACATTTCTTTAATGCCTGTAGCGCCTGTAGAACCCATCACAATCAAATCTGCGTGATGCTTAAGTAAAGTCGATTCAAAGTTCTCAACACTTTCTTCTACTACCGCTTTAATTTTCAAGCCCAAAAACTTAGGGTTAGTAATTAGTCCATCTAATTCTTTTTGAGCATCGTCCAAAACACCTTTCCAAGCTGTATCAAAAGGAACCGCCACACCCATCGAATAATACGTTCCTAAACTTGCTGAAGGAAATATTTTGACTTGTAACAAGGTAATCTCAGCACCATTGTTTCTTGCCAAATCGGCAGCGACATCTAATGCTTTTAAAGAAATTTCACTAAGGTCGGTTGGCACAAGAATCTTTTTCATAGCTGTATCGTGTTTTGTTTTGTTACGGTTTGGTTTCTTTTATTGGGTTAAGAAAATCACCTCAATCTTTAAACTATCCTATTTCCTTTTTCCTTAACAAATTTTACCCAAAAAACTGAGAATCAATATGATAAGCATTGGTAGTTTTGCTGATTAATATCAAAACAAAAGCCCTCAGAATACATTGATTCTGAGGGCTTTCTGCTATATCTTACTAAGTTTTAGGCTGCCTTAGTTTTGTTTTCACTAAAGAACACAATAAACAACACCAAAACAACTGCCGCAATTCCTGCAGGAACCATCCAAACCGAAGTCCAATCGTGCGTAACTGCACCAGAGGCATCTGTTGTAGAGAATTTATCCAATACGATACCTGAGATTTTTGAACCAATCCCCATACCAATACCATAAGTTGCCAAGGTAATTAACCCTTGTGCTGAGTTTTTGATTTTATCGCCTGCTTTGTTATCTGTATAGATTTGACCTGTTACGAAGAAGAAATCATAACATACACCATGCAATACGATAGCTAAATATAAAATCCATTCTGAGCTAATACCATCGCCATATCCGAAACAAACAAAACGAATAATCCATGCTACTAATCCAACAATAAGCATTTTTTTGATACCAAATTTTGACAAAGCAAATGGAATCAACAACATGAAAAATACCTCTGATACTTGCCCTAAGGACATTTTGTTTTCAACACTACTCATGTGCGATTCTGTCAACGAAAGGTTGGCATGAGCGTAATAGAATGACAATGGAATACAAACTAATACCGATGCAATAAAGAAAATAGCATACGAACGGTCTTTGAATAAAACGAATGCCTCTGTACCTAAAATTTCCCCTAAAGAAGAAGCTTTGGCTGTTGCTTTTGGAGGAGTATCTGGTAAAAAGAAAGCAAAAATACCTAAAGCCAAAGATGTAAACATTGAAATTTGGAAGATAGTAACCTTGTCACCAATGGCATAATACCCAACAATATTGGTTACCGCAATCCAAGCAATCGTACCCAATACACGAATCGATGGAAACTCTTTCTCAGGATTTTGCATTTGGTTCATGGCAATTGAGCTCGAAAGCGCCAAGTTGGGTGCAAAAGACAAGGTATAAGCCAAAATGTACCAGAAAAATGCATCTGGATCTTTTGTCTGAATCAAGAAATAAAGTATCCCTGCGCCGATGATATTAAGTACACCCATTACTTTCTGTGCCGAGAAATAACGGTCAGAAATCATTCCCACAAAAAATGGGGCAATAATAGAGGCAATTGAAAAAGTGGCATAGGCATTCCCTGTCTGGTCACCGCTAGCACCAAGTCCAACGATTAGGTATTTACCCATTTGACCATACCATGCTCCCCATGTAAAAAACATCAGGAACATCATAACCATCAATTGAATTTTTGTAGTAGTACGCATTGTTATTTTTTATAGTTTTTGTTGGATAGAGGAGACGGCATTGGGTGTACACTCGTACGAGCACGTTTCTCCTAATTCTTCAAATATACGATTTGAGTACGATTTATTTATATGGATTTGGAGAATACAAGACAGGAATCAAGGAAATGTATAACGATAGAAGGTCTATAAGTTTGAAAACTCATAAAAAAAGAAAGTCCAAGTCTGAAGACTTGGACTAGTTACGCTTAATACTTCCAATTAGCGGGTGAATTTATTCACCCGTAATCTGATGTGGAAATCTCCCCTATTGAGCAGACGGAATATTCTTTAAAAAAGTACAAATCACTTTATCATCCTTAAAACATTCAGGGTTTCTTTTGATCAGTTCGGCTTTGTAGGCAGGCTTTTGATTACCATATATGCTAGTTATATCTGTTTTGTTTTTGGCAAAAATCAAATTCACCACGCTATCTGCCGTTTGATTCTGAATCGTACTATTTTTGAAAGTATAGGCTATATCTTTTTCTTTCAAAACTGATTTTGGCAAAGGATTCAAAGGTGGAATTTCTACCTTTGGAGGCGCTACCGGAATGGGCGCTGGGAGTACTGGTGTTACTGCTACCGTTGGAGCCGTTGATACGGCATTGTATCGTTCATATTCTCGGTAGCCTGCATATCCACAGGTGAGCAATAAGACGATAGATAAGCCTCTCCAAAATTGATATGAGCTTAGTATGGAGGTATCCTCCTCCTCAGGATAACTGATATCGGGTGATTCGAAGGGATTATCCGTTTTGGGCTTACTGTTGGATAATTGTTTGAGTTGTGCTTTCAACTCATTATACTTTTTGACTAAATCGTTGTGTTCGGCAATGAGCTTATTTTGATTTACTTTTTTCTGAAAAATAGATACATCCCAATTTCTTGGGGTGATTTCTTCAGGAGTATTCTTCTCTGGTGAGGTATTTTTATTTTTCTGAAAAGAAGGGTTTTTACTTTTTTGTTGTTCAAAACGCTCTATTTCCTTCGCTGCTTTTCTTTTTTCTATTTCTGCTAAAAATTGCTCAGAATTGATGAAAGTATATAGACCTTTTTCAATCACATAATTGGCAATATCGACCGAGTCGGTGAAATAAATAGTATCAAAATCGCTGAGTAAATAGGCACTTTTTTGTAAAAATAGATTTAACTCTGAAGACAAATCACAATAGACTACCAGAAAATTATTTCTTGTTTTTTGAAATAAAGTGGCATCTAAAGCTTTAAAATTTAAGTCAAGCTTGTTGAGATCTTTGGGCTCACGAACAATCAATTCGTCAGAATGCTTCACTTGAAGCACATGGTTGATAATATTACGCTGTTCGGCAATAATATCAGCATGAAACTCGTCGAGACATGAAATCACCAAAGGCTCTTCACAGTTGGTGTTGAAAAAAGTAATACTCGACCCAATAAAAGTGCCTCCTCTATCGGAGTGCTGTTCGCGTGCAAACGAATATTGAGTATAAGACAAAGCCTTGGCACCGTTGGCAACTTCTTTTCTAATCGAATATAAATTTGCCTGAGGGTAAATTGTAATCGCATTGGTATTGAGGTCAAATGACTTCAAATAGCGAGAATTCGGGTTATTTAAAAAGAAGGTTTGCTTAAATCCGTTAGGAATTCCAAAAGTACCAAAAGCCAATAAATCAATCGAAGTGGACATAGTCAAGTGGTTTATTTGCCAAAAAATCTTTCCCAGAATGTACCTTCATAGTTGATATCGACACCCACAATGCTACGATACAACCATTCGGACAATACTTTTGCGGTTTGGAGATTCAACTTGGTTAGTCGCTCCTCGCCTATCGAGTTTTTCTCAATATGTCCGATTGTATAAAAAGATTTGTTTAAACCGTAGGTATCCATTCGTTGGCTAGTCATAGGCATACGGTCACGAATAAAATTATCTAGCTGTTCGACACTCGATACACCCATCGAGCCAGATTTATCCCATTTTGACACCACTAATATAGCATTGACTGATTTCAGACTTTTTCCTTTTCTTTCGAGTTCGTTCAAAAAGCTCATCATCAAGGCATCGTCATTGTGTGCAGTGTCGTAGTCTGTCACCAAAATAAAATTAAGAGGAATATTGGCATTCAAGTATTCGTCGATACTGCTATGGTAATTGCCTCCACGACGAATTTCGTAGTGATTTTCGCCAGAAGTTTCCAAAAAAGTTAGCTTGATAGGCGGTACTTTTTTGGATTTATTATTAGGTTCAAAAATCAAATCAATACGTGTCACACGGTCACGGGTGGTACGATTGGGTAAAACTCCTTTTCGGATATTATCCAAAAAATCAAATAGTAAAACCTCTGCTTCTTTGCTATTGGGCGTATCAAGTTTGGGACGTAAAACACCAGCCTGCGAACTTAAATAATACAACATCGAAGACAAAATCACCGACTTCCCACTTTCGGCAGTACCAAAGAAAAACACAAAATTACTATCCTGCATTTGTATAGAAGGAGAAGTAGTTTGAGCCATAGGTACAAAATCGCTGTCGTTATCCATTGGCGATTTGGTACTGATGGGAGTTAATATCTTTTTATCGTTATTCATGGAGAAAAATTAAGTTAATATTACTTGCAATAAGCAATAGGCTTTCGGCTTTCAGCTGTGGGCATTCGGCAAAAACATATCTGTGATTAACTCTCTGCCTAGTGCCTATTGTTGGCAACATTGATTTTATTTTGCTGACCTACTTAATATGCTATAATCTTTAAGCCAAAAAGCTTCATTGAATTCATAGGGAATATTTTTGCCGAAAGCCCATCGCTGAAAGTCGAAAGCCCAAAAATTGCATTTTAAAACTCTTTGCCTAGTGCCTGTTGCCTATTCCCTAAATATTCTAATTATTCGGAATCAGTACATTTCCACTTCTTTTGTGGGTGAATACACTTCCGCCATTGTTGTTATTATCGCCTGATTTGGTAACTAATAACAAAATAATAGGAATGATAAAATCGAGAAGAATACAGCCCAACAACACGACCAACTGATATACGCCAAAGTTTTGAACCGCGTGGTCGAAAGCATAACCGATTTTGCCAATATCTTGCGTATTTGATTCTTTAGGCTCAAATTTGAATTTTTCTTCGCCTAAAATATTCGTGGCTTTTTGACCAAGCTTGTTGTATTCTGCCAAAGATTGGTCAATAACGCCTTGTGCTTGTTCGTCTTTGTCCTTTTTAGGTAATAATAATATCTCCTGAATCTTATCACTCCATTTCTTAGTAGCAGCACTCAAATCTGTTTTTAACTTAGCTTCCTCTGGCGAAAGGTCAGAAACGATACCATCTATTTGTCGGCCCATACGGTCGGCCAAATCGGCGTAGTCATTACCTACAGGACGAAGAATATCAACTTTTTGACCCAATAATTTTTCCAAATCCTTTATCAACATACGAGCACGATTTCCCATGCCAGGATTTCCTTTGTCCTGAATCTGCTCCATCAATTGCTTTTTCTTAGTTTCTACATTCTGAGCAGTCGCTTTATCATATTTATAGTTGAATTTGGCATTCACATCCGCTTCCAGCTTGTCGAAACGAGCGTTAATATCGCGCAGTTCGGCAGTGTAAATATCCGTGCGCATGAAGCGTGTGTACAAGGCATTGAAGTTTGCCATAAAGCAAAATAGTGCAATAAACGAATACACTGCCATTAATTTGCCTGTTGGGCGACCCGTAAGTTTGGCTTCACGAAGCAACCAACATAGGTAAAGTAACAACAGGGACAATGCAAGCGAAATAACAATAGCCGCATGACCAAAAATCTGCTCTAATCCTTGCCAAGTTTGATAAAAACTTACACTTACCAATAGAAGTGCTAAACCTCCCAAGAATAAATCAGACGCAGTGATTCTTTGATTTCCCATAAATTTTGACTGTTTGAATTTTAACATTTCACCTATTACAAAGTGAACCAAGTTTATTTTGTTTGATTGAAAAGATGCTATCCGTTAATAGTATTATTGTTGTTAGGAGTCACTCAAGGTCAAAGAGTTAAGTCTCCGATTTGGCACAAAAACACTACTTTATTTCCTATAGGACAAAATGGATAGTTGGCGATAGTATAACGTCTGATGCTTCGAAAAATTGGTTGAATTTCAGAAGAATACAAGCCCCGTTATATATGTCTAAATTAGGACTTGCTCAAAGACTGTTATACAATTAAATGATGTATGCCAATAAATGCTCGTTGGATGGTAAAATGACTAGCTCAATAGTTGGAGAGCAGCAAAGATTATTGAAAAGCGTTGAGCAAAAAGTGATTGGAGTATTAGAAAAGCACATGATTATACAAGAGATAAAGTGAATAGTCGATAAATTGATTTATCTCTAAATATAACGCCAGCCAGCCCCTCAAAGGCATAGGCAGGATAAGGTTTGGGATGAATTTGGGGTTTTATGGGGTGAAAAGACTGTTAGGCAACATTTGTAGAAAAGGTAGCGCTTTGGCATAATCTAGTTCTGTATATTCTAAACCTAATAATCTTATATTTTGATAGTAGGTATTATGATGTTGGTAATAGTACTTTTCGGACTGAATAAACCATGATTTCTCTCCCAAAAAATGGGCTAAAAACCATTTTTCTAATAACCTTGCACTTCTTCCGTTGCCGTCATTCCAAGGATGGATTTTGACAAAAACTAGGTGCACCATACTCGCAAAATAAAATACCTCTTCAAAACTTAAATCTTGCTTAAGCAAATTATCTAAGTCTTCATAAAATAGCTCTAACTCTCTATTCACAATAAAGGGAGAGGCAGCCACATACTCTATTCTACCATCGGAGGTAGTTACATACATATTTTGTGTGCGAACTCGACCGTGATAAGCCTCCGATAGAATGTGTTTACTGAGCAACTGATGAACAACTTGGATATGCTCCTGATTCATATCATGACTCTTGGCGTAGGTATAGGCGTTATACAAATCGTCAATTTTTTTTGTATAATCAGGTAAAAACTCTAATCCAAATCTTTTGTACTTGATATAAGAATCTAACTCTATTTCCTCCCCTTCTATTTTGCTAGAAAACACAGAAGCTACTGAGGTATAAAAACTAAAAGTATCTGTTGATATTTCGGCATCATGCAACTGTTCAAAAGCCTCCTTGACCTTCACTGGAAAGGATTCAAGATATACTTCTAACAAATCTGTTGGGATAATTTTCAGTTGGTTTTCCATAAAACAACAATTTTCAATGTATGATACAAAGGTATTTCGGTTCACGTTCTCTTCCTAAATCGTTTGACTCCTTTTTAGTATCTCTGTTTTAAATAAAAAAACTGCACAAGTCTTTCAATTCTTGTGCAGTTTTGATAATTACTAGCTTAGTTTTTTGTAGGCTTCTTTGAAATGCTCAAATTCGGTTTGTAAAATTTTCATTTCTGACTCAAAATATTGGAAATCACAAACTTTAGCTTTGACTTCAATATGCCTTGTTATTTCATGCAAGCGCGAAGCACCGAGTGTTCCAGAGTTACCCTTGAGCGTATGAAGTTCGCCTTGTACTTTTTTGCAGTTATTTTCATAATATCCTTCTATCGCATTTTGGATTTGCTCTTCAGCCTCAGCTTCAAATCCTTCCAAAATCGAAGCGACAAATTCCATATCTCCACCCACACTATCAGACAATTGTTTAATGATTTCAGTATCTATCACAGGAAAAATATCTGATACATGAAAATCTGAAATCAAGGAAACGGTTGCATCTTCTGCTTTGGAATGCTCCGCTGCTGGTGTCTCAATTATTATAGGAACTTCTACTTTTGCCTCCGCAGTCTCTGGTTTTATTTCTACAACCTTAGGCTGTTTTGGTCGTTTTGTAGCATTTCGGTCTATCCATTCTTGCACTTTCCTGACCAAAATTTCTGCTCTGATTGGTTTTGCTACATAGTCATTCATTCCTGCCGCCAAGAAGCGATCACGGTCTTCTTTCATGGCGTAAGCTGTCATGGCAATGATTGGTGGTAAATCTATAGATAATTTTCTCAAATGCTGGGTAGTTTCGACACCATCCATTTCTGGCATTTGAATATCCATAAAAATCATATCATACGCTCGATCAAGATGCGAAGCTTCTACCAACTGAATGGCTCGTGTACCGCTATCGGCCGTAATTACCTCACAACCTGATTTTCGTAAAATTTCACTGGCTACTTTACGGTTTGTGGCATTATCGTCGACCAACAACAAGTGAGGATGGTATTCTTTGAAATGATTTACTACTTGGAATTGCTCTTCTTTCTTTTTCACCGAAACAGGACTAATATCAGTCTGCTTGATTTCGATAATAAACCAAAAAGTACTACCATGTCCCCAATCAGACATAACGCCAATATCACCTTTCATCAAGCGACAAAGCTCTTTTGAAATAGCCAATCCCAAACCAGTTCCTCCAAATGATTTCTTGGTAGAGTTATCTACCTGCTGGAAGGCATTGAAAAGCATTTTGAGATTTTCTTGGGTAATACCAATTCCTGAGTCTTTTACCTCAACCTTGATTCTATTGAATTTACCTCGTTTTTCAAGTAAGCTCACATTGATATCTACCGTACCATTTTCGGTAAATTTCAAGGCGTTCGAAGTAAGGTTTGATAAAATTTGTAGTAAACGAGTTTCGTCGGCAATGACATATTCAGGGATATTTGATCCAAAATTACAATGAATTCGGTTACCTTTATTAGCTGCGATTTGAGAGAACAATGCCAATAATCTGTCAAATACATCCTTGAAAACAATAGGCGCTTCATGCAAGACCATTTTACCTGCCTCGATTTTTGCCAAATCCAAAATATCATTGAGGATGTGTAATAACGTTTCAGATGATTTTTTGATCGTCAATACATAATCCTTTTGTTCTTCGTCAAGCGAGGTATCATTGAGCAAATCAATCATACCGATTACGCCGTTCATTGGCGTACGGATTTCATGACTCATGTTCGCCAAGAAACGTTCTTTAACCTTTAAGGAGCGCTCGGCTTCATCTTTGGCTTTTACGATGTCTTCTTGATACTTTTTGAGGTCAGTAATATCACGTCCGATACCCGATACCTCTTCAATCATACCGTTTTTGAGCAAGATCGGATTCAGGTAAATTTCTACCCATTTCTCTTCACCTTCAACGGTTTCTAGCTGAATCTCGAAATGTTGTTTCTCGCCTCTAAAAGCTTCCTTATATCTATCTTCTAAGATTTTACGGTCTTCTTTGGTCACCATTTGAAAACCTAACTTTTCGGTACTCAAAGTTAATTGAGGACGAATTTTGATACGATTTTCAAGCAAACGAGAATATTCTTGATTGAAAGATGTCAGCAACATTTTGCGATTGACCGACCACATTAAGTGCGAACTACCTTCAAAAATGGCATTCAAACGAGCTGTTTCGCGTGCTAAAGCATCTTCTGCTTGTTTACGAGCAATTGCCAGCGCCACCTGCCCCGAAATAAAGTCGAGCAATTCCAAATCTCGTTGCTCATATTTATTTTGGCGCTCGTAGGACTTCACACCAATGATACCCGTAGTTCTGTCACCAATTTTGAGCGGTACGCAAAGCATGACCTTCGGCACTGTTCCGTACAGGTAAATCTGTTTCGAACGCCCTAGCTCCTCTATTTGCTCATCGTACAACATCAATGGTCGATTGGCAGCAATCGCATATTCCGTCAGACCATTGCCTAATTTACGCTTGGTAAAATGTACACGGTTGTCGAAATACTCATCGACGTAATAAGGAAAATATAAATAGCTTTGCTGTGGGTCGTATTGAGCAATAAAGAAGTTTTTTACGTCAATTACTTCGCCTAGTTCTTTATGAATATTGGAATACAAATCATCCAAATTGGTCGAATTGATAGCAGCTTGAGCAATACTTGCATACAGTTTGGAAGCACGCTCGGCACGAACTTTAGCGGTTGAGTTGTGGAAAATACAACGAAACGCTGTGGCTTTATCACCTTCAAAACGACAGTTAACCGAACCCGACAAATACAATCGACGACCATCTTTGCGACGGAAAACGGTTTCGAAATCGGCAATTTTTTCCCCGTTCTTGATTCGTTCAAATTTCTTGAGCGTTTCGTCTGCAAAATCTGGGTGCAATACATCACGCAGATTAAGACTCGCCAGCTCGTCAGACTCGTAACCCATTTTTTCTTGCCATGACTTATTGACATACAAGAAACGACCCGATATGCTGATGATTTGAATTAAATCGGAGGTATTATTTACCAAATCCTGTAATTGTGAGTTGGAGCGAGAAAGCGCCTCTGCTACCTTTTTGCGCTCAGTAATATCCTCGCCAATGATTGTGAGATATTTTGCTTCGTCAAAATCATTAAATATCACGGAGTTGAGCTCCACATGACGCATTTGCCCGTTTTTGGCAAGCATCGTTCTTTCTTTTTGGTCAAATACCCCTCCATTTTCCATGGCAGTACCAAAAGCCAAAATACGAGCATTACGCTCGCCTTCTGGCACCAAAAATTCAAAGAAATTTTCCCCAACTAATTCTTCAGATGTATAACCTAATAATTTGGTCGCATAGCTATTACAAAAAACAATTGTACCATCTTCTTCCAGAATCATCCCGAAGAGGTTCATACTATCGACGGTTTTTCGTAAATCAAAAACGGTATTACCTGCAGCCGAATTTGCTTTTTCGTTACTCTCTAAAACGTGTAGTTCTTTTTTGAGATGACGAATTTCTAAAATGAGTTCTTCTTTTGTTTTGTGAGACCAACGCATAATTAATCAGACTAGAGATTAGGAGATTGTGATTGGAAAGTATTCAATCAAATGATTTTCTCGGTATCATTATACCTTAAAAGTACAAAATTCGCCGTAATTTTATGGAATAAATTTACAGTTGCGTCATGTAGTGTACTTGAGACACTCTCTGCAACCAAAAGATACTCATATAATTTGGACAAGGTAAAAGCAAAAAAGAACCTAGGTCAGCATTTCTTGCGCGACCTATCGGCGGCTCAACGTATCGTAGAGCTGATGTCTTGCCACGGAGGATACAAAAAAGTCCTTGAGATTGGCCCGGGCATGGGAGTTTTAACACAATATTTACTTACGCATAAAGAGTACGAAACATCTGTTGTCGAACTTGACAGAGAATCTGTGGAGTATCTCAAGGTTCATTATCCAGATTTAACGCCAAGAATTCATTCTGCAGACTTTCTGCGTTTGAATTTGAACGAACTTATGGGCAATGAAATTTTTGGAATCGTAGGAAACTTCCCATACAATATCTCTTCTCAAATCTTTTTCAAGGTTTTAGAAAATAAAGATATGATTCCTGAAATTGTGGGAATGCTCCAAAAAGAAGTTGCTGTGCGTATTGCGTCAAAACCTGGCAATAAAGATTATGGTATTTTGAGCGTATTGCTTCAGGCTTTTTACGA
The DNA here is from genome assembly GCF_030056595.1 of Flectobacillus roseus. Classification (NCBI taxonomy): domain Bacteria; kingdom Pseudomonadati; phylum Bacteroidota; class Cytophagia; order Cytophagales; family Flectobacillaceae; genus Flectobacillus; species Flectobacillus roseus. Next base: position 401,445 of record NZ_JASHIF010000007.1, read on the forward strand.
TATTGAGTACAGTTTCTCCTTAGGACCGGGGGCTTTTGACCCACCTCCAAAAGTAAACTCGGGCGTAATTCGGTTGCGTCGTAATGGCGTTACAGACTTAGGCTGTGATGAAAGAAAGTTTTTTGCCGTAGTAAAAATGGGCTTCAATCAGCGCCGTAAAACTTTGCGTAATGCCTTGCGTGCTATGCAAATCGCTGACCATCCTTTATTGAACAAACGTGCAGAACAATTGGGTGTAGCCGAGTTTGTGGAACTTACCAACATGATTGGCACAAAGGTTATTGAAAGTCCTGAAACAGAAGAATCTGGCGAAGAAGAGCAAGAATAATTATGAAATTTGACGTTTTATCCAACACCCTATTAAGACAAATCGCCCTCATCTTGAGTATTTTGTTACTCGGAGGCTTATTGTTTACGCACCTCGGTAGCTTTATTCCAGCGCTGTTGGGAGCGTACACACTTTATATTTTATTAGGAGGTTGGGTAAAGAAAATGGAGGAAAAATGGAAACTCTCAAGAATCATCGCCATTGTTATTGTGATGCTTGGTTCTTTCTTGATGTTTTTACTTCCTCTGTACTTTGTTGGACAAGTTTTATTCCATAGTCATACACTTGCTTTGGATCAATACAGTTCGTTTTTCAAAGCTGTAAAAGGTTTTGTCGAACAAATTGAAGTCAAATATCAGGTAAACTTATTGGATGAAAAGTCGCTTGACAAAGTCTTTTCATGGCTTACGCAAAGTGCTACGCAACTCCTTAATGGGGCTGTTAATGGCATCACGGGTATTTTCTTGAGTTATCTCATATTGTATTTCATGTTGCGTGAAAGAGAATTGCTCGACAAAACACTTATCAAGATTTTTCCGCTCAATCAAGAAAACTCTGAACAGCTTTTAGGCGAAGTCAACAAACTAGTATTTTCTAACGCCATCGGTATTCCAGTGATTGGGATAGTTCAAGGCGTCACAGGTTTGTTGATTTATTTAATTTTGGGTGTTCCCAATGCAGTTTTATGGTTTTTGGTGACATGTATCGTTTCAATGATTCCTATTTTGGGGTCAGCATTGGCCTATATTCCAGTATCTATCTTATTATTTGCTAGCCACGAAAACGTAAGAGGTTTCATTATGCTACTTTATGGTTTTTTCGTTATAGGTTCGGTAGATAATATTTTTAGAATCTGGTTACAAAACAAATTAGGCGACACTCACCCTTTGATTACGCTTTTTGGGGTAATCGTCGGGGTACAACTCTGGGGTTTTACAGGACTCATATTTGGTCCTATCTTATTCTCTCTTTTCCTATTGTTGAGCACTTATTATGGAAAAGAGTTTCAAGGTAAGGATGAAAATAACCCCTAGGGCTTAATGTAGAATTGTGGATTTGAGATTTCTGATTTCGGAATTTCTGCTATTAATCTTGTACGAAAAATTAGTTTTGTCTTGAAAACAAAATTGCATTAATACGCTTTAGGTCATAAGCAATAGGCTTTAGGCAAAAGATGTATTAATGATTTTATTAGAAATACTCTTAGCTCATGGCATATAGCCTAATGCCTATCGCGGGTAAACTAATATCTTTCTTTCGTACAGCCCTAATCTGCTATCCGAAACTCTACATGAAGCGTTATGAGCTAGGCTAAACAGCTTAGCAACATTCTGCCAAGTGCCGAATGCCCATACATAGCCCAAACCTCCACTTTGTCTCTTTGTATCTGTTCTCTTTATCCCTTTAATTAAACATTTTATCACTTCAGCAATGGAATTAACGAATCAACATCTGCCTTTTGAGCTAACGAAAGAGTACCTAGAAAAGATACAGGCAGCCATTTCGGAACAGAATAACGAGTTTATCCGTACCGAAATGGAAGAGCTATTTCCTGCTGATATTACCAATATTTTATATGAGCTTGAAGGAGAAGAAGCTCATTATCTTGTTACGCTTCTAGATACCAAACTGGCTGCCGAAATTATCATTAATCTCGACCCAGATGACCGCAAGAAATTCCTCAAAAACTTTACCTCACAGCAAATTGCGGAATACGTCGACTTGCTCGACTCAGATGATGCGGTGGATATCCTCAACGAACAACCTGTGAATGTTCGTGAAGAGGTAATAGCCTTGGTAAGCGACCGAGAGCAAGCTCGCTTTATTATTGACCTTTTACACTACGATGAAGATTGTGCAGGAGGTTTGATGCAAAAAGAGCTGGTAAAAATCAACGTAAAACAAAGTGTAACTGAATGTGTAGAAGAAATTCGTCGTCAGGCAGAGGATGTCGAAAATGTGTATTCGGTATATGTAGTAGATGATGAAGGTACACTTTTGGGAAGGGCTTCGCTCAAAAAAATCATTTTGGCAAAACGTGGTTCTAAGATTGCAGATATTTTTACGGATGATATTGTATCGGTAAAAACGACGGCTACGGGCGAAGAAGTAGCAGATATTATGCAAAAATACGATTTGGACGCTGTGCCTGTAGTCAATATTCAAGGACGCTTGCTAGGTCGTATTACGATTGACGACGTCGTGGATTTTATCACCGAACAAGCGCATGAAGATGTACAAGCCATGGCGGGTATATCGGAGGACGTGGAAGAAGATGACTCAGTATGGAAGTTAGTACGTTCGAGATTGCCTTGGTTGTTGATTGGTATGACAGGAAGCTTTTTGGCAGCAAAAATCATTGGTGTTTTTGATGGCGAAGTAGCAAGAACTCCTGCCCTAGCCGCTTTTATTCCTTTGATTGGTTCAACGGGTGGTAATGTTGGGATTCAGTCATCGGCATTGATTGTACAAAGTTTGGCCGATAAATCAGGTATAGATACCTCGCTGACAGAGCGCTTAAAAAAGGTTTTATTAGTATCTCTTCTCAACGGACTTATCGCTGCGACATTTGCGTTTTTGGGTACTTTAGTTTTAGAACATGAAAATACCATTTCATTGGTTATGTCACTTTCGATTTTCTCGATTGTAATGCTTGCTTCTTTTATGGGAACAATTACGCCTTTGGTCCTCAACCAATTTGACATTAACCCTGCCGTAGCCTCAGGCCCATTTATTACGACTACCAATGACTTATTGGGTTATGGAGTGTACTTCCTGATTGTTTATATGCTCATATAAGTTATCAGGCATTAGGAAATAGGCAAAGAGTTTACCACAGACATACTTTTGTCAAAAGCCCACAGCCGAAAGCCGTAAGCTCAAAGTTGTACTTGCCTAGCGCCTACGGCCTATTACCTAAAGCCAATTAATTAAATCCCTATTTCTAAAAATTCATGATTGCAGTTATACAACGAGTATCCGAAGCATCAGTAACGATTGATAACCACGTAAAAGGTTCTATCGGCGCTGGCTTTATGATTTTACTAGGCATTACTCATACCGATACCCAAGAAGATGTAGAATGGTTATCTAAAAAAATCGTTGGTATGCGTATTTTTTCTGACGAAGAAGGTAAAATGAACCTCGACCTGAAGGCTATTGAAGGTGATATTTTATTAATTAGTCAGTTTACGTTACATGCCTCTACGAAAAAAGGAAATAGACCTAGTTTTATAGAAGCAGCCAAGCCTGATATTGCTATCCCACTTTATGAAAGTATGATTGCTCAACTTGAAAAAGAATTGGGAAAATCTATCCAAACAGGCGAGTTTGGCGCCGATATGAAAGTAGCACTTATCAACGATGGTCCTGTGACTATTGTAATTGATTCCAAAAACAAACAATAAACGTTGGAGTTTAGATAATAAAACCCTTATCAAAATGACCATCAAAGAAGCTCAAGAAACCGTAGACCAATGGATTAAAACCATTGGCGTTCGGTATTTTAATGAATTGACTAATATGGCGATGCTAACAGAAGAAGTTGGCGAAGTAGCCCGTATCATTGCACGCCGTTATGGAGAACAGTCTGAAAAAGAGTCAGATAAAAATAAAGACCTTGGCGACGAAATGGCGGATGTATTATTTGTATTGATTTGCTTAGCCAACCAAACAGGTGTTGATTTGACAGCAGCGTTAGATAAAAACCTTGCAAAGAAAACACAAAGAGATGCCACACGACATCATGAAAATGAGAAGTTAAAATAGGTTAGTGGGTATTTTTAAGCTTTCAGCAATCTGCTTTGGGCGTTCGGCAAAAGAGTCAAGTTAAAACACTGACAATCAATATTTTTCAATTCAAAACTCACAATTCAGCACTTACGAACACTCATTCTTATATCATTCCTATTTCTATGAATATTGTTATTACTGATGGTTTTACTTTGCATGGCAGCGACCTTGCTTGGGATTGTTTCAACAGTCTTGGTAAAGTGACTTTTTATGAAAGAACGCCCATTGCTGACATTGTAGAGCGTTGTAAAGAAGCAGATATAGTTATTACCAATAAAACGCCTTTTTCTGCTGAAACTATCGCCGCTTTACCCCAATTAAAAATGATTACGGTAGCAGCTACAGGTTACAATATCATCGACATCCAAGCCTCCACTGCTCAAGGTATTGTAGTAAGTAATATTCCTGCCTACGGAACTGCCTCGGTTGCTCAACATATCTTTGCACTCATATTAGAACTGAGTAATCATGTTGGAAAAAATAGTCAGGCGGTGGCGAATGGCGCTTGGACTTCAGCACAAGACTGGTGTTTTTCATTGTCTCCAATCATTGAATTAGCAGGAAAAACCTTAGGAATTGTTGGAATGGGAAGAATTGGTCAACAAACCGCGAAGATTGCAGAAGCGTTTGGAATGAAGGTTTGTTATGCTTCACGAACAGTAAAAGAGGAATTGTCTTATTCAGCCGTACCACTCGAAACGCTATTTTCGGAGAGTGATTTTGTTGCTTTATGTTGTCCATCAACATCCGAAAATATAGGTTTTGTCAATAAAGAATTATTGGCAAAGATGAAAAAAACAGCCTATTTAGTGAATGCGTCGAGAGGACAACTTATTCATGAAAAAGATTTAGCAGAAGCTTTAAAGGAAGGAATATTAGCTGGTGCAGCACTTGATGTACTTTCACAAGAACCCCCTTCCGAAAGTAATCCATTACTCTCTGCTCCAAACTGCCTGATTACCCCTCATAATGCGTGGATCAGCTTTGAGGCTCGTCAGCGAATTGTAGCAATGTTGATGACAAATATTCAAGGTTTTATGAACGGAACTCCACAGAATGTGGTAAAGTAGGCACAAAGTGACAAAGGCACAGGGGCACAAAGTGGATAGGTGAAAAGTCAAGAAGATGAAATGTGACAAAGACACAGAGGGATAAAGTGTAATTAAATTTCACTTTGTCCCTCTGTGCCTTTGTGCCTCTGCCCCTTCGAAACTAATGCTTCGGCATTTGTTTTTCCTCTACATCTTTATACATCTTATTGCCTAGTTCCTTGTCAAAATCTGGTTTGTGATATACTGATACTTGGTCTACAATTGGGTTCAATTTTTGAATAGAAGGATGTTTCACGTCAAATTCACGATCGCCAGAAATTTGAGCATATTCAGTTTCTGATAATCCACCCGAATTTGTCGAATAGTCATTAAATCTGATATTGATATCTTTATCTGCCAATTTGCCACCTTCCCAGCTAACCACATTTCCTCCTAAATCCCAGCCAAGGCCAGTAATAGTAAATGTTTTGCCATTAACAGCAATCACATCCTTAAGGGTCATTCCTGGCTTCAAGCCCAATTTGGTAGTCCAAGGCGAACCCTCAGCTGCTGGCTTATCATCTTTTATTTGTAATCTTGCTAATACATCGCCGATAACTTTGTACTCTTTACCATCTTGCCAATACACCTCGATTTCCTTGGGAGTTCCTGCAAAAATCTTAGTTGCATCAAAAGAACCTTCGCCAGTTTCGATAGTTGCTTTTTTAATAATATTCTCAGCACCAAACTTTTTCACCAGACCTTCATAATCATTACAAGCCAACACATCATCCAAATACAAGGCATCGCTTGATGGCGCAGTTGATTCCGTTTGTGTAACAGCAACTGAGTCTGTCTGAGTGGATTCTGAACCAGACTTCGATTTACAAGAAACTAATATTGAAATAGTTAAAGCTAATACGGCTATTTTTTTCATGATATTTTTTGTACAAATAGTGATATAATAATGACCATACTCAAAGCTAAGAAAAAAGTATTGGAGATTCAAATACTTGCCGATGATTGAGAGATACTTTTATCATGATTAATGTTGGGTTTTTATAAAAGAAAAAGGCTGACAGAATAATCCATCAGCCTTTTTCAATATATTTTGATGCTAAAATCTTAACATAAAATGTCCAGATTAAGCGTGTAATGCTCTATTTTCAGTTGCTGCCAAACATGCTTCTTTCATAGCTTCTGTATAAGTAGGGTGAGCATGTGACATACGTGAAATATCTTCAGCAGATGCACGATACTCCATTGCTACTACCGCTTCAGCAATCATATCTGCTGCACGTGCACCGATGATATGAACACCAAGAATTTCGTCTGTAGCTTTGTCTGCCAATACTTTTACCAAACCATCAGTATCCATTGAAGCTGTTGCACGACCCAAAGCTTTGAATGGGAATGAACCAGCCTTGTAAGCACGACCAGCCGCTTTTAATTCTTCTTCTGTTTGACCAACAGAAGCTACTTCTGGCCAAGTGTACACTACGCCTGGAATCAAGTTGTAGTTGATGTGTGGTTTTTGTCCAGCAATAGTTTCAGCAACAAATACACCTTCTTCCTCTGCTTTGTGAGCCAACATCGCACCACGAATCACATCACCAATAGCATAGATTCCACCTACTTTTGTTTGTAAAGTATGCTCATCTACTTCAAGTTTACCTCTTTGGTCTGTAGCAAGGCCAGCAGCTTCAAGATTCAATCCATCAGTATATGGACGACGACCAATACAAACTAGCACATAGTCACCAGTAATAGTTACATCTTCGTCTTTTGAGTTTTTCGCTGTAACAGTTACGTCGTCACCATTATTAACTACGCCAGTTACTTTGTGGCTTAAGTAGAAATCAGCACCCAATTTCTTGATTGATTTCTGCAACTCTTTACCCATTGTTTTGTCCATTGTAGGAATCATAGAATCAGCAAATTCTACGAAACTTACTTTTGCACCCAAACGAGCGTACACCGAACCTAACTCAGCACCAATAACACCAGCACCAATAACGATTAAGTGTTTTGGAATTTCTTGAAGATTCAAAGCTTCTGTTGAAGTAATAACACGCTTTTTGTCAACAGGAATAAATGGTAACACCGTTGGTTTTGAACCTGTAGCAATGATGATATTTTTACCAGTAATTTGCTCAGCAGTACCATCTAATTTAGCAACATTCACAGTGTTTTTGTCAACAAAAGAACCTAATCCGTTGTAAACCGTGATTTTGTTTTTCTTCATCAAGAAAGCAATACCATTATTCATCTTCTCGATTACTCCTTTTTTACGAGTAATCATTTGAGATAAATTAGCTTTCAAGTTTTCAAGCTCGATACCATGCTCAGCAAATGAATGTTGTGCATTGTAGAAATGCTCTGATGAGTCCAACAATGCTTTTGATGGAATACAGCCTACGTTTAAGCAAGTACCACCCAATACAGAGTATTTTTCGATGATGGCTGTTTTTAAGCCTAATTGAGCCGAACGGATGGCTGCTACATAACCACCAGGACCTGAGCCTATTACTATTACGTCGTATTGCATACTTTGATTATTTACAGTTATTGAGCCTTTGACTCTTTATCTATAATTGCTTTGTTACTATAAAAGTTCTTTATCGGATAGTTTTGAAATAAAGTGTTTGACTTTCGACCAATCTTCTTCAATTTTTGATGAAAATAGTTTTTCTCGCACATTGAAACAATGGATTTTAAGTCAAAAAATGATACAAAAAAGGCAAAGACACGCATAAAATCGTGTCTTTGCCTCAGTAATATCTATTTAAACTAGACGTCTAACAACAAACGAGTTGGATCTTCTAATAATTGTTTGATTCGTACCAAGAAACTTACAGACTCACGACCGTCGATGATACGGTGGTCATACGAAAGTGCTACATACATAATCGGACGAACTACCACTTGACCTCCAATTACTACAGCACGCTCAACGATGTTGTGCATACCTAAGATAGCCACTTGTGGAGCATTAATAATTGGTGTTGATAACATTGAACCAAATACACCACCATTTGTAATAGTGAAAGTACCACCGTTCATTTCATCAAGTGTCAATTTGTTGTCACGAGCACGAGTTGCTAATCTAATAACCTCAGCCTCGATACCAGCCAATGATAATTGTTCAGCATTACGAATTACAGGTACAACCAATCCTTTTGGAGCAGATACCGCAATCGATACGTCACAATAATCGTGATAAACAATTTGATCGCCGTCGATAGAAGCATTAACCGCAGGGAATTCTTTCAATGCCACTGTCACAGCTTTAGTGAAGAATGACATGAAACCTAGGTTAACACCATGTTTTTCTTTGAATTTATCTTTGTATTTCGAACGCAAATCCATGATTGGCTTCATATCAACTTCGTTGAAAGTAGTCAACATAGCAGTCTCGTTTTTCACTTGAACCAAGCGACGAGCTACTGTTTTGCGAAGCGAAGTCATTTTCTCTCTTCTTACACCTCTTGAGTCAGAAGAAGCAACTGGCGCTGCCGCAGGAGCAGGAGCCGCTGCTGGAGTTGCAGGCGCTGAAGCTACTGGTTTTTGAGCACTTTGAGCATCTTCTTTAGTAATACGGCCACCTACGCCAGTACCTTGTACAGCACCAGCATCAACACCTTTTTCAGCTAAAATTTTAGCTGCTGCAGGAGAAGCATGACCCGCAGCGTAGTTGGCATCACCCGAAGGAGCTGCTGCAACTGGTGCTGCTGAAGGAGCTGGAGCAGCAACGCTAGCACCTGCACCAACTGTAAGGGTTGCTACCAAGCCACCAATAGGCAAAGTAGTACCAGCTTCTGCTACGATGTGTAATACACCCGCCGCTTCAGCAGGCAATTCGAAGGTAGCTTTGTCAGATTCAAGTTCGCACAATACTTCGTCCATCGATACAGTATCACCTTCTTTCTTATTCCAAGACGAAACTGTAACTTCAGAAATAGACTCACCCACTGCTGGAACTTTGATTTCAACAACCTTAGTTTCCGTTGCAACTGGCGCTGCCGCTGGAGCAGGAGCTGCTACTGGAGCCGCTGCAACTGGTGCTGCTGCTGCCGAAGCACCTGCGGCTTCGATAACGCAGATTACTGCACCAATTGGTAAAGTATCTCCTTCTTTTGCAACAATGCGCAAAACACCTTCAGCTTCTGCTGGTAGTTCGAAGGTAGCTTTATCAGACTCTAACTCGCACAATACCTCATCCATCTTCACTACATCCCCATCTTTTTTATTCCATGAGGCAATTGTGACCTCGGTTATCGACTCGCCAACTGGCGGAACTTTCATTTCGATTGCCATCTTATTAATTTATTATTTAGTATTCGGATTGGTTGTTTGACACAATCTTCAATTTATAACTATAGTAAAATGTCCTATTGTAATATTGTCTAGTAACATGATGCCAAAACCGACTCTCTGAGCCGTAGCTTCAAAAAGTCGGTTTCAACAAATATTATAACTAAGCAAATGCTCTATCTACTAGGATTGCTTGTTCTTCGTTGTGAACTTTCAAGAAACCTGTTGCAGGTGAAGCAGATTTTTTGCGAGCAATAACTCCTTCAAATGATTTGAAACCAAATTCGCGAGTTACAAATGACCAGTATCCCATGTTTTCTGGCTCTTCTTGTACCCAGTACACTTTCGCTTTTGGATACTTCGCTAGTTCTGCATTTACCTGACTAGTTGGGAATGGATGCAACTGCTCGATACGGATAATTGCCACATCGGTGCGATTGTCTTTTTGTTGTTTTTCCAACAAGTCGAAATAAACTTTGCCAGAGCACAACAATACTTTCTTCACTTTCTTAGCATCAGCATAAGTATCACCGTAAATTTCTTGGAATGAACCGTCGATAAATTCTTCAATTGGAGAAACTACCTTTGGATGACGGAACAATGATTTAGGTGACATGATGATCAATGGCTTACGGAATTCCCAAGCCAATTGACGACGCAATGCGTGGAAGATATTTGCAGGCGTAGTTAAGTTAGCTACTACCATGTTATCTTCTGCCGCCAATTGTAAGTAACGCTCAGGACGAGCATTTGAGTGCTCAGGACCTTGACCTTCATAACCATGAGGCAATTGCATTACCAAAGCATTCATGGTACCCCATTTAGATTCGCAAGATGCAATGAATTGGTCAATCATCGTTTGCGCACCGTTTGAGAAATCACCAAACTGAGCTTCCCAGATTACCAAAGCCTCAGGGTTTGCCAATGAATAACCAAATTCAAAACCTAACACACCGTATTCAGACAACAATGAGTTATAGATTTGGATTTGCTCCTGTCCTTCTTCAATAAAGTTCAATGATGTATATGACTCGTTTGTTTCAGCATCGTGCAATACCGCATGACGGTGAGAGAACGTACCACGTTGAACATCCTGACCAGATACACGTACCATTTTGCCTTCCAACAACAATGAACCATAAGCCAAAGCTTCAGCTGTTGCCCAGTTCAATTGTCCGTTTTGGAAAAATGCTTTACGGTCAGCTAATACTTTTTCAATTTGCTTCAAGGCATGGAAACCTGCTGGCAATTTTGTTAAAGCAGCCGCAATTTTATCAATCGTTTCTTTCGAAATACCAGTTTTTGGAGATTTCTCAAAATCTTCTGTACCAGCAAAACGCAATTCAGCCCATTTGTTATCCAATTTCAATGGTACATATTCTGGACGAATTTTTTGTTTCACTTGGTCAAGGCGAGCTTGTAATTCAGCCTTGAATTCAGAATCCATTTGAGAAGCTAACTGAGCATCGATATCACCACGTGTAATCAATTTTTGTGTATAGATTTCACGAGGGTTTGGATGATTTGTGATATTCGAATACAAAGTTGGTTGTGTAAATCTTGGCTCATCAGATTCGTTGTGACCATTTCTACGGTAACAAACCATATCAATAAACACGTCACGGTTGAACTGTTGACGGAATTCAGCAGCAATTTTCGAAACGAAAACAACAGCCTCTGGATCGTCACCATTTACGTGGAATACTGGAGCGTCAATGATTTTAGCTACATCTGTACAGTAGATTGCCGAACGAGCATCTTCAAAGTCAGTAGTAAAACCTACTTGGTTGTTGATTACGAAGTGGATTGTACCACCTGTTTCATAACCACGCAACTTCGCCATTTGAGTTACCTCATATACAATACCCTGACCAGCTACCGCAGCATCACCATGAATCAAGATTGGCAGTACTTTGTCGTAATCACCATCATAATGAGCATCAGCACTTGCACGACAGAAACCTTCAACTACAGGATTTACAGCTTCTAAGTGAGAAGGGTTTGGCGCTAATTTCAATGAAATTTCAGAACCAGCAGGAGTAATATGCTTAGATGAATAGCCTAAGTGATATTTTACGTCACCATCGCCATGGATTTGGTCAGGAATATTACCTTCAAAACCATCGAAGATTGCGGCGTAAGATTTGTGCATAATATTGGCCAACACGTTCAAACGTCCACGGTGAGCCATACCAATCATAGCTTCTTTCACACCGAGGTCGGCCGCAGTATTGATAATAGCATCAAGTGCAGGAATAGTGCTTTCGCCACCTTCCAAACCGAAACGTTTTTGACCTAAGTATTTTGTACCTAAGAAGTTTTCGAAAACAACAGCTTCATTCAATTTTTGAAGAATCTGTTTTTTCTCGTCGATAGAAGGATTAAAAGCTAGCGCTTCCTTTTCGATCTTGTTACGAAGCCATTCTTTAACATCTGATTCTCTGATGTAAGAATACTCAAAACCAATCGAACCTGCATAGATTTTATAGAGAGATTCCACAATTTTGCGAAGAGAAGCTGGACCAATGCCCAAAAAACTACCCGCTTGGAATACTGTATCAAGATCAGCTTCAGAAAGTGCATAATCTTTTAAATCAAGGCGCGGACGACGATCCTTGCGCTCACGCACAGGATTGGTCTTTGACAACAAGTGTCCTCTTGATCTAAATGCCTTAATCAAACTGATTACAGACATTTCTTTCTGAACCATTGAGGCATCGACAGATGCACTACTCACTCCAGTTGAAGAGGCCTCGCCACTCCAAGAAGTATAAAAGTCAAAACCTTTGAAAAAGTTCTGCCAACTAGCGTCAACCGAATTGGGGTCTTGCTGATATGACTCGTACAAGTCCGAAATTACCGCAGTATCGGCGTTGGCAATGTATGAAAATTGGTCCATAACTGGCGTTAATCTTTGATATTAATTAAACTTATTCGTAAAGTTTCTTACATAGGGTACGAATAAAGTACAAAGAGATTGGATTTCTGGATTTAATGAAAGTCTCCCAATAGAATTTTGGCAAAGTTACGGTATGCCCGTTAATTAAATCACAAAAATTTATTTGTTTTTTACAGGATTTTTGCCAAATTAATATAGTAGCTAAAATAACCCCTCTAAAAATTTTGCTTTCTTAGAAAAATTCAACTTTACCTTAAAATAGCAACTATTTTAATCAGTTTGTAGTATTTCTAGTTTATGTAAGAAAACTTCTTTTTTGCGGGTGCAAATGTACGCATATATCTATTTGTTTTACCTATTTTTTTTGAAAAACTATCCTTATGTCTCTAAGTCAATCAGGTAGTTAGATTTACTGAATCCTTGAATATTTTCTTTAAGCTCATCCCATTTTGGCACGTAATTAGCTACAAATTATAACACGAGTAGTGCCAAGTAGTTTTGTAGTTGTTTTACTCCTCCGCCAAAAAGCAATTAATCCTACCCAAAAAATACAAATTTTGTCATTTTTTACTCATTTTGTCTTACTACCATATCGGTATTTCATTTGTAGGTGATACTTGTACTTTTCGAATTTATTTGAAGCTTAAATGCTTTTTTTTCTGTAGTTCTGGACTACAAGTAGATAACTATATATTTTTGCATGATAACATTTAAGGGATTTCCCTAAAAACTTGTATTTGCTACCTAAATTGCTCATTCTGTGGTTATTTACACAGAGTTTTTTCACGAAGCACTTATTTATGTAATTTATTTTCAGTATATTAATCCTTGATTATTGCTGTGACTTCCTGCATTTTTAAGGGTATTAATGAGCTTCAACTGTGCTTATTTGCAAGAAGTTGTTGTTAATAATAAGGGCTTTGTGAATAAATAGTGATATTTTCGAATGGAATTTCATGAGACGATTCGTCTTAAGCATATATTTTCTTTGTCCTCAAAAACGTTGAATACTCATTGAAACTATTCCTTACCAAAAACATTACCATACCATGAAACCAGTAAACCTGTCGCAAATCTGTTTTCTTGCCCTTATGTGGGTAAGTGCTCAGACCTTCTCACAGGGAATATCTTTTCGTCAAGATGATTGGCAAAATGTACTTGTTCAGGCAAAAGCACAGAACAAGTTGATTTTTGTTGATATTTATACTACTTGGTGCCGACCTTGTAAGGAGATGGACAAAAAAACATTCTCCGAAGCGTCTGTGGGTGATAAATTCAATAGCAAATTTATCAATTACAAAATCGATGCTGAAAAAGGATTTGGGATTACTTTAGCCAGACGTTATAATGTGACTTCCTACCCTACTTGCCTTTTTGTGGACGCTACCGAAAATTTGGTGTACAAACAAGAAGGATACCTTGGCTCGACCGATTTGTTAAAAGAAGCTGACTTGGTTTTGACAAATCAGTCAGACTCCAAGCCTATCTATGTGCTCGAAAAACAATACAATGAAGGCAAACGTGATCCTGATTTTTTATATGAGTTTATTGCCAAACGTTCCAGATACAATCTTGACAACATGACACTGGTAGAGGAGTATGTGAAAGCGTTAACTCCTATCCAACAATCGTCAGACAAAACCCTTCGTTTGGTGGTTAATAATGGTTTTAAAATTGATGGAAAAGCGTTTGAACTATTATTAAAATATCGTGAAAAAGCAGAAGGATTGTTTGAAGGTGGAGATGAAAAAGTCAATCAGGCCTTTTCGACCAGTATCAATGAATTCTTTTATCAGGCCATCGAGACCAAAAATAAAGTACTTTTTGAGAAAGCCCTACAAGCGAATTTAAAGGCACTTCCCAATACCGCTGATAGAGTAAATGATAAAAATAAGTTGGCTTTTTATCTGGCAGTAAAAGATATTAATAAATACGTAGAGGCTGCTGAAAATTATTTGGATCAATACGTGATGTTTGTGCAGATTGAAAGTATTCGTAAGCAAGATTTGTGGGAATATGACAAAATGATGCAAGCTTACAGACTCGGGATTCGTGACTCTACAGGTACAGGAGCGCCGCTATACAACAATATCAAAAAGAATGGTCGATTCACGATGGCACGCCTTACGGCCAATGAGCTTCATGATGTGGTGAAAACGTTTTATGAGCAAGTAGATACTCCAGCAAAACTAGAAAAAGCTATTCCTTGGGTTCAAAGAGCTATAGAGCTGGTAGAAAACCCTGAGTATTATCATTCTTATGCTCAACTGATGTTGAAATTGGGCGACAAGCAAAAAGCCCTTGACATAGAGCAAAAAGCTTATGAATTAGCGCTAAAAGAAAAAATAGATACGCAAAAATTTACATCTGCATTGGAAAAGATGAAATAAAAAACGGGTGAGAAATTCTCACCCGTTTTTTATTTATTGTCATGAAACATTTTTAGAAATATTTGAATTGGGCTGATTTCCCATTACCAGAATCAAAGTCAAATCTTAACATAATTTGGTGAAAACCTTGATTGGCTGGCGAAGTTGTATTGGTCGAATTACTACCTTGGAAGTCGTAAGAATAACCAATTCTCATTTTGTTGAGTTGTATTTCTAAGGAGCCTAACAGTGCCTTATTGACAAATTCAGAGCCTGTATTTTGATACCAAATACCCACTCCAAATCTTTCTTTTACCCAAAGTACTCCATGTAAATCTATATCGTTTCGGTTATAATCACCATTGCTGATGCGTCTGAACACTACACCAGTTTTGAGCATAAAATCATCAGATAATGGAAACAAATATCCTCCCGAAACAAAGATAGGCACATTATATCCATCACTAGAGGCATTGACATTAGGCATCGAAACACCTGCATACCAATCATCATTTTGATAATATACCCCTAAACCAAAGCTAGAACGTAATCGAGTGGTACCTGAACTCCCAGCCCCAAAAATAGCAGGAACTTGTGTTATTCCCGCCAAAGCACCTACAGCCAATTTGCCATCATTAGGCATATTGAAACGATAGGCAAAATTACCATACAGCCCTAAGTTACCTGCCAAGTTCCCTCCTATTCCAATAGCTTGATCAGTATTATATGCTTGAAAGCCTACCCCCATTTTATCTTGGGCGATTGGCATATCAAAGTTAAAATATTGTTGGGTTGAAGTAGCACCAACATTATTGGTAAACAAGGGTCTTTTGCGATAAATACCTGAAAAAGAGATGACTTCTTTCGCACCAGCATAGGCAGGATTGATTGTCATGGGCATGAAAGGATAAGTATAGTACAACTGATCTTGCTGACCATAGGTTTGAAAATATAGCAAGGTGGCTATTAGCCCTAGTAAAAGCTTTTTCATAATGACATTGTGTTTAATCTTAGAACTGACCTACTCGATGAGGTTTTGTAACGAAGTTAGTAGCCAGTACGCTATAATGCAAGAATCACAAACTAGAAGAAGCATATAAAAACACTTGGTAGGATTTTATGATAATAGTGCTTGCACAAATCTCTATTGGCAGTAAATACAAAAATCAGGAAAGATAGTATTGGAGGCTTATCAGAATAGATTGTGTAGAACCTTTACTAGGATATTTTTAACAAAGCTTGATATTAGACTATCCAAAATGCTTTGTGTGGGATTTCAAAAAATTGTACTTCCTAAGTACTTTGTGTACTCATTTTATATAAAAATAAAAGAGGACCCACAAGTTACCTTATGCTTGGGAGTCCTCGATAAGTATAGAGGTCTAACACACATTACGAAAATACATAGTAAAGCTATGTCAAACAATCTACACCTTTTATACGGCAATAAATTACTATTATCTGGTCGAATATGATTGGTACATGGCTTATCGTCCTTTTAGCCATTCTAGAAAATCGGATTTTCGGCGACGAGCTATTGGTAATCTTATGTCATTGGTAAGTACAACCACTCCACCATCCTCATTCAAAACCTTCTGAATATGGAAGTGGCTAATGACATGCGAATCATGTATTCGGAAGAAATCATACTCCTCCAATAGTTCGTGGTAAGTTTTTAAATCACGAGAAGACATAACTGGCTTCCCTTGAAGCAAGTGAATCAGAGTGTAGCCACTTGAAGCCTCACACCGAACAATATCCTGTACCTCTATCATTTCAAACCCCTTGTGCGTAGGTATGGCTATTTTATTCTTACGGCTTCTGGGGTTATTCAAAGTACTAAGTAAATTTCGTAGTTCACCAAGATTATCCTGACTATCGAGTTGTTTTTCTGCCTTTTTGACTGCCTCGATTAGTTCTGCCACATCAATCGGTTTTAGAAGATAATCAATTGCCGAAAACTTAATGGCGTTAAGCGCATACTGGTCAAAACCTGTTACAAATATGACTTTGAAAGAAGGTTCGTCAAATTTCATTAATAAGTCGAATCCTGTTCCATTTGTCATTTCCACATCCAAAAACAAGAGATTAGGATTGAAAGTAACCACCTTTTGATATGCCTCTTCGACTGAGCTGGCTGTGTCTATAATTTTTACTTGCGGACAATAGTTGGTTAAAAGAGTTTTTAAAGCTTCTAGTGCATTATTTTCATCATCAACAATGATAGCTCTAAGCATGGTTAACAATTAGGGATATTTTAGTTTGTCAAAGATAAATAAGTATTTCAACTTTTGTCCCTTGAGACTCACCTATTTCATTGAATTTATCAATAATATTTACTTCGACTTTAGTTTCTTCAATATACTTTAAAGATTGAATTCGCTCTGCTGTAATTTGTGTTGCTTGAGACTGATACGATTTTAGCGATTTTTGTTTTAACTCTGCAGCTTTGGCACGTCCAATTCCATTGTCTTCGATGGTACACAGCACGTAATCTTCCTTTAGACAAAAGTGTATCCTTAGGTGTCCTTCATTATTTTTACTGTACACCAAGCCATGATTGATAGCATTTTCAACAAATGGTTGAATCAACATAGCAGGAATTTCTAATTCATGTGGTACATCATCCTCAATACTAATTTGGAAGGTAAAACGATTTTTAAAACGCAATTGCTCTAGTGTGATATAGTAATCCAACAGCTCCGATTCTTCATGAACAGAAATATATTTGTTACGAGAGGACTCTAAAAAAAGACGCATTAATCTCGAAAATCTACTCAAATAATCATTTGCAGCTTCTATGTCATTATTTAAAATATAATACTGAATAGAACTAAGCGCATTGAATACAAAATGAGGGTTCATTTGTGCCTGTAGGGCTTGTAATTCAAGTTGTGCAAATTTCTTGTTCGCCTCTGTTCTTTCACCTTCCACTCTTTGTATAAATTGGATTCGAGCGTAAACCGAAAATAGAATAATGGCAACAATAAGAATCGCTATCACTACCCAAAACCAAGATTCTTGCCAAAATGGTGCTTTTATGTGAAATCTTATTGGATTTATTTTTTGCGTTATTTTTCCAGTCACATCATATGCTCTCAAATCAAAAATATAAGTTCCTGGAGGCAAAAATGGAAAGCTTAACTGTAGCTCTTCTACTTCCCTCCAATGTGTATCAGATTGATTACTACCGAGCAAACGATATTGGTATCTGATATTTTTATTACTCATATAAGAAAGCGCCACAAACTCTATCGTAAGATTATTTTGCGTATGCTCAAGCTCATAATGCGTAGTGACCAAAGTATCTTGATTATTCACTTTTACTCGTCTAATCACCAACGGCACCTGAGCTTTGGGCACAGGCATATTGAGCACATACTTTACTCCAAGTTTGAATAATCCATTAGCTGTTCCAATCCAAACTATGTCATTTTGCACCGTCAGACAATATACTTCATGGGTTGGTAAACCCTGAATTACTGACAACTTTTTGAGTTGATACCGCTTTGTTTTAAAATCAATGTTGGATAGTACAAATACCCCTTTGTTGGTGCCTACCCAAACAGTTTGAGTTTTGTTGTCCAGAAAAACAGCGTTGATATTTTCATAGGCCAGTTCTGATACAACCAACGGACTGACCCCGTCGAAGGCATATAATCCAAACCCGTTGGTACCTACCCAAGCCCTCCCATTTTTGTCCGACACCAAACATTTTACAGCTCGACTCAGTAATGGATATTGAATCTTTTGTTTGTCGAAAAGTTCTGCTGTGGAATCAATCATAGAAAGTTGATAAATACCTTTAGAGTTTCCGACCCATATCTTGTGATTACTACCCACGTGCATGGCAACAATTTTAGGAATATTAACCTTAGTAAATATTTTTCGAGCCTGATAATGCTTTTTTGACTCGAAGAGTTTTACCATCATTAGGGCGTTATATCCTATAATCGTTTTTGCATCAAGGGTATCGATTGTTTTAAAATCAATCCAATGGACGCTCTCTCCATCATATTTTCGGTTAATAGGCTCATGTAAATCGCTTTGACCATTTTTCTTGATGATTTTATTAATGGATAAACGAGTTTTGGTCATGAGTGCCTTTGTGGAATACATGGTATAATCCATTCCAAAATAGGCAATCATAGCCTTTTCCTTTGTAATAGCAATATCCCTAACGGGAAGATGAATGGGGTCTTTAATCAAAAACCGTGTAATAGATTCATCCTGATTGATTCTGTACAAATCACCTTTACCTGTTCCAAATATGATTTTATTCTCAAATTGTTGCATAGCCACAACCGAATTTCCTCCCTGAAAATTATAGGTGGCAGAATACATTGCTTGCTTTGATAAAAACAATAGACCTTTGTCTTTGGTACAAAACCAAAAGTTTTCCTCACTATCTACATAAATCGTATTGAGAACATATTTATTCAAGAAATCGAACTGTCGAAGTCGGTTGAAATTTTCATCCAAGAGAAAGGATTCCTTTTCTGTAACACAAAGTTTATACTTCAAACTTCCTGTGCTGAGAAGTAGTGTGATAGGGTTGTTTTTTAATGGACTTAAGTTGGATATATGAATTTGTTTTAGACCTTCTTTACTGTACACTACAAGTTTATCGGCAGTAGCATATATGGTTTTATCATCTTCAAATAAAATTGTGATAAGTTTATCAAAAATCTCGGTTGGAAAGTTGCCTTTATCAAACCTTGGAAGTACGTGAGGTATATTTTTAAGGTTATGAGCAAGACCTTCGGAATAGGCTCTCAGCGTAAATGGAGACCCTACACTCATTATCACACTAAGATGGGTTTTGTTATTGATAAAAGGATATGATTGATTGCCTATTTTACGTGGCATAAATCTTTTAACCACTTTCTTTTTGACATCTATTTCTAATACTTCTAACCCTTTACTTAAAATCACTTGTACGGTATTAGGAGCTGTTTGAACATAACACCAAATATGGGAATCTTGTAAATCTGGGTATGGATTCGGAATGGTATAGAATTTATTATCATTCGTATCAAAATAAAAGAAGACAGAGCTATAAGTTAAGAACCAAATTCTCTTTTGATTATCCTCTGCACATTGCCAGACATCGTTGTTAGGCAAACCATTTTTAGTGGTAAAGCTTTCGAAATGATACCCATCAAATCGAGCAAGACCTTTGTCGGTACAAAACCAAAGGAAACCTTTACTATCTTGATAAGCGCGATATACATTAGAGCTAGGCAAACCATTGTCAACAGTATAAGACCTTAAAAAAGGATACTGTGCAAAACTAAGTGAGGATATAAGTAGAAATATAAAAAGTAAGAGCTGTTTCATGCCACAAAAAAAGTCCGTGTAAGGTAAAGTTACCTGATACACGGACTCAAATATCAATTTCACTCAAATTTATTGCATCTGAATTACTTTAAATTCTGTTCTACGGTTGGTTTGATGTTGTTCTTCAGTACATTCAACACCATCAGCACATTCATTAAGCAATTGTGTTTCTCCAAATCCTGAAGACTCTAATCTGGTTGAGGCGATACCACGTTTGCGCAAATAGCTAACCACTGATTTCGAACGATTTTCAGAGAGTTTTTGGTTAAATTCAGTTGATGAGCGAGAGTCTGTATGAGAACGTAAATCGATTCTCATTTTAGGATAACGCTTCATTAACGATACCAATTTCTCTAATTCTCTAGCAGCATCAGGGCGAATATTGTATCTACCGTAATCGTAGTAGATATTATCAATGGTAATTACATCTCCTTCTTCAAACATACTCAAGTTAGAGTTGATGTATTTCGGAGGATTGTCGCCAACTTTCTTGATTTTGTTGCTTTTCGAGCCAAAGTTTTCTTTTGCTGCTTCCAAATTATAATCACAACCTTGGCAAATATCAAATTGATAACGACCATCTGCTCCAGTCACTACTTGTTGAATTGTTCCATCGCATTCGTTTCTTAAAGTCACAAGAACGCCTGCAATTGGTTGTTTGTCTTTGTTAGAAGTAACTCGACCTCTTAAGGTTGTTACTTTACAAGGTAATGCTGGGTTTGGATTTCCTGATGGATTAATTCTTGCAGAAAGAGAATCACCTTCCACTTCTTTCACTGGTTGCAAAGGAATATCCAGTGTCGACTGTTCGATTTTAGCATCTTTTGCCGAATACCCAACGGTATTTGGAAGATACCCTTCACGAGAAGCCTTTAACAAATATGACTTATCTTCATCCAAACAGATTTTGAAAGTACCATTAGAATCGGTCTTTTTCATTTCTGTCTTACCCTCTGTCGACACTTCAACATCGGCATTATCTAGTGGCAATTTAGATTCAGCATCAAATACAATCACCTGCAATTCGCGACACTCAGGTTTTTCGTCACATTCGCGTGTAAATCTGTAAATATCATCATCAGCACCACCACGTTTGCGGTTTGAGCTTAGATATCCTTGTCTGCGTTCGCCATCGGTTATAAGTCCAAAATCATCTTGGCTTGTATTGATTGGTGCGCCAAGGTTTTTAATTTTACCTTTTGCTTTTCCATCTTGTAATTCAACGAAGAAAATATCTAATCCTCCAAGTCCAGCGTGACCATCTGAAGCAAAATAAAGATTACCTTTTTCATCTACAAAAGGAAACATTTCATTGCCTTCTGTATTTATCTCAGGACCAAGATTGACAGGTGTTCCAAAATTTCCATTGTTGTATTCAACTACATATACGTCTGTTCCTCCAAAACCACCTGGCATATCTGAAACAAAATACATTAACTTATCGTCTTTGGTCAAAGAAGGATGACCTGTCGAGTACTCATTATTATTAAAGGGAACTTCCTTCACTGTTGACCATTGCCCATCACCTTTTTTATCTTCAGCAGTGTAAAGTTTCAATTTATTTACACGGTCAGAGCTAGTTTTGAAACTTCCAGAATTGTAGTTATTTCTGGTAAAAACAATTTTACGTCCGTCACCAGTAAAGGTTACAGGCCCTTCATGATACTTGGTATTAAGTGTTTTTGAAAAAACCTCACTTTGTGTGACAGGGGTTTCGTTATAGGTAGCATATCCTTTGTACATACCTGTACTACCATAAGACCCAATTGTTCTAGAATCGTTTGGTGTAGATGGAGTATACTCGTCATCACCAACAACGGCTGGAGCTTTAAATTTTCGCTCCTTATTAGCAGTAGATCCTCCTACACCAGAAGGTTGAGAGGCTGTAAGTTTACTAATATCAGATAAATAATAAAGATCAAGGAAATTTGAATTATCCCAAGAATATACTCTTTTTAAACCAACAGACTCTGTACGACCTGAGTTAAACACAAAACCATTTTTATAGTAAGTTGGACTAAAATCTGCTTTATCAGTATTTAGATTTAAATATTCAACCTTGTAACAAGCACGGTTTTTATTGAGCGTTTCAATATTTTTATACAATTTTTGAAAGCTTGAACTTCGCTTGTCTGTCGCTGCCAATTTAGCGTACTTCTCATATACCTCTTGAGATTCTTTGTATTTACCGTTGGTAGCAAGTGCTTGCGCATAATAAAGATATGCTTTTGAATCACCTGAAAAAGATGGATTATCAACTATTTCTTTATATACTCTCTCTGCATTTTGAGAATCTTTGATTTGTCGATAAGCATATGCCAGTTTCAGTTTCGCAGCTTGTTTATCTGCTTCAGAAACCTTGCCTTTTAGGGCATGCTCATACATCTCGGCGGCATTCAAATAACTCATTTTTTCAAATTCAGCTTCTGCATCTTTCAAAGTCTGAGCTGATACTTTTGAAACAAAGAGAAAGACAGTAAGAATTACCAATCCTATTTTCTTACAATTAATCATTTTTCTAAATAGTTATAACATCATGAGGCGAATTCAAAATCGATAAAGCAACGAAGGGCATGACCTTATATTCAAGACATTCCAGTAATAGTAAAAAAAAGTTTTTTGTTAATAGTATATCAGTTATTAGTTTACTCACATAATAAGACGGCTACTTCCACAGTGCACCACAGATATACTATTAATGTAGTCTTTCGTATTACTTGATTAGAAATAACGAGGAGTAAGGATCTTAGCTTTCTTAAAGCCAAATTCATATCTCAACATAATTTCATGGCTACCTTTTTGCGAGTTCTGTAGGCTATTTAGCATAAAGTCATATGCATAGCCTATACGAAACTGATCACTTGCCTGAATTTCGAGCATACCGATAGCAGCATCACCATTTTGATTTGCGAAAGGTGAATTAAACTTCTGATTGTTGGTTCTCCATGAGGCACCAACAGCCACTCTATCACGAATCCATAGATTAAGGTTAAAATCAAATGCAGCAGCGTCACGAGTAGCTTTTACCAAAACGGAAGGCTTCAATGCCAATGAACTACCTAATGGGACGACAAATCCCATCATCAAGAAATAGTGTCTTTCTTGACGCGCTTTTTTCAAAGTATCCTCATTACCAGTATAAGTACGAAGTTCATTTTGTACTAAGTTTGGAACCGAAACACCAATGTATCCACGGTCGTTACTCAAATACAAACCTGTACCTACATTGGGTAACCATTTTGAAGTATTACCACTAAAAGCTGGATCTATATCGTTGTTATCTAGGGTACGACGAACGCCACTCAAACTACCTACCAAGTTGGTTGCACCAGCTTGGATACCCATAGCCAACGTAGAGCGTTGAGATACTTTTACACGGTAGGCATAAGATAAGTAAGCACCAGTATTGTTAAACACCCCGATTTGGTCGTGGTATGCTTGTAGACCAATACCAACTTTTTCTTTTTTAACGGGCATGTCAATAGTAAACGATTGTGTAGTAGGTGCGCCTTCGATTCCTACCCACTGTTGGCGGTAAATCCCAGTCATACTCAACACGTCACGGCTACCTGCATAAGCGGGGTTAACAGAAAGCATATTGAACATATATTGAGAATACTGAACCTCTTGCTGAGCATGAGCTTTTTCTACACCTGCCAGTCCCAAGGCAAGTGAGAAGATGATTGCGGTTTTAGCTCTCGAAAGCAAACTTTGGCGTCTCATTGGATGATGGTTTAAATTATTAACCAAAGAAAAAAGGGTAAACACTACTTGGCTTAGTTTTCTTTGATTTGATTTTTTAACTATTTAGGCACCCTAGAGTGAGAGACTCACTCTAGGGTGTTTTTGTATTATCTCACAATTGTGAAGTATTTAACTACAGTGTTTTTACCTTGAGTTAAAATAATTTCACCTGTTGTTCTATCGTAACGAGTGAAGCTGTAGTAGTAAGTACCATCAGGTAAGCCTTGACCATCACCGATTACTTTCACACCTTGGTTAGCTTCGCCACCCCAGTCATTTTGATAGTCACTTGCAGCGTAAACTAAACTTCCCCATCTGTTGAAGATTTTCAATTCGATGCGTTGATCAGGATTCAATGGCTGTATTACGAACTTATCGTTAATTCCATCACCGTTTGGAGAGAACCCTTCAGGAATAAATGGACTATCAGTTACTACCGACGCATCGAATATTACAGGAGTCTTAGCATTTTCAGAAGGATTACCATCTCCATTAGGATCTGGGTTCGTGCCTGCTGTTGATAGGTCAAATGCTTTCTTCGTCGCATCTGCAATACTTATACCTGTTGCGCTAGCTTGAGTATAAATCGTATCCTGAAGTGGTTCACGGATATTCAATGTGTACTCAATCACGATACTATCACCTTTGGCAAACTTGAATGTGCTACTTGCTACTGTAAGAGTTGTATCAGCGATTCCATCAAACAATGAATCAAGTTTTACTTTTCCGCTAACAAGCGTTGGTTTACCTACCAATGACCAAGCCGTTACTTGCTGTCCAATATTAGATTGAATATGGTTAGCAAGAACAACATTGTTTAGTGTATCCTTACCGTAGTTACGAGCAATCAATCTAAACTTCACGTTGAACGTGCTATCTGTTTGCATTACTGGTTTACCAGCTGACAACGCTACACCAATTGCGGCATCACCTAACGGTTTCACTGGGTTACTCAACGTTACTGAAGTAGCTACCTTGTTATTTGAAGGATCACCATCTTTGTCAGGATCTGGATCAGAACCAGCCGTTGAAATATCCTCATAAGTCAAACCATCTGTACCTGTACCTTTACCGATGGCAACGTTACTGAATACTGAGTCAGTAGCAGCAGTAGTATTAACTCTTACTGCCAAGTTGATTGATACTGAATCGCCAACACCTAGCGCAGACGAATCTGGCAGTACTAAATCGATATTCAAACCAGAACCTGTGTATTTAGAATTTACTTTCACACCTGGACGATTTGTCGAAACAGTAGGTTGACCTACAATAGTTGCTCCTTTCGAAGTATAAACTGCATCTAAGTCATCGGTTACTGACAACTTCGTGATTCTATTTACACCCATGTTAACAACTCTAATGACATAAGGAACTGTCCATTCGTTTGTGCTCTCGCGTTTCAAGCCAGATGCTAGAACTTCTTTTGCTACACCAATCAGTGTTCTTGGTAAGTCGAAGCGTAC
Organism: Flectobacillus roseus; assembly: GCF_030056595.1. NCBI lineage: Bacteria > Pseudomonadati > Bacteroidota > Cytophagia > Cytophagales > Flectobacillaceae > Flectobacillus > Flectobacillus roseus. The sequence goes on from NZ_JASHIF010000007.1 coordinate 426,725, forward strand.
TACCGTTCTGCTAGGAGTTGCACTCACATTGGTACCAGCAGATGACTTAGCTGTTACTGTGCCACTTGGAGCAATACCCGAACCATTTACTTGACTGTAGAATGGCCCTTTATTGCCGTTTAATGTAAGTGTTACAGTGTAAATCAAAGTATCTACTTTATTTGGAATCATGAAGCTAGAAGCTGCTTTTACCAAATTTGGATCACTAGCGCCAAATGCCTCATTGATTACCAAGTTGCCTGTATTCTTCAATACTGGTGCACTCACTGTAAATGTTGCAGGAGAAGGGAAGTTTTTCGCAACCGAATCTACCAAGCTAACATTACGTAGCGTATCACTACAGAAGTTTTTCGCAATCAATTGATAAGTCACTTTGTAAACACCAGTTGATGTTTGGTTTGTATCAATTACCGCTAATGCTAAGCCCAATTTACAGTCATTTACCACCTTATTGATGATATTAACCTCAACCGTACTCTTATCATTACCTTTAACTGCATCCAATTTACTTGAGCTTGCGACAAATACAGTGTTAGGCGCTACTCCTTGTAATACTGCTCGTGCTTTATAGGTTAACGATTTGGTTTCTCCTTTGGCAATTGATGCGATAGTCACACTTAAAGAATCACCGCTTGCAGTCTTGCCAGTTGAAGTAAAGTCGCCACTGATGTATGATAAGTTACTTACTAGGAAGTCTTTCAAGACAACATTCTTAGCATTACCAGGACCAGCGTTTGTTACCTTAATAGTATAGGTTACCAAACTGTCTTTGTTAACTGTTGTAGCACTTGCTGTTTTGACTACTGCCAAATCTGCATAGAGTGTATCGTTTGCCGATACGATTGTTGCAGTTGCTGTATTATTAGTCAACAATGGATCTGTTGGGCTATACTTAGTTGTAGTTGCAGTAGTTGAGATTGTTTTATCTTCATCTACTTTCACTCTATAAGAGAATGATGCTGAAGCTCCAACTGCCAAATTACCGATAGTTGCTTTTATTGAATCTGCAGTTTTATCTACATCGCCAGATAAGAATGTTAGCCCTTGAGGGAACAACGCTCTTAACTCAATGTTTGAAGCAGTGGCAGGTCCATTATTTTGAACTTTCAATGTATAAACTACTTCATCACCTTTTGATACAATCGACTTATCTGTAGTAAAGCTTAAAGCAAGGTCAGCTAAACCAGTTGGATTGATTGATCCAACCTGAACAGTAGTTGTTGCAGTATTATTATCTGTTTTAGGGTCTAAGGTAGAAGCTACTGTAGCTCCAAATAATAGATTTCCAGATGTAATACCTTTCGCGATGAATGTTAATACTTTTGTTTCTCCTTTCTTCAATGAATCGTAGCTAGCTGTCAAAGTATTTCCACTTACAATCCAACTTGGTTCTGCCGATAGCAACTCAAATCCTGCTGGAATTGTAGTTGTCACTTTCACGCCTTTAGCTGTAGCAGGTCCGTTGTTAGAAACAGTTACAGTTAACGTTGCTGATTCATTTAATCCAATAGCAGTTTTATCTGCAACTATAGCAATGGCTGCATCTGCGGCATTTGGATCTACCACTCCTGCATTGATTGTAACAGATGCTTTGTTGTTGGCTGTATTCGGATCTACAGTGCTAGAAGTTCCTGAAACCGTAATAGTTGCTTCCGAAGTACTTGTTACCACCGATTTGAATGTGTATGTTTTAGTACCATTCAATGCAAGTGTATCAATATTTACACCAACTGTATTTCCATTTTGAATTAAGCCTCCTGTTTGACTAGCATAAGTAAGCGTTCCTGGGATGATTACACTTAGGGCCACTCCTTTAGCCGTTCTTGGTCCAGAGTTAACTACTGTTACTGTAGTTACTACTGTGTCTCCTACCGCATATGTTGCTTTGTCTGTTGTTATACCTACACCAATATCAGCCAAATCCATCACTACCAAATCAGTACTAACTGTAATTGGCGAACCAGAAGAGAAACATCCTTGTGCAGTACGATAGAATGCGTAGTATGTTCCAAATCCAACCGCAGAAGGGCTCGAGATATCGTTAGATGCTGCCGAACTACCAGCTTTAAACACCAAGGTAGCGCCAGTTGGAGTGGTTGATGTTACTAAACTATTCAAGTTGGCAGTCTGACCAGAAGATATCATCAAATTCTTAGTCACTGGAGCAGAAATATCAGCAAGAGGATTTAATGTTGCAGTATCTGATGGTACAGAAGTACATCCATTTGCATCGCTCAAGATATAATAATAGCTGCCTAAGCCTTTCACATTAATTGCCAGCGCAGTTGAAACTACAGAAGTCGAACCTACTTTATACCATTTGTATTGATAACCAGCAATTGCTTTCAACCCTACAGAATCAGTCGTACAAGCTGTCAAATTACCCGAAACGGTAATGGTTGGTTTTACTTTAATTCCATTAATAGTAAGAATCATTGTATCCACAGCAGCCACACATGGACCTGTACCATCTGGGTCATTTGAAGTCAAGAATAACTTCACTGAACCATTTGTCACATCTTGTGCCGAAGCGGTATAAGTAGCAGTTGGCAATAATGGATTGTCAAATGTACCTGTACCAGTTGACTTCCAAGTGATGAAACTTGCTGCACCACTGAAGGCACCTTTCAATTGGTAAGATTTCGTATCACAAATTGTAGCATCAGCACCAGCATTTACTGCTGCAGGAGCTGTAGTACAATTTTTCGTAGAACAATCTGTATTAATAAATACATTGATTGCTGCTGGAGCAGAGTAACAACCCGAAGCAAACTTCTCGAATACATAATAAGTGCCAGTTGCTGAAACAGCTTGTGGGTTACTTACTAAAGTTGAAGTGCTTAAATTACCTGTTCTGAATTCAAATGAGCTACCATTTGAAGCTGTACTTAATAAACCAGACGTTAAATCAACGGTTGTTGCTGGACAAGCATTTACCAAATCTTTCGTAGATGGCTTGCTAGCAGAATTACCTACTTTGATTGTCAACTCATTAGAGTTACCACTTTCACACTTATCAAGTTTACAAATTGCGGTATAAGTTGTGTTAGCTGTTGGTTTTACACTTACCGTTGTTCCAATTTGACCATCACTCCAAATTACAGCACCATCACAACCAGTTGCAGTTAAGTTCACTAATGAACCAGCACAAGCAGTTAATACATCACTTGTAATTACTGGAGCTGTCGGAGTTCCTACTGTAATAGTTGTTACTGCTGAAGAAGCCGACTCACAAGTACTCGTTACACATTTCACTGTGTAGTTTGTAGTTTGAGTTGGGCTTACTGTATGAATTGAACCTGTAAATCCATCTGACCACTTGATAGTTCCGCCTTCACATCCAGTTGCCACTAATGTCATTGAACTACCTGGACACATAAATTTCGCAGGACAAGTACATACAACACTAATTGTTGGAATTGCTAATGGTGTAACATTCACCGTTACTTTGTTCGACTCTGCACTTACACAAGTATTTCCTTTACAAGTAGCAGAATACGTTGTTGTCGCCGTTGGTGTTTCAATGATTGATGCACCTGTTTTACCATTCGACCAAGTCACGTCGCTAGCACCACAACCTGTTGCCGTAAGTGTTACCTGAGTACCTGAACAAATTGTATTCGTTGATGCTGTAATCACTGGCGCAGCACCTGAACCCACGGTTACCGTTACTGGGCTAGATGTTTTAGCAGTTGCGTTAGCACAACTATTTGATTTACACTGAACAGTATAAGTAGTTGTTATTGCTGGCTTCACTTTGATACTTGCCGTAGTTTCACCAGTACTCCACAACAAATCAGCCGTACATCCTGTGGCAGTTAAAGTAACTTCTGTTCCTGCACATACAGGAGAAGTAGTACTTGCCACGATTACTGGTGTTGGCAAATCTGTAGCAACATTTACCGTTACTGAAGCTTTAGCATCTGTAGCACAAGCTACATCTGTACACAATGCAGTATAAGTAGTTGTCACCGTTGGATTAACTGTAATAGTTGAACCTGTTAGACCGCCAGTCCATGTTACCTTACCAGCTTCGCAACCTTTTACTGATAATGTTACTGGAGAACCAGCACATACATTATTCTTATCTGCTGAAGCAACCAATGTTACTACAACCGTTGGTTTAACTACAATTTCTTTTTCGTTTGATTTAACACTTTCACATGCACCTAATGAACAAACAGCTGAGAAAACAGTGGTAATTGTTGGTTTCTCAGTAATTGTTGTTCCTGTCATACCATTTGACCATTTTACTGTTGTACCGCTTGGACATCCTAATGCTAAGAAGACAACTTCTTGACCAACACAAATTTCTTGATCTCCACATACAACAATTGGCGCATCAATAGATCCACTGTTTACTTTCACCTCTACCGTATTCGATACCCCAGAGTTACATGTCGCATTTGTAGATGTACAAGTTGCGGTGTAAGAAGTTGTAACCGAAGGCTTAACTGTTACTGATGCACCTGTTTGACCATCTGACCATTTGATTGTACCATTACATCCTGTGGCAGTCAATGTTACACTTTCACCCACACAGATAGCAGTTTTAGATGCTACAATTGTTGGTTTAGCAAATTCTGAAACTGTTACACTTGCTGTATTAGATGCAATACTTGTACAAGTTCCAATTTTACAAACTGCAGTGTAGTTCGTACTAACAGTTGGCGTTACAGTAATTGACGATCCTGTCATTCCATTTGACCATTCTATTGTACCACCTGCACAACCTGTTGCGCTTAATGTCAATGGAGAACCAGAACAAATCGCTGACAATGCTGGACTAATTGCTGGAGGTGTTGGTGTACCCACAGTGATTGTCACTGATTGTGATTTAGTTGATTCACAAGTAGCAACTGTACATGTTGCAGAGTAAGTTGTTGTAACCGTTGGATTAACTGTTACCGATGCACTTGTCAATACTTGTACACCACCATACCATTTAACAGTTCCAGTACAACCTGTGGCTGTTAATGTTACAGAACCAGAACCACAAATAGAAGTTGATGATGCAACTATTGTTGGAACTGTTGGAGTTGTAACCGTAATCGAAACAGGAGTTGAAGGATTACTTGTACAATTATTTACTGTACAAGTTGCCGTGTAAGTTGCGTTTACAGATGGCGTAACAGTAATAGATGCTGTTGTTTCACCTGTATTCCATTTAATCTGTCCTGTACATCCTACTGCTGTAATATTCACTGATTGACCAGAGCATATAGCTGTTTTCTCAGCTGCAAGCACAGGTGCTGCTACATTACAAACAGTTGGGGTAATAATATCTACACTATCATCATCATCTTCATTTTTATCTGTACCATTATTTGGTGTCGAATCAGGGTCTTTCACATCCGACTTGGTAATTTGTGCAGCGTTCGTGATTTTACCACCTGATGTTACTTTCGCGCGGAAAGTAAATTCTACTTTTGCATCCTTCGCCAGATTTGCAATCGTACCTGTCAATGTACCGTTGTTGTTTGTCAAAGAAGAACTAGACACAAAGCTGATACCCGCAGGAAGCACATCTTGAATTTCAACATTCGTTGCAGCATGTGGACCTGCGTTAGATACTACTATTGTATATACAATTTCGTCGTTAACATTTGGAGTAGCATTCGAAACTGTTTTCGTCAAGCTCAAGTCAGCCAATTCAATAGCATTGATAGTTACACTTGATTTGTTATTACCCAATTTTGTTGGGTCTTCACTTGGACTTGAGATTTCGGCATCATTAACGATACTGCCTTTCGAAAGAATCGTTGCCTTTATGTTTAAAGTAACTTGAGCACCAGCCGCTAAAGTACCAATCGTCCATTCGCCAGTTGAAGCATTGTATTGAGCAGAAGGATCTGCACTTACAAACGATAAGCTTGCAGGAAGCACATCTTTTACTTTAACAGTTGAAGCACTCGAACCTCCTAAGTTTTTAGCAACGATAGCATAGTTAATCGTCTGTCCTACTAAATAAGAAGGTGATGTTTGCGGAGATGCTACGTCAACAACTGTTTTAACAACTGCTAAGTCTGTCGTTTGACAGCTTGTCACTGTAAAGTTGATAGATGCTCTTTCGCTAATACAACCTTCTGGTGTTACTGCCTCTGCATAATACACTACTGTACCTGTTGCTGTCGGAGTAACTTTTAAGCTAGTACCTGTTCCTACTGATGTTCCTCCTGTAGCGGTTGTGTACCATTTAATAGTATTACCTGTACTTTCAGCAGTAAGTGTATTCGATTCTCCTAAACAAATTTGTGAGCTAGCTGACAAGTTTGATGGTTTTGATGGACGAGTCTTATACGTAAATACTGTCTTAGAAGTTGCAGCAGAACATAAAGTAGCACTACCATCTGGGTCGTTAGTTGTAAACGTAAATTCAATTAAACCTTTTGCCTCGTCTGATGCAGAAGGAGTATATTTGGCAGATACGCTAGTTGCATTATCAAATGTTCCAGTACCTGTCGATGTCCATGTTCCGCTTGTTGCTCCTCCACCCAAAGTAGCAGTTAGTTGCAATTGTGTGAAACTACCTACGCATTGAGACGAGATAGCAGCAACTGTAACTGTTGCAGGATTAGGACAACTACATGAATTGATATTAACAGTTACTACTGCAGGTGCGCTATAGCAGCCATTAGTTGATTTTTCAAATAAATAATAAGTACCTGCTCCTACTACCGCTGGATTTGCTACCAACGATGCCGATGGCGTTGAGCCTGTTCTCCATTCGAATACACCACCATTTGTTGAAGGAGTACTTGTGATTGCTGATGCCAAATTCACAGTAGTAGTAACTGCTGGTGAACATTGATTAGCTAAAGATGCCAACACTGTTGGAGTCGTAGGCGATGGATTAACCGTAAAGCTGATAGATGCTCTTTCACTTGTACAACCCTCAGACGTTGACGCCTCTGCATAATATATTACTGTACCCGCTGCTGTTGGTGTTACTGTCAAGCTAGTGCCTGTTCCTACTGATGTTCCTCCAGTAGCAGTTGTGTACCACTTAATCGTGTTACCTGCACTTTCAGCAGTAAGTGTATTAGGTTGTCCTAAACAAATTTGTGAGCTAGCTGACAAGTTTGATGGTTTCGAAGGACGAGCCTTGTAAATGAAAGTCGTTTTAGAAGTCGCAGCCGAACATAAAGTAGCGCTACCATCTGGGTCATTGGTTGTAAACGTAAATTCGATTGAACCTTTTGTTTCATCTGACGCAGAAGGGGTATATTTCGCAGAAACACTCGATGCATTATCAAATGTACCTGTACCTGTTGAGGTCCATGTTCCGCTTGTTGCTCCCCCACCCAAAGTAGCTGATAGTTGCAATTGTGTGAAACTACCCACGCACTGAGATGGAATAGCAGTAAGAATAACCGTTGCAGGATTAGGACATGCACAAGAGTTGATACTCACTGTTACTAACGCAGGTGAACTATAACAGCCTGTAGTAGATTTTTCAAACAAGTAATAAGTACCTGCTCCCACTGCCGCTGGATTTGCAACCAACGATGATGTTGAAGTCGAACCTGTTCTCCACTCAAATACACCACCACTTGTTGAAGGAGTACTTGTAATAGCTGACGCCAAATTCACTGTCGTCGTAGCAACTGGTGAGCATTGGTTTGCAATTGATGACAATACTGTTGGAGTGGCAGGTTTGGTATTTACTACGATAGAAATACTTTTTCTAGCACTTGTACAGCCATTCGCATTTATTGTCTCTACATAATAAGTGGTATTTGCCGTTGGAGTAACTTGAACACTCGCTGTAGTAGCGAAGGCTGTTCCTCCAGTAGGTAGTGTATACCATTTATAAGAAGAACCTGTACCCGATGCTGTCAGAGTAGCCACATCGCCAACACATAGCATGCTAGCAGAAGAAACTACATTTGGCATATCTGGGTTACTTGTTACATTGAAGCTTACTCCAGTCGCATCAAGTGCTAGACATTTTCCAGAAATGGTTGTTTGCAAATCTGAAAGTTTGGTAGTACCTAATGTAATAGCCGTCGTCAAGTTCAAATCTGTAGTATTATATACTATAGTATGAATTTTGTACGAGTCTGCTGCATTGATAGAGAAACTTGGAGTTGTTGCCGTCTGAACAATAGTATTTGTTGTGCCTTTACTCAATAGGTATCTCACAACATATCCAGATGGAACTGTTGGTGCTGTCGAAACAGACGCTGTAAGTGTTAATGAACCTCCCGTAGGTAAGCACAAACCTGCTGTACCTGCCAATAGATTACCAGTAGTTACATTACAGCTAGGAATAATACCTGCGTCAATATCTTTATTATCACGCGCAGGATCGCCAACTGGTTTCGTGGCATCTATTGTAATAAGTGGGCTTTTACCATCGGTACCTGCATCAGAGTCTGTCGATGATGTCCCTTTGCCTGTTAAAGTAAAGGTTGAACCAGCAGGTTTATCAAATAAAACGTAGTATTGACCACTTGCAACGATAAATTCGTATTTACCATTTGCATCAGTAGTGGTTGTACTAATTACATTTCCATTTTTATCCAATAAAGAAACTTTCAAACCAGCTACTGGTGTATCACCTGTATTTTGAATACCATCTTTATTGTTATCATTAAATACATAATCACCAATAGAACCTAAAGGAACGATACCCGCATCTACATTAGGATTGTTTCTCAAAGTATCTGTAACAGCTAATGCAGTATTAATAGTAACTAAATGGCTACGACCCAATGCACTAAAATCACTGTCTTTAGTGTCATCACTTCCTTGATTAGCTTTAGAGATTTGACTCTTCGCTGGAAGCGTTACACGTACTTGATAAGAACCAGAAGTCAGGTTATCAAATAAATAATAACCTGTCGATGTTGTAGTAACAGTTTTTACAAATGTATTTGAGCCTGTGTATAAATCTACTTTCACGCCCGCCAATCCAGTTTCTGTAGCATCTTGAATACCATTGGCATTCACATCACTCCAAACATAATCTCCAATCGAACCAAAAGGATCAGGAAGAAACTTCACTGGGCAACAACCTGTTACAGGACACGTCGAATTGGTAGCAGAAAAAGTAAACTCCGTATAATCTGTAATACTTTCTATATATAATACGCCATTTTGAACATAAGCACCTGAACCTGACTTGGTAGCTGTAATAGCTGTTGCAACACCGTTTGTTCCGATACGTCTAGTCCATACTACGTTCGTCAAACCTTTTGGTACTGAAACCTCAAAAACACTTCCGATCGAAAAATATGTTGGGACAGAAAAACATACAGCCGCTTGATCGTCCTCATTAATATTATGATTGTTTGGTTTTGAATCCGTATCTGGTTCGGTTTGAGCAACTACCTCAAAACTAGCATAGGCGATTCCTCTTCCGAGGTCGCCGCTTTTTACTCTTGCCTGAACTTGAAGTGTTATTTCAGTATTGCCTAGCAACTGAGTAATTACCCACTTTTTATTGACATTGTCGTAGGTGACTCCTGACGCTGGGCTCGAATACACAATCGACTCCAACGTTGAAGGCAAGGAATCTTTTACGGAAATATTGGTAGCCTTATCTCCTGTACTATTCTTTAACTTAATAATATAGGTAACTAAATCGCCAGGATTAGGATTACCATTGCTTACCGAAGCTGTTAAAGACAAGTCTGGACTAGCCACAGCCGTCCAAGCAGTAAGTACTGTAAGGATTAAAGAAGCGAATACAGTTCGAAGGGTAGAAAAACCATTCAATGAACTTGCTGATAATTGTTCTTTCTTATTCGAAGTAAGGCGGTTGGTTAATGTAGACAAACCCCAACTTTCGCATAAGTCCAACACAGATTTCACCATGCGAGATTTTGACAATAGAGTAACACCCATATTGCTTGCACCTCGAGGCTGAAACAGATTATTAGCCGCTCGTGTCAGGTAAGTAAAAAGATTCATTTGCTGTATGTTTAATTGATAAAATTCACTACTAGGACCTTGTTCGTTTGGGCTATCCGACAAGTAATTACTTGGTGTATCAACAAGAAGTGAATCTTCACTTAGGGGCATAACAGCAGGTATGCTATCAGAAGCATTTAGGGAATTAACTACTTTAGGCTGCAAATGCGATGAAAACCTATGATCCGCTTGACGGCTAGCGCCAACCTCGAATGTAAATGTTTTTTTCATCCGATTTCTTGTTAATGTTTTAATTACTTAGGAGGATACCAAAATCTTGTACTATCGACCAGTTTTGTTCAAACTTCGGATTCGCATGATTTAGTCACTTTTAGGCGTCTCAAAATGATGAGATTGTACGGTAAAATGTACCAAAATTGTGCCAAATACCTAACACTTAAGTTGAGTAACTGACCGCCTTTTTGTGCTATATTAAATCAAGCGTACATCCTCGATTTACGGACTTTGTCATAAAAATTTGACAATACTAGGTCAATTTAATTTTGCTGCAAAAGCTACAAAAAATGCAACGGGGCAGCAAAGCCAAAACTATGCCAAAATTTTGCTTAAATAAAAAATTTATGAAATACAATAAGATACAACCAATGCACTTATGAAAATGCACTAACCGAGAAGACACCAATTAAGGTAACGAAAGGAAGTATATAAATTTATTAATTGCGAGCGAAGCACCTATCTTATCCGATATTAGCTTTGATGATACAAATCAAATAAAAATTTATTAGTCTGTCAAGGTTTTCAGTCTTTATTTTATTAAGTGGCAGGACTTTATACGTAAGCGCTGACAATTTGGCATTTTATGCGGTTTTGGAATTGTATTTGTCAATATCGCTATGTCGGTTACGACACCATTCTATGAATATTTGGTTTGTATTTCTATAAATTATTAATGACAAAATGACCATGCAAGAAAAAGGTAACATTTCGATTCATACCGAAAACATTTTCCCTATTATTAAGAAGTTTTTATACTCAGATCATGAAATCTTCTTACGTGAGTTGGTATCTAATGCAGTTGATGCTTCTCAAAAATTGAAACGTTTGTCGGCCATTGGTGAATACGCTGGTGAATTAGGTGAATTGAAGGTAAAAGTAAGTTTTGACAAAGATGCTCGCACGATTACTATCTCCGATTCGGGTATTGGTATGACTGCCGATGAGGTGAAAAAGTACATCAACCAAATTGCCTTTTCTGGAGCTACTGAGTTTGTTGAAAAATACAAGGATAAAGGAGACGAAAAAGCAATCATTGGTCATTTCGGTCTTGGGTTTTACTCTGCCTTTATGGTTGCTGAAAGAGTAGACATTATTACAAAATCTTTCCAAGATGGTGCACAAGCTGTAAAATGGACTTGTGATGGCTCAACCGAATTCGAAATTTCGGAGGCTACTCGTGAAAGAAGAGGTACTGATATTATTTTGTACGTTGCTGATGATTCATTAGAATTCCTTGAGAATTTTAGACTCAAACAAATTCTTGATAAATACTGCAAATTCCTTCCTATTGAAATCGAATTTGAAGATGCTATCATCAACAACCCTACTCCTATCTGGGCAAAATCACCTGCTGATTTGACAGATGAAGATTATTTAAAGTTCTATGAAGAGCTTTATCCTATGTCAGAAAAGCCTCTTTTCTGGATTCACTTGAATGTAGATTATCCTTTCAATTTGACAGGTATTCTGTATTTCCCGAAAGTGAAAAACGAATTGCAATTACAAAGAGAAAAAATTCAACTTTTCAGCCGTCAGGTATTTATTACTGACGAAGTAAAAGATGTAGTTCCTGAATTTTTGATGTTGTTGCACGGTGTAATCGATTCGCCAGATATTCCTCTTAACGTTTCAAGAAGCTTCTTACAAGCTGACTCTAATGTTAAGAAAATCAACAACTATATTACAAGAAAAGTAGCTGAAAAACTGAATGATTTATTCAAAAATGACCGTGCTGGCTTTGAAGAGAAATTCGAAAACATTGGTCTTTTTGTAAAATACGGAATGATTTCAGATGAGAAGTTCTACGACAAAGCGAAAGACTTCTGTTTGCTACAAAGTACTTCGGGCAAATACTACACTTTGAATGAATACGCCGAGTTTGCTCAGGAAAATCAGAAAGATAAAAACGATGACGTTGTATACCTTTATGCGACTGACTTACTAGGACAAGATGGCTATATCCAATCGGCGACTAAACGTGGCTATGATGTTTTGAAATTGGATGCTGTTTTGGATAGTCATTTTATCAATATGCTTGAAACCAAATTGGTAAAAACTAACCTAAAACGTGTTGATGCCGATACAGTAGAAAAATTAATTGATAAAGGTATCGCCTTAGAAGCTGTACTTTCAGACTCAGAAAAAGAGACTGTGAAAAAGGTATTCGATGAGGTAATCAATGACAAAAATAAATCGGTTCAAGTAGAGGCGATGCCAGTAGACGAACTTCCTGCTATCGTTACCCAAAATGAATTTATGCGCCGTATGAGCGATATGTCAAAGCTTGGTGGTGGTATGGGAATGTTTGGAGCAATGCCAAACAATTATACTATTGCAGTAAATGCCAATCACCCTTTGATTAATAAAATTCTCAAAACAGAAGAAGAAGGTGAACAAAAACGTTTGGCGAAACAGGTTTATGACCTTGCTTTATTGTCTCAAAACTTGTTGACAGGTGCCGACTTAACAGCCTTTATCCAACGTACTGCACAAGGATTATAGTTAATTGAATAATTTAGAATGAGTGAATTGTGAATGTAATATTCTCATAATTTGACACTTACATCTGATTTTAGTTATAACCATGATAAAAATAAAAGCCCTTCAATCGAAGGGCTTTTATTTTTCTAACCTAAAAAACACATCTAAATTTCTCTTTACTACGATTGTTATTTTACAGATATAATTCTAAACTCTGTTCTGCGGTTTTCTTGGTGTTGTTTTTCATCACAAATTATTCCATCCACACATTCATTCACCAGTTCTGTTTCGCCATATCCATTTGACACTAACCTAGATGGATCAATGCCTCGCATAGCTAAGTAATCAACTACGGCTCTGGCACGGTTTGCCGAAAGTTGCATATTGAAGTTATCACTTGAGCGAGCATCAGTATGCGAACGAATCTCGATAGTCATTGCAGGATACTTACGAAGCAATGGCAACAATGTTTTTTCTAGTTCACGAGCTGCGTCAGGACGAATAAAGAATTTTCCATAGTCATAATAAATATTTTTCAACTTGAAAATATCTCCTTCACCATACATCCCTTGAATATTCTGCACTACTTCTCCACTCGATTTAACTTTACCAATTTTCTCTGTGTTAGTAGCATACTTATCTTTTTCAGCAGTCAGCTTGTGGTCGTCCCCAGGTTTTACCTGAAACTCATAGCCACCATCTGGTCCTGTTGTTACAGTTTGCTTCGTTTTGTCTTTTTCGTTTTCCAATGTTACCTGAACACCAGCCATAGGTTGGTCGTTTACTTCAGATTTTACGACACCTTTCAACACCGCCAAAGGAGCTTTTTCGAGATATAACTCTAAGGTTGTTTTCTGAGCAGTATTACTTTTAGTAGAATATGCCACCGAGTTCATCAGATAGCCCTCTTTAATAGCCTTAAACTCATACTCGGCATTGGCTTCCATACAAATACTGGTCGAGCCATCAACGCCTGTCACTCTCAATTCACGACTTTCAGCATTTACTGTGATGCGGACGTCTACGTTTTCAAGTGGTTGTTTCGACGCTGCATCATAGACAATCAAAGTCAGAGGACGACAAACACGTTTGAAGCTATAGATATTATCATCACTTAAACCAGACTTACGGTTTGACGAGAAAAATCCACTTGTACGAGTAGCATCTGTAATGATTCCAAAATCATCTTGCGGAGAGTTCAACGGAGCACCTAAGTTATTTACGCCTCTGTACGCTACGCCATCTTTGATTTCTGCAAAAAACATATCGAGTCCACCTAGTCCTTCATGACCATCAGAAGCAAAATAGAGATTTCCAGCTGGGTCAACAAATGGAAACATTTCATTACCCTCAGAGTTTATTTCTTTTCCCATATTTACGGGGGTTCCCCAATTTCCATCGCTGTATTCTACCACATAAATATCAGTGCCACCATAACCACCAGGCATATCTGACACAAAATACAATTTGGTATTATCGGGTGTCAAAGCTGGGTGTCCACAAGAATATTCATCAGAATTAAATGGTAGTTCTTTAATATTACTCCAATTATCTTTTACCAAATCAGCAATGTATAATTTCAGTTTATTCGTACCATCTTTGGATTCTCTGGTTTTACCTTTATTAAAATTGTTACGAGTAAAAATGGCTTTTTGCTCCCCTTGAAAAAATACTGCAGGCCCCTCATGGTATTTTGTATTAATCACACGGCTAAATTCTTCTACCTTATTAACATCGCCTGTTGATTTCAAGGTTTTATTACTACTACTCGCAATAACACCACCCAAAGCAGCCGCTTTTTGCACCATACCTGACTTGAGTTGTGCGGTATCTGGCACAAAGTATAAGTCTAAAAATGGCGTTTGGTTCCAGCCATAAACACGTTTCACTGCGCCCGACTCATCACGAGCAGAACAAAACACTAAACCTCCTTTGTAAAACATCGGGCTAAAATCCGCTTGGTTTGAATTTATCGGAAGATATTCGACTTGATATGAAGAAGAGTCTCTATAGAAACGACTCATTTCCATGTATGAAACCGTAAACTTTTTACTACGAACATCAGCAGTTTGTTTTTCTCCGTAAATCGAATAGTATTTTTGTGAATCACGGTATTTGCCGTTTGAAGCCAAAGCCTGTGCATAATAAAGATAATTCTCAGACTCTACGTCTGGGAAGTTTTTTAATAAGTCACTATATGCTTTTTCGGCATTTTTGGTATCCTGAATACGACGATAACAGTAAGCTAATTTTTTCAAGGCTTCTTTACGAACAGCGGCGTCTAGTTTTGAATCAGACAGCACGTCTTCGTACAAGCGAATGGCCGACATGTAACTAAGTTGCTCATACTCTCTATTGGCTGCCTTAAACTTAGCTTGTCCCCAAGCACTGTTAGCAGAAATAGCAAAGAGTAAGACAATACTCAGTAGAATATGTAATGATTTGTTCATGATAGGATTTTAGGCTAAATCGTTTTACAAAGTAAGTATATAGAATGATAAAGAAATGGTTCTTAAAACAAGTTTAGAAACATAACTCCTTGATTTTCATATTTAGTGCATTCTGTACATTCCATTTACAGAGTAAAATGCTTTATGAAATCCGATTAGCCTTGTTTGATTTCTGTAGACAAAAAGGTGTATCTACAAGAAGTTGGTTAATACTAAAACTACTATTTTGGCGAAACTCTGCCTTTCAAACTTTCGGAAGAATGACAGAAAATTATGAAAGCAAAAAACAAATAGCGTGCCAAAAAGTGGACACACGACTCTCTGAAGTATCAAAGCCGTTATACCTCGGTGGTACAACGGCTTTGATTATGGTAGAAATCTTTGAAGATGTAAGTCAGATAGTTAGTCTGTCACCTTCATTTTAAACAATTCTTTTGAACGAATCCACACAATGGATACAATAATCATGGTCATGGTACCGCCAAAAATTACCGATGGCACTGTTCCCATCAGCTTGGCGAGTACACCTGATTCAAAAGCGCCGATTTCGTTGGAAGAACTCACAAAAATCCCATTCACTGCCGATACACGCCCACGCATTTCGTCTGGAGTCCAATATCGCAATACCGTCTGACGCACAATTACACTTACGCTGTCAAAGGCGCCCGTAAAAAACAAAGCAATCACCGAAATCCATAAATTTGTTGAAACCGCAAAAATCAATGTGGCCAATCCAAAGCCTCCAACAGCCAGCAATAAATTTCGCCATGCGTGTTTTAATGGCGGAAAATATACCATCATAAACATAGTCAGTATAGCCCCAATCGATGGTGCAGCACGCAAAATACCCAAGCCCTCGGCTCCTACTTTAAGGATGTCTTCAGCATAGATAGGCAATAGGGCAATAACTCCACCAAACAGTACCGAAAACAAATCAAGCGAGATTGAATAAAGGATAATTTTTGTTTTGAAAACAAAAGCGATTCCCTCTTTAAGACTTTGGAAAATATTTACTTTCTCTTCTACTTTTTCAGGAATTGGCGGTGCTGTGATGGTGCTAATTAAGAGCATTACAGTACACAAAAGTGCTACCACAAACCAAAGAGAATTTGTCAATCCCCAATAAGCATACATAAAACCCGCTAAACCTGGCCCTAAAATAGCTCCTGCTTGCCAAAAAGAACTTGCCCATGTAGTTGCATTCGCAAACACTTCTTTCGGAATCAAAAATGGATTTAAAGACGAAGAGGCTGGCGAATAAAACCCTTTGGCTAAGCCTATCAAAAATATTACGCCGTAAATGATGGGCAATAAATTGTGTTGCGGCAACTGGGTAGTTGAATGTGTAGCCCAAACCAAAATAACTGAGCTCAGAATGATGACACTTAAACTTAGCATCAAAATGGTTTTCTTGTTATAAAGGTCGGCTAAATGGCCTCCAAATAATGCCAAAGAAATATACGGAAGTGCCTCCGCCAAGCCAATGAGCCCCAGCGCCATAGGGTCGTGTGTAACCTTGTACATTTCGTATCCAAGCAATACTTCTTGAATCAACAAGGCCATTGTAATAAAACTATTAGCAAACATATATGCCACAAACTGTGGATATTTCAACGCCTCATAAGGCGATTTTTTTGCAGATGGTGGTGTTAGTTGCTCGCTCATCCAATCAGAATAAAAAGAAATAAAGGAAGTAAAAATATGCCATCTCCAACCCAACGATAACGATCATTTTTCACAAAAAATGATTCAAAATACGTTATTAACACTAGAACGGTACTCATGATGATTTCGACGATTCCTAAATCGATCGAATATGAATACGTACTATGCCAAAGGATTAAAGATATGGCTATGAGATTGATTACAAAAAGTCCATATAAAATTTGTCGAGAAGCACGTGCTCCCCACATTGACCCTAATGAGTGTACCTGAGGATATTTCTGTTGCTCAAATGCCGAAAAAAGCAATAAATTTTGAAAAGCTATCACAAAAAAAACGCCTGCCAAAGCCCAGTCCATCCAGCCAAATACGCGCGAATGCTGCACGATAGCCGTTCCACACACACCCGACGCATACACAAACGCCGTAACTGGTTCTTTATAAGCTTGAAAGATACTATCTGAGGATAATTTACTCACAACTACCAAATAAATAGACGTGATAAAAGCAATCCCAAAGCCCACCATCAAGGTGAGATAGGTAATATGCCCCAAAAGATATATTCCCAGCAACATAGCCAATGCCACAGATAGCTTCAAAACTTTGGCATATTGTTTATGAAAACGATGCCTCGGTGTTGCTATTTGTTCAGGCTTTAAGTTATCCAATTGTCTATCTAAGGTGTATATAATAAACACCGCAATACCCAACAACCACGTACTGGTTGTTGCATGGGTAAACTTGCCTTCTGGTAGTCGCAAAAAAGCCGAATGACAAATCATGGCTCCAGCTACTACATCTAAGCTCAAGAGGTTTATTATTTCTAAAAAGCGCTTTAGGATCATATTCAAATGCTACCGCCACAATCTAAGCGCGCAATTGCTTTGTATAGCTTTTAACTTATCGAAAACTTAGCCAACTGGCGTGTTGTTTGCACTGTTATTTCTTCTCCTACACTTACTGTTCCAGTTTGAACAATCAGTACATTTTGTCCAAATAAGATTTTATTTCCAGCTTTTCTGTAGGTCGAAAGGGTGTGTAATGGTTCTTTTCCAGTCTTCTGCCCTGTTTCGTGATTCAAGGTGGTGACAATACACCTTGAGCATGGTTTTACCCCTTTAAAAGATGTTTTACCTATCGAAAACTCAAACCAAGACTCTTCTTCAAAAGCACTCCCTCCAGTAAAGACAAAATTTGGACGAAAACGATTAATCGGAATTTGTTTTTCTAAACGATTATTCAAATCGTCTAAGGACGACTGTCCAATTACCAAAATAGGATACCCATCCGAAAAAGAGGTTATATCTTCAGGCGTTTGGGCATACTGGGGATCAACAGGTCGTAAACTTTCGTCAGGCATATAGACCAATCTTACAGGTTTACCAAGCAATTCACTAAACCATGCACTTGCCACCTCGGATACTTCATGCGCATCCATCTCATCATCCCAAACTTCTACGGTAATGGCCTCGGGTAAGTATTCTCCGATATTTACCGACAATATTTTTCCTGTAGGACTATGTGTAACATGAAGTGTATTCGCTTCAATAGCCGTTTTAAACAATGCCAAATCTCCCACTTGTCGTTGAGTGACAAACACGTTGTCGGCATCAATAAGCATCCATCGACGGTCATATTTTAGCCCACGAGTAGTGACTTCTGTTTGTTGGACACTAAAACCACCTAGAGATTTGACAGGATAAATCCAGATTTCAGAAAGTTGCATAGTCGTTTTTTTACTTTAAAATGCTAAGACTGTTTTAGATTGTTATGCGATTGGCTGTAAGCCGTAGGCATAGGCAAAATGTTTATTTTATTTCAGAAACATTGATTTGTTTCACGTTATCTCAAAATTTTATATCCACCTAAACACCCACTTGATCGTCACGGTGTAAAGTACCACAGCCAACAACCAGCCTATAATCATAAGCGGAAAGTTTAATTCGGTCATGGTTATTACAGAAGGCGAAGGCAATGCGCTATCGGGGTAGGTCACAAACAAGAAGGCATATATATTATTAGAAGCATGTATGCCTAAAGCTAGTTCCAACTTCCCATCAAAATAGGTCAATAAGGCAAAAAATAAGCCTACACCGATGTAATATGTCATAGCCAAACCAAAACCTACTTTTGCCGTTTCGGGATTAGCACTGTGCATTAATCCGAAAAAGACAGAGCTAATCACAAGCCCCGCTACCACATTTCTCGAACCGATTGCCTGAAATAAATAACCTCTAAATATGAGTTCTTCACAACTAGTTTGAATGGGCAAAAACAAGAAACCGACTATAAATGCAGGTAACCATTGTTGAGGATTCCAAGTAAAGCGGTACATCTCAGGAAAAACCAAATACATACCAAATTCTACGATTGCGGTACATACCAGCCATACTGCCGCAGAACTAGCAACACGTTTCCAATTGACAGAGCTTTGTGGAGTAATCAGGGTTTGAAATGCTCGGTGATGGCTATTCTGCAACCAAACCCACAACATCAAAATTCCTCCAGCAAAACTGCCTATTGCCACCAACAAATACCAATGCGAAGCCACTGTTGGGTATCCACCTTTAATATCTGTAACCAGCACTTGCGGAATACTAAATATCAGTAGCGCCAGCAATACCAAAATCATACCTACAACATATCTCCAAGGCTGATTATTACCAATTTTGGCTTGTGCCAGAAAATCATTTTGTGCTAACATAGAGGTTTGGGATTAGGTTAAATAGAAGGCTCAGCGTTCAGGTGTTTTGAAATTCTTTGTATTACAAATGTAAATGAAGAGGAGGTTACTTCCTTGAAAGGGTGTAGAAAAATACAAATAAAAAAAACAGAGATAGGGATATTTTTAACACAGATTAAAAAACATCTCTATCTCTGTTTGGCATTGTTTTACCCAAAACCAATTATTTTTTCACTGCAAAAATATTCAACTGCAAATCCATCGAAGGATTGGCTTTGTAAGCATGATTTATAAACGGTACTGGTCTATCTTGGGCATCACGGATGAAGTATCTGAAACCATTTTTTGTCAAAATAGAAAGCAATACATCTAGGTCTTGCGGGCGATTTGGAAAAGAATGGTACTCAATAAAGATATGGTCGATATGTCCAATACTATCAGCACAATCTTGAAAAACCTCTACTTCGGCACCTTCGATATCCATTTTCAACATTTGAATACTTGGATATTTTTGCAAATATTCCTTCAAACGGACAGACTCGATTCGTTGTTTTTCGCCTTCACCATAAATCGAAGCACCGTCAGAACCTTCGGTCACAAACTCGATTCCTTGGTCATGAACCCACACAGCTTTATCGACAATATTGACCCCTTGAATACCATTGGACGTCAAGTTGTTTTTCAAGATTTTAGCAATTTGTGGGTCGGCCTCAAAAGCTGTAATATTAGCTTTTGGATACAGTTTTTTGAAGAACAAACAACTCGTACCAATATTAGCTCCACAATCCAAAATAACAGGACTATCGGTACTACTTTGGAATCGATAACTTTGTCCCACAAAAATCTCTTCATGCTGAAACAAAAATGACATACAATCTGGCACTAAAAACGTAACACCCTGAAACGAAATCGTTCGAGGTTGATAGCGTGGTACGGTACCAAATTTGGCCATTAAGCCCAACAATTCGCGCGCTTCTGAGGTGCGAATATGGTGGAACGGGTATTTTAAGAAATATTTTAAGGCAAATAACATAGCTTGGAATGCGTGATTATGGAGTTATAAAAACCTCTTTTTCAAATCAAAACTTATTTTTTCATGACGTACTTAAACGCCTCACAATAGTTTTTAATCACTACGTGAATATTCACCTCATTTTTGATGATATCGCCAGAGCGTAATCCCATTTCCTTCGTTTTTTCTGGATTACTCATCATACTTTCAAGCTTTTGGTACAAATCTTTGGCATCTCCATTTTTAAAGATATAGCCGTTATATCCATCACGAACGAGCTTTTTCTCGGTACCATCTGCTACTGAGCAAATAATTGGTTTATCAAAACACATTGCATCGTTGATAGACAAACCGCCCATTCCTGCCAATACATACACCAATGAAGCATTGAAATATTGCCCCAACTGCGTCATTTCATACACTGCACCAGCAAATTCAACACTTTCTTCTATTCCTAAATCTTTCGCTTGTTGCTTGAGATTATCTAGTTCAGGGCCCGTACCTACAATGGCTAATTTAGCGATAGGAAACTTTTTGAGCAATTTGGCAAATACGTCCATCAGCAAATCCACACGTTTCCATTTTACTAAGCGTCCAACGTGCAAAAGTCGTAGAGGATTATCTGGCAAAACGGTGTTTACTCCTTCGATTTTCGCTCTTTCGTTGAAGATAATATCCGTATCTGGTGAATTATAAATTACAAAAATCTTCTCCTTTGGCACGCCATAACTTCCAAAAACATCTATTGCCTCCTCGGTATAATCCACGTGAGCATCTACCATGTTAAAAGCTCTTTTGTAGGTATATTTGAGTAGGCTGTACTTCAGTTTGAATGCCAAACTGGAAGGTTTCAATTCAGTTTTCAGGGTTTCTGTTACAGCACCACCTTTGGCATAATAATCGAGCGCTTCTTGGAATTTTGGGATATTAAAAGGAATCTCTTTCAATATCAATTTGATACCCATGCTACGGATTTTCCAAAGCAATAAAGGATTATAAACAAAGGTCAAAATATAAGGCCAAATAGTAACAATTACATCTGGTTTTTCGGCCTCAATTGTTTCCAGAAAATTCTTAAAAAACGGCTTTCCCCAAGCAGTTTTGTACTCTTCCAAAAAGTGTACCTTAAACTCAACACCATCCAAAGTTTGATGCACTCCTGCACCTACACTTTTTCCTTGGCTTTTAGGAGCAATCACCACAATCTCCTGACCTTCTACTTGGTTTAGTCGATTGAGTACTAAATTATAATAATGCGGCAATCCACCAAATGTGAATAATATCTTCATATTGTTAGCTTTAGCTATTTGATCAATTTTAGTTTACGTAAAATACCCATTACCGTTTTGTTGGCATCTTCGGATATTTTGAAATACAATACGCCTCCTCCAAATACAGCACAAATCAATAAGGAACGTACTGCCACTGTCATCATTATCCCTACCAATCCAGACCCTAACGTAGGAATAAGCGTTGCCAAGAAATAGGTCAATATAAACAATCCTAAAACTTTTACAGTCGCCGCAGTAAATGGTTGCAGTTTGAGTTTGAATAAAATAAAGAAATATTTCGTAGCATTGTATACCACGACCGATGTAAGTGCTGCCAGCGCTGCACCATTAAAGCTGTAAATGGGGATTAAAATCAAGTTTGTCACGATAATCAACACTGCCAACAACACATAAAAGGCCAAATCGTAGCGATAGTATTTTGAGTTAATTAATATCTCCGAATTCAATCCTGTAGCCATATCTATCACCTTACTCATACCAAAGAAAAACACCACCCAACGACCTTGCGAATAAATATCTGCTTTGGGTAAAAGTTGGAAAATTTCGTCTACATTACACCAAATACCAAGAAATAAAAAGCCTCCTACGATAAACAAGACAAGAGAGGATTTTCGGTAAATTTCCTCGATATGTGCCATATCATTTTTCTGCCAAGATTCTGCCAACAAAGGCAAACTGATAGAAGCAATGGCATTTCGTGGAATAGCAATCACAAGGGCTATTCTGGAAGCAATATCAAAAATCGCCGTAGTATTTAACCCTCCGTCGTAGGCAGGTAACATGATTTTCTCTACGTGCTGAATCAACGTGAAACTAGCTCCAGCTAATAATACCCATAAACCATATTGGTACATTTCCTTGAATAAGGGACTCTTATAAATGTTCCAATCAATGGTCAAATATAGCTTACCAAGTATTTTGATATACGCAAACAAAGCAATAATACCAAGTATGTAGGTTACTACTGTAATACCAATTAATTGTTCGAAAGAAATATATCCTAATCCAAAAAGAATGACTAACAAACCGTTGGACAATCGCAGTCCTAACTCCCGAATAATAGCAGGTACTACTATACGCAAATGCACTTTTGCATAAGCTTCTAACACCGAAATATAAGCAATACAAAAAGTCAGTGGTAACATATAATAGTAATACTGACTCAGTAGTGGCGACTTGCTTTCGTAAATTCCGTTGAAAACCGATTGTAAAGAAAGATACAAAATTGCGAAGATGCCTAAACCTACCAATGGGGTTACCAATAAAAAACCTAAAAAGCCATTATGGCGTTTTTCGTCATCTGCAAAACGATTGAAATAGCGGGTAGCAATATGTGGCACCCCAATTTGGGCAAATGAAGCAAAAACTGTTGTAAAACTGACCATAGCCGAAGCATACAGACCAAACTGTTCTTGCGTCAAAAATTTATTGTAAATAACAAGGACGTTCAATACCCCCACTGCCGTTCCTACATAAGTAACGATTGAACTTTTTAATCCTTGACGAATAATAATGCCCATAATTTATTGAGTGATTTAGCAAGTTGGTGATTGAGCGATTAAACATTTATCCATAAAATACTATTTATCAATACATTTAATCACTTTTTACCGCTCTTAAACTTCTTTACAAAACGACCAAATTGGAATTAAAACTTCCTAATTGTATTTCTTTAGCTATTAACTTTTTATTGCAATACGACCTGTGTAATCGATACGGTTTAACAACAATGAACCGTTGAAATACTCATCAACTGCACGTTTACATCCTTCCCAGTGACCATAATCATCAATTACCAAAACTCCTTTTTGAATCAATAAAGGATACAAATATTTCAACTCATGAGCGGTAGACTCGTACCAGTCTGTATCCAAACGCAACAACGCAATCGGTGCTTCGGGCATCGTAGCAGGAATAGTATCTTCTACTTTTCCTTTTACAAAATGTACCAAATCTTGAGGGTATCCTGTCGAACGCATGTTGTTTTGAACATCATTTAGGTCAGCCAAGCACCACACAGAATTTTGTTTATTCTCCACATTTTGCTCCATCAACTCCTTGGCCTGTCCACCACGAAAATCCACATCGTCGGCTGTTGGTTCTGACATACCTTCGTAGGTATCATACAAATAAATTGCACGGTTGCTCACGCCCAATTCCTTTAGTGTTAGCGCAATCATCATTGAGCTTCCACCTCTCCAAACACCACACTCCACAAAGCTCCCAGCAATATTATTTTTGACTATGTATTTAACTGCATTATAGAGTGCATACATACGTTCAATACTTGTCATGGTGTAAGGCTGGCAAGCCTTCAAGATTTTTAAGAATGTTGGATCATTGATAAAATCCTCTTCTTTTTGCACTTTGGCAATTTTATAGCCAAACGGTTTTAATAATTTGCTAATCATAAATTTATTGGAGTAAACGGAAATGGATTGTGAGCTCTATCGCTCAGAAAATATGTGAATCTATTGTGTCTATTTTGAAAATAGCCGCCAGATGATTTATCATAGCGGCTACATACCTATATAAAGCCCACAAAAATAGACAATCTAATCATAAAATGCTACTTTCTAAACCTTCGTAGAAATATCATTTTTCCAATATCTCTCTCAGCGTATCAACTCTTTTCGACATTTCGTAGTAATCTTCCATGTGTTGGCGAGCGCTTCGTCCCATTTCTCCACAAAGTTCTGGATTATTAATTAGCTGAGTCATGTAATTTGCCATTTGTTCCCAATCACCCTCATTCACTAAAAATCCTGTTTTTTCATGAACTACAGCGTCTTTGATACCTGCATGATAGGTACTCACAATTGGTAATCCAACGGCCGAAGCTTCCAGAATTGATACAGGTGTGCCTTCTGAATCGCCATTTGGCGCAAACATCGAGTGTTGGACAAAAACTCTTGCCGTTTTCAGTAAATCTATAATCTCTGTGGGTCTTTTTACACCTAGTAATTCAACCTGAGATTCTATTCCCAACTCTTTTATTAAAGCTTTTGCCTCATCCCAAAGCTCCCCCTCTCCTATCATTTTTAGTTTGGCATCTGGTACTGTTTGCAACACCTTATGAAAGGCCTTTATAGTTGAAAAAGGTGATTTTTTAGCCGTAAATCTACCCACTGCCATGAATATCTTATCGTTGTTCTCAGGCTTACCCAAGGTAAACAAACTCGTATTGACAAAACAAGAATTGAATATTACCTTATCAGGATCTGCTCCAAACTCGATTAACTTATTTCTCATATCCCTTGAAACAGCAATAATACCTTTCACCGTCTTGAACATCTGCTGATAAGCAGGCAAATACTTGTCTAATGTAGCTTTGTCGTTTGCATCAAATCCATGAAAGTGAACCACTAATCCAACATTAGCCTTTACACAAGCATAATTGATTGTTGCTCCCATAGGTCCATATTGAGCCAAGACAACATCTATGTTGTTTTTGGTTAAATATCTGGCTAAGAAAAACGTATAAATTTTATGATACAAACTAGGTAGCACATTCCTCAAACCTCCTCGTACATAAAGAATATTGAAAGGGAAAGGAAGAAAGGATACATCATTTTTGTCAAGAGAGGGATACCAACCTTCATAAATCGTGATTTTAGGTTGCAGTTGTTCTATTTGGTCATGGATAAAAGTTTCACTAAATCGAAACTTATTAGGATATGCAAAGCAAAGGTTCATTATCTATCGGCTATTAAAAATGTACACTCGAAAACAAAAATAGAAGGATAATATTTATCCTTCTATCTTGTTTTAATATAAGTTGTATTAAAACTGGATTTTGAATCTCTTTTCTCAATTTAGGAAGTATTAAGTAATCGTGCAGAATGAGAGTTATTTATGTGTTTAGGCACTAGGCAACAGGCGCAAGGCAAAGAGTATTAAAATGTTTTTTAGTAACCACAGCCATGCTTTTTTCCAAAGCCCACCGCCGAAAGCCGATACCTGAAAGCCTAAAGCACAATCTTAAATTTTATTTTGCACGATAACTTACAGCTGATATACGATTAACAAAGAACTTCTTTCTATTTAGTTTGATGAAAGTTGACCTATTTCCTCTACTGACAAGGCACGTTTATATATTTTCACTTCATCAATGGTACCAATAAATCCTTGTCCTGTATGTCTATTCCCCACATAAAACCTTTGAGTTCCATAGCCATATCCAGCAGATTTTCCCTCTACGGGCAAACTTCCCATTTGCTTTCCATCTATATAGGCCTTAAAGTTATGCCCATCACGAGTAAAAGCTAAATGCACCCACTTTTGGGCAACCATAGAAGACAATGTATTCAGTGTGACTACCAAATTGCTACCATCTTCGTTGTAGCTGGTCAAAGCCCAACCCGAAACGCCATAATAATTGTTAGATATATTGATAAGTTGATCTCCTCCCGAAGAACCTATGGACATAGCTGTTCTAATAGTACCTTCTGTTGGAACAGATTCAATCATAGCCCACAGTGACACCGTAAAATCGTTTTTAATAGCAGGCTTTGGAAATTCAATATAAGAGTTTCCATCAAAGTAATAAGCGCTATTGGCATTACCATTTTTATCATCTGTCAGTCGAGCACGGTAAATACTGATAGCATTATTGGTTCCTTTCAAATCATTCGTGTTTCCATTAAATGAATAATATGAAATAAAGTCTTTGGGACTTAAATCAGAGTTTTTACACCCCAAAAAACATAATAATAATGGAATATAGTGAATAAATTTCATGAACAAGAATGAGATTTAATCTCAGAGCTAAGTACCAATACTACCTTTTCTTCGCTACCAACACATACGTACAAGCATCTTTATCAATAGTATCTTGCGCTGTAATTTTATCAAAAAAGATAATCTGAGGTTGCATAATAATAGCTAAAAGAGGACGAAGAAATTTGGGAAGTTTAAATAATAACCCGTCCTGAAATAGTTGGAGTCCCATCGCTGCACGACCAATAATGCCTTTAAAATACACTACTTCAAAGCCTTCATCTTCTACAATTTTGCGCAGACCTGTCGATGTCCAACGCCAAAAATCTGTTGGATCAGGGTGAAACATCCAATAACCATGCGTACTCAAAATTAATAGTCCATCATTTTTTAAAACACGATGTGCTTCTTGTAAATACTGCTTGGGATCCACAACGTGTTCAAGTACTTGTGTCGAAAGCACAACATCAAGCTTCTCGTCATCGAGCTGGATAGCGCCTGTTGGAGCAATATGAATATCTGCAATGGGGTTAAGTTCAAGGTCAATACCCAAATATTGGGCTACAAAAGGAGCTACGATTGGCTCATAAGGCTTATTGCCACAGCCATAATCTGCTAGTGTAAGTTTTTGAGGACTTTTGGCCAAAAACAATTGCACAACCTCCTCGATTTGTGCGCGCAATTTACGCAAGTAATAATAACGAGCGGCCATTCGCCCAAATAATGAGGGATATAGTCTTTCTATTCCAGCTTCTCTTTCAGTCATCATGATTGGTTATAAATCTTGTCTTGAAGGACTTTCTATAAAAATATCCATTTATAAACAAGTCAAATAATCGCTTTGTCTATGTTGGTGATTAGATGTTTATCAAAGTCAGAAACGTTGTACTCATACCTTTCAAAACAATTTGCAAAGCTACTAAATTTTGCTGTTTAAAAGCAAAAAGCTCCCAGTAGAACTGAGAGCTTTGATACTTGTACAAATTGTGTTAATCTTTTTACTTCAAAAATGCCTTCGCTTCGGCTGTTGTCGACTTATACTCTGCCAATTTCAAACATTTCTTTACATATTCTTTGGCTTTATCTTGATTGCCTTCTCTACGAGCAATTTTTGCCAAACTCAAATATGCCAACGCATGATAATCTTTCGTAAATCGCTCATCGTAAGGCATTTTGACACCTTTTAGTAAATATGCTTCTGCTTGGTCGTCTTTATGCTGTCTTTCTAATTGAATTCCTTTAAAGATTGAGGCTGCACATTGGAACATAATTCCTTTTTGTTTTTGAAGCTTAGCTACATAATCATCAGCCTCCTCAAACTTGTTGAGAGCTGTCAAGATTTCAGCTCTTTGCATTTGATACAATAAATTGTCTGGAAATTTTTCTATCAACATCGAATTATAATGCAATGCTTTGGCTGGCGTGCCTTCGTATTTCATATATACATAACCCGCGTAAAAAGTCGCTTCGTTTTTCACAAAAATAGTTTTGCGTGTCGCCAAGTCTAGTTGCTGTAAGCCAAGCTTTTTATTTCCATCTGCAAAAAAGAACATGAAAGGCTTAATCAAAGCATGAGTTTCGGGATATTCAACACGATAGTAGTTGTAGATCCCCGAAGAAAACAAAAATTCTGGTTGTTTTTCTGTCCATTCTAAACCTTTTTTCAAATAACTATAGGCTTTTTTAGCAACTCCAACAGCCTTCATAAATTCCTGATTATCGGCATCATAAGCCGCTATATACCCAAGTGTTGCCAATTCAAAAAAGTTGGCTTCTATATCATCATCATCTTTGTCGAGCATAGCTTCTGCCAAAGTACGACTCTGAATCAGATAGTTTAAATACACTTTTTGCTGTGCTGGATAGTCTTTCAATGGAAAATATTGAAGTTCTGTTTGCAGTGCCATTAAGGTATAAGAAACAGGATGATTAGGATAACGAGCTCTAATTTTCTGGAAGATTTCTGTTGATTCTTTAAAATCATAAGAATACATTTTTTCTAAACCTGCCTGAATTTGGTGACGAACATTAGTATCGTTTAAAATTTGAGCTTTTGAGATGTTGAAAGAGATGCTTAAGAGTAAAAGCAATGTGATAAATTTCTTCATAAGTTTTTGGTTGCGTATTGATGCAAGTAATCAATCTATACTACGACGATAAGGTTAGCAATATATGTGGTAAAGTCTTTTAATACAAATCAAACCGATTTATGTACATTTGTGTTTACTATTCAATTAAGCCATGGCAATTTGCTTTGAGTCTTAAAAGATTGTTTTGTCTTTATTTTCGACCAGACCCTTGTTCGTCAAACCACAGAGAGAACCACAAGACTTGGGTTATACTCATACTCGGCATATATGATAAGCTATTCACATTTTATACTGAACAACGGACTTAAAGTTTACGTTCACGAAGATCATTCTACTCCCATTGCAGCAGTAAATATTTTGTATAATGTTGGCTCGCGCGATGAAGACGAAAACAAAACGGGCTTTGCTCACTTGTTTGAACACTTGATGTTTGGTGGCTCCAAAAACATTGCGAGTTATGATACCCCACTACAACGTGTGGGTGGCGAAAATAACGCTTTTACTTCGCCAGATATTACCAATTATTATATCACACTTCCTTCAGTGAACCTAGAAACGGCCTTTTGGCTCGAATCAGACCGTATGCTTTCGCTTTCGTTCGATCCAAAAGTTTTAGAAGTGCAACAAAAAGTAGTAATTGAAGAGTTCAAACAACGCTATTTGAATCAGCCTTACGGTGATGTTTGGCTCAAACTTCGTCCTTTGGCATACACTACTCACCCGTACCGTTGGGCTACGATTGGAAAAGAAATTTCGCATATCGAAAATGCAACTATGGACGATGTACGAGAGTTTTTTTACAAACATTATTTACCCAACAATGCCGTAATGGTTGTGGCAGGAAATGTGACATTGGAACAAGTAAAACAATTAGCTAAAAAATGGTTTGAGCCTATTCCAGCAGGTAATGTAACACCACGAAACTTACCTCAGGAACCTCGCCAATTGGCAGCCCGTTTTCTGGAAACAAACGCCAAAGTACCTCTAGATGCTGTTTACAAAGTATTCCATACTCCTGCCAGATATGCGGATAATTTTAATGCGGTAGATTTGGCAAGTGATATTTTGGGACGTAGTAAATCATCAAGATTATACAATAAATTGGTGAAAGAAAACCCACTTTTCAACTCTGTAAATGCTTACGTTACGGCATCGCTCGACCCTGGTCTATTGGTTATTCAAGGTAATCTTAATAGCGGTGTTAGCATTGAAGAAGGTGATGCTGCTATTCAAGAAGTATTAAACGACTTTTTATCTCAGCCAATTGATGAAGAAGAATTGACAAAGGTAAAAAATCAGGCTGAGTCAACCTTGGTTTTCTCGGAAGTAGAACTTCTGAACCGTGCTATGAATTTGGCTGTGGCGGCCAATGCAGGCGACCCAGAGTCGGTCAACCAAGAAACAGAAAAAATTCAAGCTGTCAACGCCGAACAATTGTCGACATCAATCAAAGATGTTTTAAGACCAGAAAATTGTTCAACGTTATACTATCGCTCAGAGGCATAAAATATTACATACTGGTAATAAGGGATAATGCTCTTGTTACCTTTTTCTTAAATATTAAAACATGAAAATCAGAGTAGGACAAGGATATGATGTTCACCGCCTTGAAGAAGGTCGTGATTTTTGGTTGGGAGGTATCAAGGTTCCTCATACACATGGTGCAGTCGGACACTCAGATGCCGATATTGCTTGTCACGTAATTTGTGATGCACTTTTAGGTGCTGCCAATATGCGTAATATTGGGTATCATTTTTCGGATAAAGACCCACAATGGAAAGGCGTTGATTCCAAAATATTATTGGCACGAGTGATGGAAATGATTCGGGAAGCAGGTTGGGAAGTCAACAACATAGATGTGACTATTATCTTACAAATACCAAAGTTAAACCCTCATATTCCAGAAATGAAACGAGTATTAGCTGAGGTAATGAAGATTGACGAGGAAGATCTTTCTATCAAGGCTACTACCTCAGAGCATATTGGTTTTGTAGGTCGTGGTGAAGGAATTGCTGCCCAATGTGTGGCCTTGATTACGAAGTAGTTGTGAATTTGAAGTATCTATTTCGGATATCGGATGTGGGATTTTGGAAGTGTAAGCTTATATGTTTTTAAAACAAAGGTATTTTTCTTTATTTCCGAAATCTGAAATCCCAAATCTGAAATCCCAAATCGCTGAACCCTTATCTCTTAAAATATTGTTAACTAAAAAACTGTTTCTCATGAAATTCTATAAATATCAAGGCGCTGGAAATGACTTTGTCGTGATTGATGACCGCGATAAAAGCTTTCCTGTTTCTCAAGAATTAATAGCTAAAATGTGTCATCGTCGTTTTGGTATCGGTGCCGACGGTTTGATGCTTTTGCAAAGCGATGAGCAATATGACTTCCGCATGGTCTATTTCAATTCTGATGGTACCGAAGGTTCAATGTGTGGCAATGGTGGACGTTGCTTGGTTCGTTTTGCGCATGATTTAGGCGTTATTGGCGACCAAACTACGTTTATCGCTATTGATGGAGAACACGAGGCATCAGTAAATCCTGATACTATTTCATTGAAAATGATTGATGTAAAAGGTGTTGAAAAAACTGAAAGATACGACTTTATGAACACTGGTTCTCCACACTATGTTGAATATGTGGATAACCTTGCGGAATATGATGTTTATTCACATGGTAAAGGTATTCGTTACGGCGAGCCTTTTGTGAGTAAAGGCGGAACCAATGTCAACTTTGTCGAAGTTACAGGCCCAAATGCTCTTTCGGTACGCACTTATGAGCGTGGTGTCGAAGACGAGACCTATGCTTGTGGAACAGGCGTTACAGCTTGTGCTTTATCGGCAAATCTTCGTTTAGGATTTGAAAATGCCATCGACGTAAAAGTATTAGGAGGCGATTTAAGAATTGAATTTACCAAGACTGGTGAAGATAGCTTCGAAAATATTTACCTCATCGGTCCGGCAGTAAAAGTATTTGAAGGAGAATATTAGGAAGTATGAGTTAGTACTGTACGAAGGATTATATAAACTGTTTATTTCGGATATCGGATGTTGGATTTCGGAAGTATAATCTTCTATATTTTGCAAAAAACAAAGGTGTTTTACTGTATTTCCGAAATCAGAAATCCAAAATCCGCAATAGTTAGAATTCCTTCGTACAGTTCTGAGTATGAGTGATGAGTCTTCCCAAGTTTTAAGGTTGGGTTTATTCTCATAATTTTTAACAAAAAGCGGTTGGAAAATACTTTCCGACCGCTTTTTTGATGCTACTATGCTAGATTTTACTCAGTTTGAGTTGACTCATTTTGCTTTATTCCCCTCTAAAAACGACATACAAATACCCATCATAGCATTTGCCGTCTTTGAGGATAGATTTTGGTTGAATAGACTCCAATTGATACCCGCCTCTCTCTAGCACTTTTTGCGATGCTTTGTTCGTATCGAATACCCCTGCAAAAATACGTTGAATATGTGGGAAGTGTTCAAATGTATAAGCTGTCATTTGCTTGAGTGCCTCCGACATAATTCCTTTTCCCCAATATTCTTCACCTAGCCAGTAACCTATTTCGGCTTGGCACGCATGAATATCTTGCCCCAAAATTATACCTATACATCCCACTACAGCATCATCGACACATATGGCCAACGAAGTGTAGGGTGGTTTTTGACTTTTGTTAAAATCAATCCACCAAATTGCATCGTCATGTGTATAGGGACTAGGAAAAATATTTCTCAAATACTTAGCAACATTAGGATTATTGGCATGTTTGACCAGAGCGTTTTCATCTCCTTCTCGAAATGCTCTGAGTGTAAATATTGTGGACATACGACGTTTTCTGTTTTCTTTATTTCTTTAGCAACTCTCTGCCTTTCGGCACTATTCTCCTTTTACTAACAAATATTTCATTAACTTTTTGAAAATACGTATATTCAGGATTAGTATTTGCTAGACTTTCATCAATAGCTTGTGATAAAATGCTTAAAAGTAGTTTGCAAAACTCATTTCCCTTTATACCATGTCAAAAAATCGTAAACCTGCCAAAACCATTGCTCAACCCAAACCTTCTGGCGCAAAACTCGAGACAAATCTCGCTACTGATACCTCCACGTCTTGGCAATTTTATTTAGGAATTGTTCTGCTGTTGGTCATAGTACTTATTGCTTTTATGGGTGGATTCAATCATCAATTTGTAGACTGGGATGACCATGTATATATCGAAAATAATTATTTGGTAACGCAACCTTCAGGACATTGGCTAGAAGCTTGGCAGAGCCATGTAGCACTCAACTATCACCCACTTACGATTTGGTCATTGATGCTCAATGCCAGTATTTGGGGAAGTACTTCAGCCAAGTCATTTATCGTAACCAATTATCTCCTTCATAGTATCAATGTATTGTTGGTAGGATATTTAGCCTTTTTACTTAGTAAAAAGAATAAAATAGTTGCCTTGTGGGTAGCCCTCATCTACGGAGTTCACCCTATGCGTGTTGAGTCTGTAACGTGGGTATCTGAGCGCAAAGACGTCCTTTATGGGCTATTCTTTTGGGCTGCTTGTATTGTATACGTACAGTATTTACAGAAAAACAAAAACGCCAAATTAGTTTGGACATGGGTACTATTTGTTCTATCCTGTCTTTCAAAAGCACAAGCGGTGGTATTGCCTGTGGTTTTACTACTGTTGGATTATTGGTACGACAGAAAGTTGGAGCCTAAAGTATTGATAGAAAAAATACCATTCTTTATGGTATCGTTGTTATTTGGACTAATCGCTACAAATATTCAAGCAGGAGGTGATTTTCATGGGATGATACATGCTATTGGCGAACAAAAAACTGCCTTAGATTTGAAAGTATTTACCCTTGGCGAACGCCTTCAGTTTGCAGGATACGGTTTTATGATGTATTGCTATCATCTATTTTTACCACTACAACTTTCTCCTTTTTATCCTTACGAAAGTAGTGGCGCTCACGTGCAATTTTATACTGTAGGACTAGTTTTCACGATTATTTTACTACTATTGGTAGGAGTATTTTATAAAAAAAGTAAAGCTTTCTTTTTTGGAATAGCCTTTTTTACCATAACGGTTGCTCTAGTTTTGCAATTCATTTCAGTGGGTGCAGCTATTATGGCCGATCGTTATACCTATATCCCATATTTTGGTTTGTTATTTGCGGTTGCGCTCGGCTTGGTATATATCCAACAAAAGTCACCACAAATTGGGCAAATCGTATGGACAATAGCCTTTTTATTTGGTGGTTTTTGTTTTGTCCAGACCAAAGCGCAAGTGGCTGTTTGGGAAAACACTGGCACCTTGTTTAGTACTATTATTCAGCGCTATCCTGATGATTATCGTGCTTATTATACCCTAGGGAAATATCAAGGCGAAAAAGAAGGAAAATTAGAAGAGTCTATCGCTAATAACCTCAAAGCAATTGAACTGGGTTATAAAGGCGATACTGGTCCTTGGGAAAACTTAGGAACGGCTTACGGAATCAAAGGTGATACTCCAAAAGCATTACAATATTTTGATGAAGCCATCAAGAGAGGTACTAAGTCAGGCGAGACTTATATGAACCGAGGAATTGCTTATTTTACGCTTCAACAGCCCCAAAAAGCTATTCCCGATTTTGAGAAATCCTTGACCATGCCAAATCGGAAAAAAGCGCAAGCATTGACCATGTTAGGAGCTTCTTATATTTCAATAGGCAACCCCAAGAAAGCACTGGAAGTATTAAATGAACTCATCAAATCAGAACCACAGGTAGATTATTCGGCTAATCTCAATCGAGGTATTGCTCATCAGCAATTAGGACACAATACGGAAGCCGAAGCTGACTATCGAATTGTTTTAGCACAACAACCCAACAATGCTGTAGCTTTACAAAATCTTAAAATAATGGGCAAATAAGAGTGTAGAGTTGTTACTTGTCCTTGCCTAAAGAGTAAAGTTTGTTTATCCCGTGAAATAACTTTACTCTTTTTCTCCTTTTATCTATTGCTATAGTTACTATCTTTAGCCAATTCTATTTTTCTTCTTGTTGTTGACGCTCTTTCCATTAGGTTTTTACCCGAACAGATTTAAAGAAATATTTATCAAATTCTTGTTGTAAATCACATTTTGTGTCTTACTTTCCTGAAAAATATTGGTTCTAAGTAACATAAAAGTAGTTAGAAAAGCGTTTTGTCAAGGGAGCAAACACTACATAGATATGAATAAAATATACCTTCTTACACTCTCATTAATACTGTTGTTGGGAAAGTCAGGACACGGACAGTCATTTTTATCATTTGGTAAAAATAAATCTAGAAGTACAGAAAGTAAACTCTACGAAAAGCACTCTTCTGTAGCGTTTGGCTTAGGAACAAGTCATTATTATGGTGACTTGGCACCCTATTATCGTATCATCCCTTCTTTTATGCAAGATATCCGATGGAATGTAGGAGCTGAATGGGAGCGCTATCTTTCTCCACATTGGGGCGTTCGGGTGGGCTTATCATGGGTACGCATTGCTGGTGACGACAACAAGTTTCAGGGTGTGGCAGGAATGGAAAGCTTTTTTATGCGAAATGCTCATTTCAGAAACGATGTAAAAGAATTATCTGTGGTTGGTGTATATCAATTAGCCAAACAAAATCGTAATTATCGTGCTCGTACCAAGCTTATGCCTTATTTGTTTGCAGGTGTTGGGGTATTTCATCATAATCCTATGGCAAAAGCTCCTCAAGGCATTAGTATTCCAGCGGGACAATGGACTAGTCTTCAGCCTCTTGGTACCGAAGGACAAGGTCTGCCAGGATATGCCTCTCCTTACAAGCTCATTTCGGTCAGTATTCCTGCGGGTATAGGGATTAATTATAAAGTAAATCAAAGTTGGGATTTTGGAGTAGAGTTTAGTCTAAGATACACTCTCACTGATTATCTCGACGACGTGGGTGGCCCTTATGTCTTACCACAAGATGTTCAAGACCCAAATACCTTGGCATTCAGTCACAGAGAGTTAGAAAGTACATCCATCACTACGGGGCGTGACCGTCTACCCGAAATTCGTCAGTGGTTTGTCAATGCAGGTTTGTCAACCTATGCAGACCCCAATTCGCCCATCAATCCAAGAGATGCCGCGGTATTTTACAGTGGTAATTCGCGTAATGCGACAGGAAAAATTAACGACAGTTTTTTAATGACTCGTATCAAGCTAGTTTATCACTTGATGCCAGCAGTAAAATGTCCTCCATTGAGATAAAAAGTCCATTTTTGGGGCATAAAGGCGTTTTAGAATTAAAGTTCTAAAACGCCTTTATTTTTGATAAAAATCGATGATAAAATCTCGAAGATTATGATTTTTAGTTTGTTTTTGAAGCTAAAACGCTTAATTTAGTGTAAGCAATCGGCTCGATGAGCAGAGTACTGTGACCCGAAATGTGAGGTCGGTGTGTTGATTTTAATAGATTTTTCAAGATTAATAGACTATATCCTTCGTAGTGTTATTGTATTTCTGCCTCTTTCCTGTCTAAATGCCTTAATTATTAACCCAAAAACAATCACAATTCAAACCACTATTCATAGAAGTGATGAGTGAAGAGTATCTATAATATAAAAGTTTGTACGAGTCGTTTTTTTGCTTTTCAATAAAATTCTCATTTTTCAAATTTTTACATGTAGTGTATTTATATATGGTTAATTAGGGTTGTACAAAGGATTTCAAACTATTGCAGATTTGGGATTTCTGATTTCGGAAATAAAGAAATATACCTTTATTTTTTTTACAAAATATAGAGAATTATACTTCCGAAATCCAACATCCGATATCCAAAATAAACAGTTTCATAATCCTTCGTACAGTACTATATGGTTAATAACTAATTTCTGTTAACGCTTTTCCACTTTAGTCCCCCAACTGTGTTAATATGTCCGTAGAAGCTGTAGCGATAGACTTAGAATTAGAAAAGAAGGAAATCCTTAAACGGTACAGAAAATTACTCGCAAGTGCCAAACCCTATCTTCGTGATAATGATGCCAAGTTAATCAAACAAGCATTTTTGATGTCGGTCGAAGCGCATAAACACATGCGTCGTAAATCTGGAGAACCTTATATCTACCACCCCATTGCGGTAGCGCAAATTTGTGTGGATGAGATAGGGCTCGGAGCTACGTCGATTATTTGTGCTTTGCTACACGATGTAGTAGAAGATACGGAGGTAACACTCGACGAAATTTCAGAGCAGTTTGGTTCCAAGGTTGCCAAAATCATCGATGGATTAACCAAAATTTCAGGCGTATTCGAACATGGTTCTTCTCAACAAGCAGAGAACTTCAGAAAGATGTTATTGACGCTATCTGATGATATCCGTGTGATTTTAATCAAACTTGCCGATCGTCTGCATAATATGCGTACACTCACAAGCATGGCACGCGATAAGCAACTGAAAATCAGCTCAGAAACATTTTATCTGTATGCTCCTCTTGCACACCGCTTGGGTTTGCACGCTATCAAGTCCGAGCTAGAAGACCTTTGTTTAAAATATACTGAACCAGAAGTCTACAAAGAAATTGCGAAAAAGCTCAAAGAAACGAAAGCATCCAGAGAGAAGTTTATTCAAAGCTTTATCCGACCTATTGAGAAAGGGCTTCAGGATATGAATTTCAAACATGTCATAAAAGGACGTCCAAAATCGATTTATTCAATTCATAATAAACTCAAAAAAAGCAATGTACCTTTTGACGAGATATATGATTTGTTTGCTGTTCGAGTTATTTTGGATGTTCCCAAAGAACAAGAAAAAGCAGCTTGTTGGGCAGTATATTCAATGGTAACTGACCATTACAAACCCAACCCCGACCGTTTGAAAGACTGGATTTCCAATCCCAAATCCAATGGTTACGAGTCATTGCATACTACTGTAATGGGTTCAGGTAAAAAAGGTCGTTGGGTAGAAGTACAAATCCGTACTA
The DNA here is from genome assembly GCF_030056595.1 of Flectobacillus roseus. Taxonomy (NCBI): domain Bacteria; kingdom Pseudomonadati; phylum Bacteroidota; class Cytophagia; order Cytophagales; family Flectobacillaceae; genus Flectobacillus; species Flectobacillus roseus. The sequence goes on from NZ_JASHIF010000007.1 coordinate 464,222, forward strand.
CACGAATGGATGAGATTGCTGAAAAAGGCTTCGCCGCCCACTGGAAATACAAAGGAAATGATACTCGTACCAATAAAGCTTTTGAATCGTGGTTGTCGCAGATTCGCGAAGCCTTAGATTCTTCTGACAAAGCCCAACAATCAGCAGTGGAATTGGTCGATGATATTCGTAGTAGTTTGTATAATGAAGAGGTATTTGTTTATACGCCCAAAGGAAAACTGGTTGTTCTTAAAGACGGTGCAACAGCTTTGGACTTTGCCTTCGAAATCCACACAGAGGTTGGCGCTCGTTGTATCGGGGCCAAGGTCAACAATAAGTTAGTGCCATTGAGTTACAAACTCAAAACGGGTGATATTATCGAATGTATGACTTCGGCAAAACAAAAACCATCTGAAGATTGGTTAGGTTTTGTGGTAACTACCAAGGCCAAGTCACGCATTAAAGACTATATCAAAGAAGCTAACAAACAGCACGTCATTGTGGGGCGTGATATGGTGGAGCACCGTTTGAAAATTCTTGGTATCAATGTACTAACCTTAGAGGTAACCAACCAGCTAAGAGCATATTTCAATGCCAAAGATGCCAACGACTTATTCTATCGTTTTGGAAAAGGTTATATCCAACTAGACGAACTAAAACGCTGGAAGTCTGACCGAGAATCGCATGAGCGTAAGCAAGCTGCAAAGAGTATTCAGGAGCCTTTAACCAATACCAAAAACTTGGTAAAAGAGCTCAAGAAACTTCATGGCGACCGCAAAGATGCCGATGCTTTATTGATTGGAGAAGATATGGATAAGATTGATTACACATTGGCAAAATGTTGTAATCCAATCGCAGGTGACGATGTATTTGGTTTTGTAACTATCAACGAGGGTATCAAGATTCACCGTACGAGTTGTCCTAATGCCCCCGAATTGTTGTCACGACATGGCGACCGCGTCCTAAAAGCCGTGTGGGCATCTAAGATAGAAATGTCTTTTGTGGCACATTTGATTATCAAAGGAACCGACCGCATGGGTTTGATGAACGACGTTACGAGAGTAATTTCTCAAGACTTGCAAGTCAATATCCAAAACCTTTCTATTGGCGTAAAAGATGGCATTTTTGAGGGAAAAATTGCTTTGATGGTCAATAACACTGCGCATCTAGAAAAATTAGTAAGCTCGTTAGAGCAAGTAAGTGGCGTTGTGGAAATCGAGAGAGGGGAATAAAGAATATTTCGGATATGGGAAGTTGGATTGCGGATTTAGAAAATCTTAAATCCGCAATCTTATATCCCATATTAGTACTGTATAAAGGATTTCTAACTATTGCAGATTGGGGATTTCTGATTTCGAAAAAAGTAAAATACCTCGATTTTTTCAAAATATAAATAAAACGGTAGGTTACATTTCCGAAATCCAACATCCGATATCCGAAATAGATAGTTCTTACAATCTTTCGTACACTACTAATCTACGATACTGACTAAAGCTTTCTGATAAATTTCCATTTTAATCTGAAATTGAGTTATTTTGTATAAAGAATAGATTTAGTCTAAAATTGAATCTTCATGAATTATTGAGTGTTTAGTTTTTGGACATTGAACCAGCTTTTCATAAACTAATCACCGAAGCCATTAAACAATGCCATCAAACGCTAATTTGGAGGCTGTAAAGAAAATTTTTACAGCATATCTTGAAAATAAAGGGCTGAGAAAAACGCCAGAACGCTTTGCGATTTTGGAAGAGATTTACTCACGTGACGACCATTTTGATGTGGAGGAGCTTTATATTTCGATGAAGAATAAGAAGTATCAGGTTTCGCGTGCAACTGTGTATAATACCTTAGATGTATTAGTAGAATGTGATTTGGTTTCCAAACATCAATTTGGTAGAAATATTGCACAATACGAAAAATCTTATGGCCGTCGCCAACATGACCACTTGATTTGTACTGACTGTCACCATGTAACTGAGTTTTGCGATCCACGTGTCCAAACCATTCAGTCGATGGTGGGCGAAATGCTACAATTCAATGTGATGCACCACTCTTTGATTTTTTATGGTTCATGTACCAAAACGGATTGTGAACATAAAAAAGCTCTTCAACAACAGCTTTCTGTTAATGGCGAATCTGACCATTAGAATAGAATTCTCTGGAGTATCGTAAGTATAATACCTCAGAGAATTCTCAAATTTCCTCTATAGATAAGGGCTTTTCCTAATAAGATTAATTATCTTTGCCTTTCATTTCGTACCGCAGGCAATGGCCTGTAAAATTTCGTAACTCTAAATACGGGCGTAGCCTGTGATACCAAGTAATAAAAATGGCAGTAGATGTATTGTTGGGTTTGCAGTGGGGCGATGAGGGTAAAGGTAAAATCGTTGACGTTTTAGCTCCTAAATATCAAGTTGTTGCCCGCTTTCAAGGTGGCCCTAATGCTGGACACACATTAGAATTCGACGGATTCAAACATGTTTTGCATCAAATTCCTTCGGGAATTTTTCGTCAAGAGGTTCAAAACATCATCGGTAACGGTGTGGTTCTTGACCCAATCATCTTCAAAAAAGAAATCGATGGTCTTGCAAAGTATAATTTGAGCTTGCAACAAAACCTCGAAGTTTCAAAAAAGGCTTCTATTATCCTTCCTACTCACCGCCTGCTAGATGCAGCTTACGAAAAAGCTAAAGGTGATGCCAAAATCGGATCTACTTTGAAAGGTATCGGTCCTACTTACACAGACAAAATTTCTCGTCAAGGTTTGCGTGTTGGAGATATTATCTCTCCAAACTTTAAAGCAAAATATGATGCGCTTGTAGCTCGTCATAAGGGTATCTTGGATGTTTATCAGTTTGAATATGATTTGACTGCTGCTGAACAAGAGTTCTTCGAAGCGGTTGAATTTATGAAACAATTCAACTTGGTAGATTCTGAATATTCTGTAAACAACGCGTTGACAGAAGGAAAAACAATCTTGGCTGAAGGTGCTCAAGGTTCTTTACTTGATGTAGATTTTGGTTCATATCCTTTCGTAACATCTTCAAACACTGTTACTGCTGGTGCTTGTACAGGTTTGGGCGTTGCTCCAAAAAACATTGGTGAGGTTTACGGTATCTTCAAAGCTTATGCTACACGTGTAGGTTCAGGTCCTTTCCCGACGGAATTGCTTGACGAAGTAGGTGAACGTATGCGTCAAGAAGGTCGTGAGTTTGGTTCAACTACAGGTCGTCCTCGTCGTTGTGGATGGATTGATCTTCCTGCATTGAAATATGCTATGATGATCAACGGCGTTACACAATTGGTAATGATGAAGGTTGACGTATTGAATATTTTCGAAGAAATCAACATTTGTACGGCTTACAAATTGCCAGATGGTACTATCACTGAGCAATTGCCTTACGATTTAACAGATACACAAGTAGAGCCTATCTACGAAACATTGAAAGGATGGAACACGTCTTTGGCTGGCTTAAGAACTTTCGAAAGCCTTCCTGCTGAATTGACTGGCTACATTGCTTTCTTGGAAGAAAAATTAGGCTTGCCAATCAACTTTATCTCGACTGGTCCTGACCGTGATGAGTGTGTGTTGAGAGGTGCGTTAGCTTAAGCTATTGGCTTTGGGCTTTTAGCAGTCAGCTAATTAACAAATTATAAATGCTGAATTGCGAGTGGTGAATTGTGAGTGTAAAATATTGATAAACAAAACTTTACACTCACAGTTTCCCTCTTACAATTCAGCATTTATGTTTTATACACAAACCATTTTGTTTCTAAAATGAAATTCATATTCTTAATAATCACTCATACACTCAATCACCATTCACTCAATTAGAAATTTAGAAATTTTTATGTAGTTGTAAATACTGCAACAGCATAATGGTTTTTCCATCTTTTATTTCGCCTGTTTTCACCATATTGATTGCTTGTTCAAACGGTAACTCTAGTACATCAATTTCTTCATCTTCAACTCCCCCTCCTTCATTTGCAACGTCTTCTTGGGAATATTCAGCAATAAAGAAATATAAAATTTCAGTTACCGAACCAGGACTCATGTAGGCTTCAAAAACTTTTTCTACTTCCGAAATACGATAACCCGTTTCTTCCTCAGTTTCTCGCTTGATAGCTATTTCTGGTTCATCTTGGTCGAGCAAGCCTGCACAAGTTTCAATAAGCATTCCATCTTTGTTGCCGTTAACATAGGTCGGAATTCTAAACTGTCGGGTCAAAATCACCGTTTTTTTCTGACTATTATACAAAAGAATGGTAGCGCCATTGCCTCGGTCATAAACTTCACGAGATTGTGTTTCTATTTTACCATCTTTGCGCTGATATTCAAAAGTGTATTTTTTTAAAATGTACCAATTGTCAGACAAAAGCTTTTCGTCGATAATTTTGATGGATGAAGTCATAAAACCAATTTGATTATTTTTGATTGAAAATGATTATTTTTGATTAATTATTCAAAACAACTAAATTTCCCATGAATTACCAACTCCGCAAACAGCTTATTTTACAAACGGTCGAAGAAAAAGGCTCTGTAGAAGTCAAAGACTTAGCCGATTTGTTACAAATTTCTGAGATTACAGTACGAAGAGACTTAGCGACTTTGTCTGAGCAAGGTCTTTTGTATCGCACACATGGCGGAGCGATGAAAATGAGTTTGTTACAAACACCTACAAGTTTTGCCAACAAGTCCACTAGTCGCATGGCGGAGAAGGACTATATCTGCCAAAAAGCTAGTCAATTAATAGAAGAAGGTGATGTGATATTTCTAGATTGTGGCAGTACGGTGTCCCGTTTGTGTCAGTATATCAAACATAAACGCATCAAAGTCATCACTAATTCATTGCCAATTGTGTATGAGCTAATGGGGACTGAGGTATCTGTCAATCTTATCGGTGGAGAGCTAGATGCCGAGCGACAAGCTATTCATGGAACAATTGCCTTAGAGCATATCGCTCGTTATCAGGCCAATAAGGCATTTTTAGGGATCGATGGCATATCATTGGCTAGAGGTTTGAGTGCTGCCTCCGAAAAGGAAGCGAGCATTGCAACAGCCCTTGCCCAGCACGCCCAAGAAGTCATTTTGTTATGCGATGCCTCCAAGCTTGAAAAAGAAGCCTATCTACAATTTGCCTCCTTCGATATGCTCGATGTATTGATTACTGATGCCTCAGCGGATAAGGCTTTATTGGCACAATATGAGCAAAAAGGCTTGAAAATTATTGGTTAGTATCTCAAGAAGTAGAGCTTTTCTAAAAAGCTATTCCGATATTTGTATATTGATTAGAGATATACCCACATTCTCTAGTATCATCACTTTTTCTCGAGTCATATGGATAAATCTTTTTTACAATATCTTTTTTCAGAAGACATTATTTACAAAATTCCTGCTGATGCAGCCAATAAACAAGACCTTGCTGCTCCTGTTGTAAAAGTACCTGAAGAGATTCAACCAGAAAAAGTACAAAAAACTGTAGTACCACCAACACCTGCTCCTGTAGCAAGTGTGCCAGACTTTATTCCATATAATCCTAAAAATCAAGTGTTGATTTTGGTAGATAATATCAATCAAGAAGAAATGGAGCTTTTGGGAAAAATCTTGGGAGCCGTTCAATTGCAAATCAACCAAGTAGACTTATTAGACTTATCAAAAGTGGGCGATACAAGTTTAAAGAATATTTTGACTCAAAAATCACTTCGACAACTACTTACTTTTGGCGTATCATTATTCAGAATACAATTAGAAATTCCATTGACCCCCTATCAGATTAGAGAAGTGCAGGGCGTAAGATTTTTGTATTCGGATGCTTTAGGAGAAATAAAAGACGACGTAACACGCAAAAAAGCCCTTTGGTCGGCTATGAAAGCATTTTTTGCTTAAAAGCAAAAGCGTTTTGAGCAAAAAACATCTCACTCAAAACGCTTCATTTTTTACAACATTTTACCATTCCATTCGTGGCATTGGACTTACATCCTGACCACAAAATTCACCTTTTTCAGCTTTGAAATGCGCCGCCATCGCAATCATCCCAGCGTTGTCGGTACAATATTGAAATTGAGGAATATAGACATTCCAAACAAGCTCGTCTCCCAACTTCTGTAATTCGGCACGCAAACCCGAATTAGCAGAAACTCCACCTGCGATAGCAATATCCTTAATTTTATATTGCTTAGCTGCTTTTTTGAGTTTTTGAAGCAAAATTTTAATTAAAGTATGTTGCATCGAAGCACAAATATCCTTGATGTTCTCCTCAACAAAATTTGGGTTCTTGGCAGTTTCTTTCTGTAAAAAGTACAAAAATGCTGTTTTAATTCCTGAGAAAGAATAATTCAAACCTTGCATTTCGACAGTCGGAAATTCAAAGCGTAATGGATTACCTTCTTTGGCATACTTATCGATAAGTGGTCCACCGGGATACGGCAAATTCAATAGTTTTGCGGTTTTGTCGAAAGCTTCACCAACAGCATCGTCTTGGGTTTCGCCAATAATTTCCATGTCGAGAGCCGAACGAACAAACACAATTTGTGTGTGACCACCGCTAACGGTCAGACAAAGGAATGGAAACTGAGGTTTGGGCTCATCAATAAAATGTGCCAAAACGTGCGCTTGCATGTGGTGTACATCAATCAACGGAATATTCAAACCGAGTGCCAATGCTTTGGCAAAAGAAGTACCCACTAATAAAGAGCCCAAAAGCCCTGGTCCACGTGTAAAAGCTATGGCATTTAGGTCAGATTTTGTTATCTTCGCTGTGGCTAAAGCTTCGGCTACTACAGGCACAATATGTTGCTGATGGGCACGGCTGGCAAGTTCGGGAACAACGCCGCCCCATTTTTGATGTATGGCTTGGCTTGCGACAATATTGGAATGAAGTTTGCCATCAATAATAACGGCTGCTGAACTGTCGTCGCAAGAGGATTCTATCGCTAAAATGGTCATGTTTCAAAATTTTTCACAAAGATAACCAATCATTTTTAAAGCTGGTTAACATTGACAAATAGGTAGCCTAGCAACCAAGTCAAGTAAACATCTTTAAACTTAATATACGGCTTTTGCTTCTGTTTCGTTTTAAAAGCATAACACCCAAATCTATCTCTTAGTTTGATTCTGCGGAATATTCCGTTGATACACATACCCAACCCCGATTACCGTTTCGAGTTAAATGATTTTCAATGCACTCAAAATATCAACAAAAACAGTCCTTTATGCTTTAGTAGGGGTCATGATTTTGGTTGTATTATTGGTATCAGTATTGAAAACTTCCTATGTGCAAACGAAACTTGCACAATATTTTGCTCCCAAAATTTCGGCAGCTTTAGGTTATCCTATCGAGTTAGACAAAGTGACGATTCACTTTTTTGATGAAGCCACCCTCGAAGGCGTACGTGTAAAAGATTATCAGGGCTACCAGATGATTGATATTGAAAAACTCGATGTAGATTTTCAATTAAAAAGTTTGGTACAAGATAGCACCCAAAACGTCCTCGATTATGTTCGTTTGTTTCGTCCAAAGGTAGTTTTGGTAATTGATAAAAAAGGCGATTTGAATATTGATGAATTTATTCGTCGTATCAACAAACTTACAGCCTCCAAAGAACCTAGACCCAAAAATCACAAGCCTTCGCCTTTTATTATTCGAGAGGCAAATATTCAGGATGGTATTTTTACCCTAAATGATGAATCTGAACCTTATTTGAATAGTCGCAAGTCTTTCGATCATTATCACTTTACGCTTCATGAGTTGGAAGCGCACCTCAATGATTTTACCCTGATTCGAGATACAGTAAGTTTCAAAACGACTTTGAAAGGATATGATCGTTTTTCAAATACAAGAATCAAAGAGTTAACGACCAATTTCTTGATTTCGGATACGCAAATGCGTTTTGATAATCTATTGCTGAAGTTGAATAACTCAACGGTCAAAAACCAAATTTTGATGTCTTTCAAATCTCAAAAAGACTTCAAGCATTGGAACTCCAAAGTCAGAATGCGAGCCAATTTTGATTCAACATTTGTGACCTCAGATGATTTGGGGAGGTTTGTCAACGATATGTATGAATTCAAAGACGCTTATCATCTGAATGGGAAATTTGATGGTATCGTTAATGATTTTAAACTACAAAATTTTGATTTGTACTTTGGCAAAAAATCAAAATTGCGGGGTGATTTTACCTTTAAAGGTCTACCATCTATCTCAAAAGCCCACATGCAATTAGCGATGAAAAAATCGCATGTACAGGTAGAAGATTTACAAAATTATATCGGTCCTGATCCTGTAAAAGCGATTAAGAAGTTTGGCTATGTCAACTTTGATGGGACTTTTGTGGGAACAGTTTCCCAGTTTAAAACTACAGGTTTACTTGAATCAGAGTTAGGTAAATTAGACGTAGATGTGAGCATGGTGCTCAAACCTGAGTCTGCTAAATCAACTTATTCGGGATTAGTCAAAGCGCAGGAGTTTAGGATAGGAACTTTGTTGGAAGAGACCTTACTTGGGAATGTCTCGCTCAATGGTAAAATTGAAGGTCATGGTTTTAGTTGGAAAGACTCTGAACTTCAATTTGATGGCGATATCAATAGTTTACAATTTAATAAATACGACTACAAAAATGTATATGTCAAAGGCAAGCTTGCCAAGCAACTTTTTGATGGTCGGGTAATTGTGAATGATACCAACTTGGTTTTTAACCTTTATGGAAAAGTAGACTTAAGAAATCAAAAAGAACAAGTTGACCTTTTTGGAAAACTTTCAAAAGCTAATTTACGAAATCTATTTTTCACCAAAGACGATTGGCGTATTTCCACCTATCTGGATGTCGAATTTGATGGAATCAATGTCGATAAATTGAAAGGCGGAGCTTTGTTGTATCATACAGTATTGGGGTATAATACGCGTAATTTGTATGTAGATACGGTAAGATTTACCTCAAAAATATTGCCTCAAGAACGCCTATGGTCTTTGGAATCGCCGCAGGCGGATGTTGCCTTCAAAGGAAAGTTTTTACCTTCAAAAGCAACACAAGATTTGATGCAATTAGTCAAGGAATATTCGCTCTATTTTGTGGGTAATGAGCAAGAGCGAAATGACTATTATGCTAAAAAACCTTATTTCGTGCCACTCAATTATGAAATAGATTATTTGCTGACACTGAAGGACTTCTATCCTTTTATGGCCTTGGTATATCCTGAAGGTAAGATTTCTAAAAACACCCAATTTAAAGGTACTTTTGGCATAGGCTCGACCTCTACTTTTTCTTTAGAATCTAAAATTGACACCTTGATTTTGGGCAAAAACTATCAATTTTATGGTAGTCATATTGACCTCAATTCTTCTAAGTTTTATAACTCTCCAGCGGTATTAGCCTCGGTGGTATTGAATTCCCAAAAGCAAAAAATCAGTATTCTTGAACCTACCGAAAAGTTTGATTTAGAGGCATCTTGGGGAGATGATAATAGCATTCGTTTTACGAGTAAAATTCGCCAGCAAAATACCACCAACGAGGCTACACTCAATGGAACCTTGGGTTTTATGCAGGAAGGAATATCACTACAATTCAATAAGTCGGAGTTTAAAGTGTTGGATAAACGTTGGCAGATAAATCCTGAAAACCTAGTCACTATTGTTGGGAAAGATTTGGGTGCTAAAAACTTCATGATTGCTAATGATGACCAATATATCGCCTTAGATGGAAAAATATCGGAAGACTCGACCGAGGCCATGAATTTTAAGGCCAAAAACTTTAGTTTGGAAACTTTAGCTCCTGTTGTAGCACTGAATGTTAGCGGCACGGTCGATGCCGATGTGACACTCAAAGAAGTGTATAAACATATCAATGCTGACTCGCAACTGAGAATAGAGGGACTTACCCTTGATAATTTCCTGATTGGTAATTTTGAAGGTTCTGGTATTTACGACCAAGAGGCACATATTGTTCGTTTGGACTATGATCTTGAACGTCTGAATAATCATATCTTGAAATTTCAGGGAACGTATGACCCTATGCAGGAAACCAATTCTCTCAATTTGACTGCCAACCTAAACCAGACAAGTTTACAGATTCTGGAGCCATTTACCAAAGGAGTATTCTCTAATTTGAAAGGAACAGCCAGTGGCGATTTAAAGATTACAGGCAACCTTCGTCACCCTATTTTTAACGGTGTAATTGATGTCAAAAAAGGCTCTTTGTTTTTTGACTATCTAAAAACCACCCTGAACTTCGAGGATAAAATCCACTTTGACGTCGATGAAATTTTTGCTAAGAAAATGACAGTTTATGACGACGAAGGTAATAAAGCGTCGCTAATAGGCGGGGTATATTATGATGGTAGCAACAATTTCTCACTGGGTTTGAACTTGAATTTATCTCGTTTCAAATTACTAAATACCACCAAGAGAGACAACAACCTTTACTACGGAACAGGCTATGCAAGTGGCAAGGTGTCAATAGATGGCCCGTTCAACAATATTGTGATTGATGCCAATTTGATTAGTGATAGAGGGACTCGATTGTATATTCCGTTGGACAACGCTCAAGATGCTGGAAGTCAAGAAGAAATAGAATTTTTGGTGGCAAAAAATCCAGACGATACTAAGAACGAGAAGAAGAAAAAAGAAGATACATCGAGTCGTATTCGAATGGATTTCAAATTTGAATTTACGCCTGATGCCTACGGAGAAGTTCAATTTGATAAGCAAACAGGTGATATTATGCGTGCATATGGGGCAGGTAAAATCAACTTGAAAATTGATACCAAAGGCGACTTCAGTATGACTGGCGACTATGCCCTTGATAGAGGAGATTATACATTTACATTCCAGAATATTATCAATAAAAAATTCTCTATTCAAAGAGGAAGTCGCATCAGTTGGTCTGGCAATCCATATGAGGCCATGCTTGATATTAGAGCAGCCTATACGCAAAATGTCAACTATTTGGGTTCTGTGATTGATACGGTTTCAACTGGCTCATCGACCTACAAAAATCGTCCAGAATTTACTCGTCGATATCCTGTCGATGTCATTATTCAGCTGCGAGACAGGTTATTGCAACCAGCTATTAGTTTCGATTTGAAATTACATGATTATCCACAAAACCCAGAATTTAATTCAGGTGTAACGGCATTCCAAAACCGTATTCGTACCGACGAACAAGAGCTCAACCGTCAGGTGAGTAATGTATTGCTTTTGGGGCAAATGGTATCCAATTCGGCAGCGGCTTTTGCTTCGGTCAATTTGGTGAATAACCTAATGGAATTAGCTTCTAATCAGTTGAGTAATGTATTTTCAAAAATTGATCAAAACCTCAATGTTGACCTAACTTTCAACGGAAGTGGCTTGAATCAAGACTTAATCAATAATCTCCAGTTACGTTTTTCATACAATTTCAACGATAGATTTAGAATCACTCGAAGTGGTGGTTTTACCACCGCATTAAACCAAACCAATGCCCTATCTTTGATTGGAGACTGGTCGCTGGAATGGTTTATTCAGCGTGATGGCAGTTTGCGTTTGAAGACCTACAATCGCAATGTACAAACCTCTATATTGGGCTCTTTAAATACCCAATATCAGACCTTCACCTCAGGAGGCATGTCAATCCTTTATTCAAAAAGCTTTAATTACTTGTTCCCCAACAAATACAAAAAACCAGTCAAAGAAACAGCAGAATAGCGTTTGTAGTAATTGTAGATTTGGGATTGCTGATTTCGGAAATAGGGCGGTTTTGCTCACAGCTTCCACATCCAAAATCCAATATTCGAAATTAGGACTGTAAGAAAGATTTCAAACTATTGCAGATTTGGGATTTCTGATTTCGGAAATAAAGTAAAATACCTCTATTTTTTACAAAACATAAAAGCCTACACTTCTGAAATCCAAAATCCAATATCCGAAATAAATGGTTTTTATATTCCTTCGTACACTACTAATCCGAAATCCCACATCCCAAATCCAATATCCAAACCTATCCCAAATATCTCTCACGTATAATTGATAAGTGATGGGCTTCGTGACCTGCAATAGCCCAAGCATAAGCCCGAGCAGATACCGCAAAGCCATTGGCATTTCCCATGCGTGAAGCCACCTCCTCGGTCATGGAGCGGTAAAGAGCAATCGATGACTCACGAACTAAGCGATATTGCTCCAATAAATCCTCGAAAGGTTGAGATTCGAAATTGGCAGCCTCCATGTATTCGTTTTCGTCAAAGCCTGGCAAAGGATTTTTTTCACCACGAGCAATACATACAGAACGATAGGAAAAAATACGCTCGGTATCGGTGATATGTCCCAATAATTCCTGAATTGACCATTTTCCTTCGGCATATCGGTATTTTTGTTGCTCAACCGACAAATTTTTCATCAAAAAAAGTACTTCTTCTTTCTGCTTGGTAAGCATCTCGATAACATCCTGACTATCAGAATACTCGATATATCTTGAGAAATACTTATGCTGAGGATACTCAGATTTTTCGGCCTGTCTCATATTTTTTTTTGCTTTTTTTTCACAAAAGTATTGACTTCTTAAAAAAAAGCACTAATTTTGCATCACAATTCAGCAACACAATCGCAAAAAGCAAAAATTGTACAAAGGTTTGGTAGTTCAGTTGGTTAGAATACATGCCTGTCACGCATGGGGTCGCGGGTTCGAGTCCCGTCCAGACCGCAAAAGCACTCAGAAATGAGTGCTTTTTTGGTTTTACAGCCATTTTAAGCGGTTTATGTTATGGTTCGTTTAGTATGTTTTAGCAAATCATAGCAGATTTTTTGCTACCAGTTGTGATACCAAGTTTTTTCAAATAAATGACAGTAGGTTTACGGCATCAACTTAAACACATTGTCATGAAAGTTCAATACACACTGGTTTTCAATCGTAAAAAAGACCTAGCAGCTAAAGGCAAAAGCCTAGTGCAAATTCAAGCTTATTTGGAAGGTGGTCGTAGATATTTTAGCACAAAACTATACCTCACCCAAAAAGAATGGGACTCCAAAAAGGCTACTTGTAAAGACCCGTATTTAGCAAAAGCGCTCAGAGACAGAGTTAGCGAGTTTGAGCAATTTGAAGTTGAATTTAGGGCTCTCAATAAACGATTTTCTTTATCAGATTTTGATTTCTTTTTGAATCCTTCCAAAAAACAAGTTCCAATTTCATTTACTCAGTTTTTTAAAAAGCAGCTTCAGAAGGAATCACATCTCAAAAAAGGAACGCTCGTAAATCAGGAAAATACGCTAAAAAAGCTCATTGAGTTTCAACATAATATTGCTTTTGAGGATTTAGACTACTGTTTCTTACAAGACTTTGAAATTTTTCTTAGAAATGAAAAGAAACTAAAAACGAATACAATTGAGAAGTATCATCGCCAGCTACGCAAGTACATTAATCTGGCTATTAAACAAGATCTACTTCCTATTGAAAAAAATCCTTACAGGCTGTTTAAGCTATCGAAAGAAGAGACCGACACACTTTTTCTTTTACCTGAAGAAAGAGATAAGATAGAGCAATTGAACTTCGATAGTACACCTGAAGAAAAAGACCAACTAGAAATGGCGAGGGATATGTTCCTTTTTGCATGTTATACAGGTCTACGTTTTTCAGATTGTTACAACATGAAGAACTCTAGTATTAGCAAAACTAATCAAGGGTTATTACTAAAGTACAAGGCGCAAAAAACTGAGAAAATTGGTTACAAACCTCTGTACCTGCTTTTTGATGGAAAGCCACAAAAAATCATTTTGAAGTACTACTCTGGGAGTTCCGAAAAACGTGTTTTTAAGGGAATGACGAATACCAAAGTAAATAAATGCCTCAAGGTAATAGCCAAATTGGCTAGAATACCCAAAAAGCTATATTTCAAGGCTTCAAGAGATACTTTTGGCACCTCTCTGTATATGTTATCTGGTGATGATAAACTCGTACAAAAGCAGTTACAACATACAAAAAGAGAGCAAACGGACAAATACGTTCATCTGGTAGAACAAATTCAACATGAAGGACTACAAAAAATATTTAAACCCTGCAAATAACGTTCCCATGATAGAAATTCTTGAAGGGAATAGATACAGTCCAGATCTTAACAAAACAGGTAAAAAGATTAGTATCAAACACTATCTTAATACCTACCTTTTTCCTGTTGGAGAAAACCATGAGAATAAGCCTCTATATCCCTTGTATTACCGAGTTATCTTTAACAGGCAATCTGTTAAAATCAAAAGCAATATAAATTTAGCATTACCTACAGATAGCTTTGATATAGAAAGTTTATCTGAGGAAAATAGCACTCTTATCTACCGTGAAGCACTTACACTTGTAAATATTATTAGTAAGATATATTGTAAGGTGAATGAAGAAACATTGAATCCATATTTTGCTTCAATGAAACTAAAGAGTAAGCTTGAGTTCGATATTAATCAAATATTTAACGATTTTGACTACACCCAATACGAACTCCCTAATTTGGTAAAGCAGTTACTAATGAATGAAATTACCAAGTTTGCTGAAGCGAATGGTCAATCCAAATTAATTGAAGAGCTCAAGCAGTTTATCAAAATGCCCTCCCCTTATCAACTTGTACAGTATCTTAAATCTCAAGACAAGATTTGGAAAAAAATTGAGGATAAAGTACCTATTCACATCTGGTTCTTCGATATTCATTATGCTAAATTTCTTATGTCAAACGAGAGCTACCAGAAACTAGGCGCCACTTTTACAGACCTAAAACATGATTTGCACTTCAGAGAATGTTTTATGAAGTTTTGTCATGAAGAGTCAATCGAAATTGATCTTTATGACTTAACACAATCACTTGAAGATATTATGTAGATTTTCATACATCCACAGAAAGCCCTTAGAATACTGATTCTAAGGGCTTTTCATTTGATAGCAAATCATAGCAAAAAATATATCCAAATATGTTGTAATACTTACAACATATTTTATTAGTATTGCATTGTATTTAAAAACAATGTTACCATGCCTAGAACAAGTCGTACAAAAGTTCATCTAAGCGATGACACAATTTACATTCTGAAAGAATTTGAAAAGAAGATTTCGCACCTTGAATCAATTATCACAGCGCAAACAAAACAACCTTCTTCTATTCCTGAAGTACTTCAACCATCAGAGGTTTGTACCAAAATGGGATGGTCGAGATCTAAGTTTGAACAATTTAAACGGGAGGGACTATTTAGAACATTTAAGATAGGTGGTAAAGTCTACGTCTATACTTCAGATATTCTAGCTCTTTTTCCTGAAGGATTCTTTCATTGAAGTATTTGACTTTAGGCATAAAAAAACCGATATGCGTGAACATATCGGCTTTGATAACTTAAAGCAAATTGAATTTTAAATTCCCACACAAAATTATGTATTTTTTGCTAATTACGACACTCCATACAATTATGGAGCAGCTATTCTTTTGCCTTAACATTAGGCGCTTACTTCTAATTTCCTACAGCTCCTATGTAGGTCAATATCTTCTAAATGCTCCATACTCAAGAGTATATCAAACTTTATTTCCCTAACCTCTAAGAACTTATGACAGAATATAATTTTCGATTCGAAAAAAGCCCTAAAAAGAAAGGGAAATGTCCTAAGTGTGGACAAGCCAATACATTTCGCTATTACGAGGACCAGGAGGGAAACCGTCTTGATGAATATCTTGGTAAATGTGAACGTATAAACCATTGTGGTTACCATCAAATACCTAACTTAGTGCCGCATTCAACTAAAAATATAGTTTCATTAATCCCTGATAATCATAATATTATAAATCCAAGTAAAAGCTGGATAGAACGCTTTGATAAATGGACACTCGACTTGTCAAGTAATTTCCATACGTTTTGCTTGTCAAAAGGTATCTCAAAGGAACATCTTATCAAACATGGTGTAGCAACTGATGATAAAGGAAAAACGGTATTTGTTTTCCGTAATGATAAATCACAAGTAGTTAATGCAAAATGGTTTGTCTACGATGAACAAGGTAAAAGAGCTAAAGATGGATATAATAGTCACTCGATGGTTCAACCTAAAAACAAAAATGTTCGATATGGCATGTGTTTGTTTGGTGAAGAGCAACTAAGTAGTGACAAAGAGAAAACAGTCATTATTGTAGAGTCAGAGAAAACAAAGGTTATAGCCTCATTCTTTTACCCTGAGTATTTATGGCTCGCTTGTGGTTCAAACAATGGTTTAACCTCCGAAAAACTCATGGTTTTATCTGGTAGAAATGTAATCTGGTTATGTGATGCCGATGCCGCAGGGAGGATGAATTCTAGTATTAAAAACCTAGAGAAAGCACAAATTAAACATACTGTCATAGACCTATTCCCTGAGCGTTCGGATGGCTATGATATTGCAGATGCCATACTAGAAGGGAAAAAGCCTGAGATAGCTCAAAAACAGCCTTCTGAAGAGAAGAAAACATCATCTGATATCTATATCAAGACACCAACAGTCATGTATAAAAATGACTATACTATCTGGGTCAAAACACGTAATAACTGGGAGGTAGTGGCCAATAACTTTTTGGTTTATGTAAAGTATAAAACTCAAGATGAGAATCAAAACTGTACATGGATTTTAGAGATTAGAATCAAGAATAAGGAGGCTATCTATATTGAAATGTCACATGAGGATTTTTGTTCGGCAAAGAGGATGAAAATGGAGCTATCAAACAATCTACTAAGCTTCAAAATCAACGATGTGCAACTAAC
The DNA here is from genome assembly GCF_030056595.1 of Flectobacillus roseus. NCBI lineage: Bacteria > Pseudomonadati > Bacteroidota > Cytophagia > Cytophagales > Flectobacillaceae > Flectobacillus > Flectobacillus roseus. The sequence continues at coordinate 480,916 of NZ_JASHIF010000007.1, forward strand.
AGAAATACAGGAACTCATTTACTCCAAAACGCAATTTGGTCAAGCTTCAAAAGTGACTCGATATGGATTCCATAGCGAGTCAAAAACCTATGTCTTTTCAAACAAAGTACTCCTACCAAATGGGATTCTTGTAGAGCCAGACAAATTTGGCGTTGTTACAGACAATAAAAGTTGTATTTCGCTACCACAAACCAAGGATAAAATGAAGAACAGATTTTTTATTTCTGATTCGGATGTATCCTTCAATCAATGGTACCAAATCTACATACAAACTCATACTTATGAGAAAGCATTCGTTCCAGCGTGCTTCTATATCATGTCCTTGTTTAGAGATATTGTGATTTCTCACAAAGGATCATCGCCTATCCTTTATTTGAAAGGTTCGGCTGGTACTGGTAAAAGTAGTGTTGTAAGAAACCTTACATGTCTTTTTGGCTATGAACAACCACAAATTAACCTCAAGACAAAAAACACGGAAGCTGCTCTGGTTAAATTGATGAGTCAGCTATCGAATGGACTTATTTGGATGGATGAATTTCATAATGATTTCTCCCATGAAGGTTTGTTGCAAGCAGCTTATGATAATGCTGGTTATCACAAGACTCCAGAAGCTTCAAGGAGTAATAACGAAACTGATAGTATTGACATTTACAGTGCTTTAGCCCTTACTAGCAATTATATCCCTAATAACCCTATTTTCTTCTCTCGTTGCATATTGATTCAAATAGAAAATAAGGAGAAAGAGGCATCCCAACGAAAGGCTTTTTTCAATTTAATTGATTTAGAAAAACGTGGTTTAGGAAATATTACGGTAGAGCTCTGCAAGTATCGTAAGCTTATAGACGAAAATTACAACACAGCCTTTAGTAAAATCTTTAACCGAGTAGAACAAGCTACGCAAAACGAATCAATGCCTGAGCGATTACTTAGTAATATTTGCCAAGCCCTGACATGTGCTTACATTTTACAGGTAAATGATAAAATTCAAGTATGCGAATACACCGAAGAATCGGACATTCTGGATGAATTTGTAGCAATAGCTTTGAAAACGATATACCTGCAACATAGAATACAGAATGAAACCTCTGTTCTGGCTGAATTCTTTAGCATTCTCCAATATTTGTATGACTCTTCGCAAATCCATGAAGGGGTTCATTTTAGGTTTGAAGGGAACTTCCTGCTTTTGCGTATGCCTTCGATTTATCCAATTTTTATGCATAGATACCGCAATGTATATTACAAAGAGGCACATGATAAGGAATCTATCATCCAAGAGGTAGTGAAAATGGAGGCACCACGCAATTTTAAGGAAATTGTGAAGACAATTCGCTTCAAAAGTGAAGAAAACACACTTGACCAAGCTCTTAAAAGTCCAGTAACAAACTCTATATCAGTAACATACGAGCTAATACAGTCAAGTTTTGGGGTGGATTTAAAGGCTAGACGGCTAGATGGCTAGAACGCTTTTTGAAACTTTTTTTTAAGCATTTTTTCTACAACGCTACAACGAAAATGCTAGATACTTGATAATCAATATATTATATAAATTTTTATTGATTTTTTCGTTGTAAAATCGTTGTAAAATCGTTGTAACCGTTGTAAACATAAAAAATCGTTGTAGCCGTTGTAAACGATTACAACGATTTTACAACGACGAAAAAGAGATAAGTAATTGATTATTAATATTTTACATTACCGTTGTAACGTTGTAGAAAACAAACACGTTTTTTTGAGTGCAAAAGTGTTCTAGCCATCTAGCCTTTTTTTAGCCTTATTAATAAAATACAATTCGAATCATGGTATATCAACTAGTATTAAGAGCCCAAGATGTACAAATAATCCTCAATCTTTGTAGAACGGATAGCTATCGGGTCATTCAAGAAATAAAAGAGGAATACGCCTTCTCAAAAAAGCTAAAAGGAAGTAAAATTCGCACCGTAGACCTAGCAGAAGCGTATGATTTATCGTTCGAAGATATACAACAGGTTTTAAATCAAAATAAATTTTGTAGTGACCTTTAATAAAAATCCCCTTGCTATACCAGCGAGGGGATTTTTATTAACTCAATTCATCAATTTCACCTATTACATATCGTTTGTCCCTATTGAAAGTTATACCCTATTGTTGCATTCAGTTTTACCAAATAACACATTTGAGTAGAGCTGCATATAACAACTAAAACACCGTAAAATGGAAAAACTAACTCAAAACATTAACATCCGTACAAACCTGAACATTAAAAAAAGATTGATGGATGAAGCCAGTTCGCTAGATATGAATATGTCCGAATATGTCTTATTAATTCTACAAAGTCATTGGGATAAAAAAGACCAGTCACTTGCTACGACCCATCAAGAATCTACTCTTTCCAGTCAGCATCAACTTTCAGAATCAGAACTTATCATTAGTCAATTAATTGCTGAAAAAAGTGAGCTTCAAGAAAAGCTCCAAGCTCAGAATAAGTCGGTTTGGCAAGAGGCTATGAGTACCGCCGAAAAACTATCTGAAGAAAGGATTAGACGTGAACGAGAAGCTGCCATTTATGAATATCAAAGAAGTGGTGGGGCAACGATAGAGTCAGCTACAATCACCAGTCTTCAGGCTCGTTTGGCTGCTTATGAAACAGACCTTCTCAAACAGGTTTTCAATGTAGTGAGACAAAACCCTAAAGTCTCAGATTTGCCAGACGTTGTTCAAATTTTAACCTATCAGTATTTTCAACAATTTATCAAACCATCTATCCATGACTAACAATATTTTTTTCTCTGAAGACCCATTTGAAATTTTTAGTAGAAGTTCCCCTAGCTCTCTGGGATCAACATCCTCATCCTCTAAAAGTGGTTCTTCATTCTGGACGATTATCTTGATTGTATTGCTAATCGTAGGCATGGCCGTCATCTACTTGTACAGACACACTATTCTTAAATTCTTTTTGGGAAGTTCTACGCCACCAAACGAAGTATCACCGAGTGTTACAGATGCAGTCACAGAAGAAAACAATGAAAACAAGACAAGCCCCGTAGAGAGGCAGCCGTTCAAATTACTACCCGAACACAAGGTTATCCGACGCTTCGACCTTAGCGACCAAGAAAATTGGGATAAAGCGCTCATTGTTTTAAAAGAAAAGGAAGGAAAGGCTGTTTTCGTAGCTGGTAAAGGCTGGTTGATTTATGAATAAGCATACCCTCTATCATTTGCGTAACGCTTAGTAATACGCAGTTTTACGCTGTTTTCCAGTGTGTTACCTCCTAAACACGCTGGAAAACAAATTGTACTAGTCCTTAGAGTGTAAAGAAGTGTTTTACAAAAGCATAAGTTTTACTAACTTTAATATCTCTTATTTGTAAAATAACGTACTGTGATTGTATCACAATTATAATATATGTCGACAAAGTTTTTCACCAATAGCACCGAACGAAACCTCTTCGATAAATTCAAGGGCATTTTTGACCAAATGAAAGACCTTTATGCCTTCCATGCTGTTGTGGGATATTTTCGCTCGTCGGGTTACTTTAAACTCCAGCCTTATCTCACAAAAATTCCAAGTGTAAAAATTTTGGTAGGAATCAATGTTGATTCTCTTTTTGCAGAGGCTCAACGTAAAGGAATGCTTTTTTTTGGAGATGAAAATCGTACTAAAAATGAATTTCTAAAGTGGTTTATTCAAGATATTAAAGAAGCAAAATATTCTGAAGAGGTTGAAAACGGAGTACTACAATTTATCAATGACTTGATCGACGGGAAAATAGAGGTAAGAGCTTCAAGTCATCAAACTATTCATGCAAAATTTTATTTGTTATTACCCGAAAATCATTCAGAACACTCTGATGGATGGGTAATTATGGGTTCTTCTAACCTAACTGATGCAGGACTAGGCACTAAGCAAAGCCCAAACTATGAGTTAAATATTGCTCTTAAAGATTATGATGATGTAAAGTTTACTAAGAATGAGTTTGAAGAGCTTTGGAAAAAGTCAACTCCAATTCTTCCTGCTGATATTGAAGTTTTTAAACAAAAAACTCATATTGGACAAACGTTTACTCCATTTGAACTCTACATCAAGTTCTTGATAGAGTACTTCGGTAAAAATATTGATTACGACCCTGACACTGTTGGCGACTTGCCTCAAAATTTTAAAAAACTAAGTTATCAAGTTGAAGCTGTCAATCAGGGCTTCCAAATGCTAATGGAGCATAATGGCTTCTTTTTGGCGGATGTGGTTGGTTTGGGTAAAACAATCATCGCAACAATGATTGCCAAGCGCTTTTTGATTGCCAATGGCTCAATAAACACTAAGATTTTAGTTATTTACCCTCCAGCTCTTGAAAAAAACTGGGTTGATACTTTCAAGCAATTTAAAATTGATAAGCATACCAAGTTTATTACAAATGGTCGTTTAGATAAAATTTTAGAGGAAAAAGACCCAAAATATTGGGCAAAAGAAGAATATGATTTGATTTTGGTGGATGAGGCACATAGGTACCGAAACCACACTTCTCAGATGTTTAGCCAATTACAGAGGATTTGCAAAGCTCCAAGAAGTGGAGATGGCTTGATTGCTGATAATCGTAAAAAGGTGGTCTTAATTTCTGCTACTCCGCTAAACAACCGTCCGCAAGATTTGTACTATTTGTTACAATTGTTTCAGGATGCACGTCGAAGCACACTGCCAGAAACAAACTTGCAAAACTTTTTTGGTCCTATTATCAGAGAGTACAGGGAAATTATTGCGAGTGATAGTCCTGATATGGCTAGAATTAGAGAATTATACACTCAAATTCGTACTCGTGTAGTTGAGCCTGTGACGGTACGACGTACCAGGAAAAATCTTAAAAACTTTCCTAGTTACCAGAAAGATTTAGATGACCAAGGTATTTTATTCCCTGAAATAGCCGCTCCTAAAGCTAAAATATATCAGCTTGATGCCAAACTAAATAAGCTTTTTATCAGAACAGTAATGTACCTAACCGAGGATATACATTATTATAGATATCAGGCTATACGCTTCTTGACAAGAGAGAAACAAGAGGAATGTGGTTATACGCAAGCAGAGTTGGTATCAAAGTCATTAGCAAGTATCATGAAAACTTTAATGGTCAAACGATTAGAAAGTAGTTTTCATGCTTTTAGAATTTCATTGAACAATCTCATGATTGCTACAGCGAGAATGATTGAGATGTTTGATAATGAAAAAGTACTTATTGCCCCTGACCTCCGTATCAATGATTTACAAGAAAAAGGTACTAGCGTTGAAGAAATTGAATTATTGATTGATGCACTTTCGCAAAAAAATCCGAGAAATAACATCTTTAGTCCAGACGAGTTTATTGAGCAACCTATTAGTAATACAGATCCTACTTTAATTAGTCTTATTGAAGGTCTGAAAAGTGACCATCGTTTACTCGCTGAGTTAGTCAACTATTGGGATAGTGTTGTGAATGACCCTAAACTAAACACATTCCTTGATAACCTGAACAATGAGTTTTTAAGGAGTGATATTAACCCTACGGGTAAGCTTGTGGTGTTTACCGAAAGTACCGACACTGCCAACTATCTAACCAAAAAACTCAAGGAAAATATTAACCAAAATATCCTTTGTGTTTCATCGGATAATAGAAGTAAAATATTTGAAACTATTCTCGAAAATTTTGACGCCAACCGTGATATAGCAAAACAGAAAGATGATTATCAAATAATCATTACCACAGATGTATTGGCAGAAGGTGTAAACTTGCATCGTGCAAACGTGATTGTGAACTATGACACCCCATGGAATGCTACTCGTTTGATGCAACGGATAGGACGTGTAAACCGTATTGGTAGCGTAGCGGGCACCATTTTCAACTATAATTATTACCCCTCTCAACAAGGTGATGAGGAAATAAATCTATACAATAAAGCCCTAGTCAAATTGCAAGGTTTTCACTCTACATTCGGTGAAGATGCCCAGATTTTCACTCACGAAGAATTGGTAGAACAGTTTAAATTATTTGAAGAGGGTTTACCCGATGATGAAGATTTGCGATTAAAATACCTTAAGTTTATTCGTGAGTATAAAGATTTGAATCCTAGAGAGTTTAAGCGTATAGAAAACTTACCACTTAAAGCCAGAACAGGACGAAAAGGGGACTCCGAAACTCAACACTCTTCTATTGTATTCTTGAAGTCTGCTTACAAGTTAGAGTTTTACAAAGTAGATAACTCGAATAAAGTATCTGCCCTTACATTTCTGGAAGCGGCTAAATTATTTGAAGCTGCTGCTACAGAACCAGCATTACCATTACCTGATACTCATTACGCTCAAGTAAGAGCTTCTCTTGAGGCTTTTGAACGTGATTTTTTTGGTGCTAATACCGAAAAAGTAAGTAGTTCAGATAAAGCAGATGCAGTAACAGCCCAAGCACGCAAGTTCTTGAGAGACTATAAGGCTACTTTTACCAAAAATAAAGATGTTAAAAACGCTTGTGATAACCTCATTGGGTTAATCGAAAAAGGTACGTACACTCCACTTCCAAACGAAGTACGCCAGTTAACCAGAAAAATTAATAAAAAGGAAATTACTTTGGCACAAGGCGACAATTTGATTTTGCTACTAGCCAAAAAGTACAAAACAACAGAGCAAAACGAAAAAGAAGAAGAATTTGGCGTAATAACCGATTCGCTACCTGTAATTATTGAACCCGATATTGTAATTTCTGAGACTTTTATCGCTTAAAAATATGAATAAACTACAACTGCAAACTATATTATCAAGCCCCTATAATCAAGAGTCTTGGAAACAAACACTAATTAACATTTTTGGCGTAAAACGAATTTTAGAAACGCCTCAAGCAATAGAGTTAAAAGGTACTCAGAAAGCTACAGAAGCTTACGAATTAGGAAGTTTTAGTACAAAAGATGACCGTATTATTGGTATTTATCAGGTTAATGTAAAGCCTGATGTATGGCTTGAACACAATAAAGTTGGTCTACGGGAATTGCTTCGAGATGTGTATAAGTATGATGTTGATGGTGCTTTAATTGCTTTTGTTCAAGAAAATAAATGGAGACTTTCGTTTGTGTCTGAAATTAAAACATTAAATGCGAAAGGAGCAATTGAAACGCAAACCACTGAACCCAAACGCTATACATATCTTTTGGGAGAAGGAGAAAAAACGCTAACTCCTGCTCAAAATTTATCAAAAATTGCTGGAAAACCTCTCACTCTTGAAGATATTCGTAATGCCTTCTCTGTTGAAGCACTGAATGAAGAATTTTATAAGATTATTGCACAACATTTTTATGAATTAGTTGGAGCAACAGCAGGTAAAGGTAAAAACATTAGAATTTATGAGCGCAAATTACAACTACCAAGTACTTCGGATGCCAAAACGTATCAAGAATTTGCGGTAAGATTAATTGGGCGAACTATTTTTTGTTGGTTTTTAAAAGTTAAAAAGTCCCAAGAAGGATTAGCATTATTACCAGAGTGCCTTTTAGGAAGCGAAGCCGTTTCTAAATTTTCCAATTATTACCATACGGTACTTGAAAGATTGTTTTTTCAAACGCTTAATACGCCAATGGAAAAACGTGTCAATGATTTGCCAGAAGGTGCAAATATGATTCCATTTCTAAATGGTGGACTTTTTGATTATCAAGAAGATGATTTTTATATACCTAATAAAATTACTGGACTCTCAGAAAACTTAAATACGCTCATAATTCCTGATAGTTGGTTTTTAAACTTTTTCCAAGAATTAGATAAATACAACTTTACAATTGATGAAAACTCAACCGTTGATATTGAAGTAAGTGTTGACCCTGAAATGTTGGGCCGTATTTTTGAGAATTTATTAGCTGAAATTGACCCAGACAGTGGCGAAACAGCACGTAAGGCTACGGGTAGTTTTTACACACCTCGTGAGATTGTAGACTATATGGCTACCGAAAGTCTTGTACACTACCTACACAATAAAACTAACTTAGAAAAAGAAGTACTATCAATTCTCTTTAAGATTGATAGTAGGATTCCAGAAGACTCAATACTAATTACTCAAAAAGTAGCTATTTTAGAGGCATTAGATACACTAAAAATACTTGACCCTGCTTGTGGTTCTGGGGCTTTTCCAATGGGAGTTTTACAGAAAATAGTGATGGCTCTCCAGAAAATTGACCCTAATAGTGTATGGTGGAAAAATAAACAAATTGAAAAGAATGACAATCCTGTTTTGCGTAGTATCATAAGAGAGAAACTCAATGCTGCCAGCGTAGAATACGCTCGTAAGATAGGCATCATACAAAACTCACTTTATGGTGTAGATATACAGCCAATAGCTGCCGAGATAAGCAAACTCCGTTGTTTCTTGACATTGATTGTAGATGAAAACATTGATGAAAACAAGCCTAACCGTGGAGTAGAACCTTTACCGAACTTAGAATTTAAGTTTGTTACGGCAGATTCATTACGCAAACTACCAGTAGAAACCAACTTTGGTGGTTTATTTAATGCCAATGATGACCTTGACCAACTCAAACGCATACGCCAAGACTATTTACAAAGTTTTGGAGAAGAAAAAGCTATATTAAAAACTAAGTTTAAGCAAATCCAAGACCGTGTTGCTCAACAGCAGTTTAGTTTGGGTAAAAATATTGATACCAACAGCCGTGCCTATCTGATAAGCACTTGGAAACCTTTTAGCCATGAAAAAAGCGAGTGGTTTGATGCTGAGTGGATGTTTGGAGTTTCTGGCTTTGATATTGTTATTGGTAATCCACCGTATGTTCAGTTACAAACTGATGGAGGACGATTAGCAAAGATGTATGAAAAAGTTAGATATAGTACTTTTGAACGTACAGGTGATATATATACTTTATTTTATGAACAGGGCTATAATGTTCTTAGTAATAATGGGTTACTATGTTTTATTACTTCAAATAAATGGATGAGAGCAGGATATGGGGAATCACTCAGAAGGTTTTTTGCAGAAAAAACTAATCCCATAATACTTTTAGATTTTGCTGGTCAAAAAATATTTGCTTCTGCAACAGTTGATACAAATATATTGCTCTATCAAAAAAGTATAAACGTGGGTAACACACAAGCTTGCATAATAAAAGAAAAATGGAGTGGTGCATTGGATGTTTATGTAAAGAACAATAATAGCATTTGTAACTTTAACTCATCAAATAGTTGGGTTATTCTAAATGATATTGAGCAAAGTATAAAAGCTAAAATTGAGCGAATAGGGACACCGCTAAAAGATTGGGATATAAACATTTACAGAGGAATACTAACAGGTTATAATGATGCTTTTATTATAGATGGTAAGAAAAAAGATGAACTCATCGCAGCAGACCCCAAATCTGCCGAAATTATACGCCCGATTCTTCGTGGCAGGGATATTAAACGATATGGGTATGAATTTGCAGATTTGTGGTTACTCTATATTCCTTGGCATTTTCCACTACACTTGAATAATAATATCATGGGAGCTTCTGCCGAGGCTGAGAAAGAGTTTGAAAAACAGTACCCAGCTGTATACAAACACCTTTTGACACATAAAGAAAAACTTTCAGCACGTAACAAAGAAGAAACGGGTGTTCGATACGAATGGTATGCCCTCCAAAGGTGGGGAGCAAATTATATGGACGATTTTTCTAAACCAAAAATTATTTGGAAGAGAATCGGCTCTATTTTAAAGTTTTCTTATGATGAGAGTTCAATAATAACTTTAGATAGCACTTGTTTTGCTACAGGAAGCACCAGACTCAAATATATTTTATCTATTTTAAATTCTAAAATGGGGCATTATTTATTAAAAGACTCACCTAAAACAGGAACTGGAGATTTACTGATAAGTGTCCAAGCTATTGAACCTATAAAAGTTCCAGTAGTTGACGACGAAATTAACTTAAAAATTATGCCATTAGTGGATAAAATTTTATCAACCAATATAAATGAAGAGGCTCAAATACTATTACAAAAAATTAATAAATTGATTTATAAATTATACCAATTAGATGAAAACGAGATTCAATTTATTGAAAATCAACAAATTGAATCTCTGAATAATCAAAATTGAATAGTTGATATATGGTATTGTCAATTTCCGTTTCTGCTTTTGATGAAACGATATTATTTATTTTTTTATCTAAAACTTGCGAAAATAATAACTCTATTTTATTGATTACAAATCCGTCAATTTGGGGAATAGGTATCTCTTGAAGGTATTTCTTTTGCATTAAATATCCACCATCGTCAAGAATTGACACATATTGAGAACATAGATATTTACCCACTTTTGAGTTTAAATAAGCTACCAAAAATTTTATATTTTTCCCGACAGCAAAAAAACAAGTTTTGTCAGTATAATAGTGTTCTGTATCTTCAAACGCAAATCTAGGAAATCTTTCGTTTGAATTTTTATGAATTCTCATTGTCTCTGCCCATACAATTTTTGGTTTAGAAAAATCGTCCATATATGCACAGTTTCTTAGGTTATATATTGTATCACCTTTATCCGCTCTTTTTTCAAGCTCAAAATAGTAGCTATCCAAATGCTTTTTTATAGCTGGATAATCCTCTATTTTAATACGTTCTAAGCCCTTTTCTTTCAATCCGTTATGGGTATGAATCAACCACAAATCTGCAAATTCATACCCATATCGTTTAATATCCCTGCCACGAAGAATCGGGCGTATAAAGTAGCAAGGTTATTGTATAAGAAAATTGTATTTTTAACTTAATCTAAAATACAATGATTTACGGCTATATCAGAGTCAGTAGTGACAAACAAACAGTAGAAAATCAACGATTTGAAATCAACACTTTCTGTGAAAAAAATCAAATAGTGGTAGATAGATGGATAGAAGAAACTATCTCTGGCACAAAAAATATTGAAAATAGAGCTTTGGGTAAATTGCTCAATAAAATGAAGAAAGATGATATACTTGTTTGCACCGAATTATCCCGTTTAGGGCGTAGCCTTTTAATGATTATGAGCATTCTAAATCAATGCATGAAGAAAGAAGTACAGCTTTGGACTATTAAAGATAATTATCGTTTGGGTAATGATATTAACTCTAAAGTATTAGCCTTTGCTTTTGGTCTTTCGGCAGAAATAGAACGAAATCTTATTTCGCAAAGAACCAAAGAAGCATTAGCAAGGAAAAAAGCAGATGGAATCATACTTGGCCGCCCCAAAGGAAGAAAATCTTCGAAAAAGAAACTAACTGGGCAAGAAAAAAAAATCAAGGAATTACTTGACAAAAATGTTTCTCTAAGTGCTATTAGTAGAATACTCAATGTTCATCGTTTAACCGTTGCTAGCTTTGTAAAAGATAATTTATTAAAAAAAGTATAGGTAACTCCAAAATGGAAGATTCATTACCTGAGCTTTGTTAAAATCATATTCCTAAATTCAATTTAAGTTAGTGCGCAAAATAGAATTTAATTTTTGTGCTTAAGACTTTCAGATATCGGCTTTCGGCGGTGGGCTTTGGGAAAAAGTGTATCTGTGGTTATTAAAACCATTTTTACACTCTTTGCCTTGTGCCTAAACACATAACTTAAATCTTATTCTGCACGATTACCCAAATATGACAATCTATATTAAAATTGATAATTCATCTATCAAGAATAGGCAAATATGAAGGAATTTAATATTATAATACTCTCGCACTATAGCTTCGTGAAGATAGAGAATGAACATCCCATTCGTATTTGTAAATAAAAACTCAGGTACTTTGACCGTTAATTATACATTGGTATCGGTTAAAACTCAGCGACCATAACTTGTGAATATTATAGAAAAATTGAGTAATATCGTATGATTTAAAACGATAATTTACAGTCTAACTTATTATTGTGTCAAATTGTGAAAAGATCTACTGTTTCACACTCATTAAAATAGCATACTCATACGCATGTGGAATATAGAAGATTTTCCTCCTAAAATAGAGCTTGAAACAAAGGAGGTTTTAAAGATGGTAAATAAAGCTCGTACTGCATTAGCAGAGTTGAAAGGTGTGGCAGAGTCAATACCTAACCAATATTTATTACTCAATACCTTGGTTCTTCAAGAAGCAAAAGATAGTTCTGCCATTGAAAATATTGTTACCACTCATGACGAATTATTCAAAGCTGAATTGAATATTAGTGGAGTCCAATTCCTTGCAGCTAAGGAGGTACAGAATTATGCTATTGCACTTAAAGGCGGTTATGAATTAGTCAAATCAAGTAATTTGTTGACCAATCGAACTATTCTTGAAATTCAGGAGACCTTAGAAAGAAATAAAGCAGGCTTTAGGAAAGTACCAGGAACAAGTCTTAAAAATAACTTTGGTCAAGTTGTTTATGAACCCCCACAAAGCAATAATGAAATTGTTTCGTTAATGAATTCACTAGAAAAGTTTATTAACGATGATGAATTATCTGATTTAGATGATTTGGTGAAAATGGCACTTATCCATTTTCAGTTTGAGAGTATTCACCCTTTTTATGATGGAAACGGTCGAACAGGTAGAATTATGAATGTGCTTTATCTACAAAAGCAAGGCTTAATCAATTTGCCTATTTTGTATCTAAGTCGTTATATTAATCAAAATAAATCTGACTATTATCGACTTATTCAGGGAGTACGAGACCATGAGAATTGGATTGATTGGATAAAATATATGCTTACTGCTATCGAAAAAACATCTATTCAAAGTATAGGAATGGTAAAGCAGTTACGTCAATTGATGCAAGCTTATAAAGAAAAAGTTAGAACTGAATTGCCCAAAATATACAGTCAAGACCTCCTGAATAATTTATTTAAGCATCCATATACCAAGATTGAATTCGTCCAAGAAGACTTGCGAGTGACGAGAATCACTGCCACCAAGTATTTAGACCAGTTAATAGAGATTGGATTACTTACTAAATACAAGATTGGGAAAAGTAGCTATTACGTAAACCATGCACTTATCGCTCTATTCTCTCAAGACTATACTATTCAGTAAATAGTGTTTTTCTATACATGAGTACTCAGATATGTATAGAAAAAGGCGATTTTGTGTACATATTTTGACACTCATATATAGAAAACTGCCTTTTTTTATACATGTTGAAACAAATACTCATAGAATAATAAACATGATTATTTAAGTACACACATCTAAACCTTACTACGATACCTAGGAAAAAAGCCCACTTATAGATTTTGACCTTCTTAACAAAAGCGACCTGTTCATTAATTCTGCTGAAGCAGTAAAAGCTAATGGACTTGGCGATAAGATATTTGACAGAGAAGAGTTTTTAGCCTTTAAGCAACATCACGAATAGATTTCTATTTGTTTTCAATTATCCAGTAGGAGCCTTATAAAAAGCAGTTGTAGCATTGTTGATAGTCAAGCTAAATTTCCAGATTGGAACAAACGTGACGATATTAAATTCGTCTAAAAGTTGATTTAATACTACTGTTAGACGAATTTGGTTATCCACCAGTTGAAAGAGATGATGTCAGGGAAATTGAGTATTTCAATAAAAGTCCATTTTTCAAAGTTCAATTAAAACTGCGGCTTGTTGATTTTGTGCTTTTGGAGGCTCCTAAAATATCTTTCTATTTTATGAGTATCAATCAATGAATACCTTTTGATAAATACCTGACAATACTCAACGAATGGAACATAAAAGTAAATCAACTCATAAAATAATAATAATAATAATGGAATCTTTAAAATCAAACCTTAATCCAGTAGAAAAGAATTGGGATCTTTTCTTTAAGTCAACTGTTTTTACCCATTTTGAAGCAACAGGAAATTCGTTAATTCAATCTGAAGCTTTTGCCAATATGGATACCCAATCACCAGTTTTCACGGAATTCAAATCTGCTTCATACGCTTTGGTAGCTAGTTTAAAAGATTCAGTATTGCTCGCTCAGTCATCACCAAGTACTGAAACTGTTCCTGCTCTCAAAATGTCATCAACTTTTATCGGGAATAGTACGTCACTGATGACTCTTTGGAACAGAGTGTCTGAACAGTTTAATGCCATGCTTCGTCGTAAGGCATTTTTACATTGGTACACACAAGAGCCTGATGACGAATCTACAGAGACAACATCTCAAATAAATTTAACCTCTTTTGTGCAAGGGTATTTGGCTTACCAAGAGTCAATTAGCCAGTAAAATTCATTCAATTGTTTTAGGAGCTTTTCAAGGTCAATTAGCCATCCATCTCAATATCAAGCCTGAAGTGGGTGTTGCCTATAACATTTGCAAATGATAAGATAAATTGATTTTATATACGTACTTGTCCCATTGTATTGTGATGGGATTAGGTAATCCAGAATATAGTTGGATAGCTTTTTCCGTTAAACCAGCAAGAAATTTCATAACACAAGAATATGGAAGAACGTATTTATAACCCAAATGAAATTATCTCTTTTCGCAAGACAACTGAAGCTTTCGGCGGTTTATCTAATATGGCATCAGGATATAGCATTTATATCAATGATATAATTATTCCATCTTCTGAGCATCTTTATCAGGCTATGCGTTACCCCATTAACCCTGAAATCCAGTATAAAATTATCTCGCAGGATAATGCCATGAAGGCTAAAATGGTGAGTAAAAAATATAAAGAAAAGTATAGTCGACCAGATTGGGCTCGGGTTCAGATTAAAATAATGAGATGGGTACTCGAAGTGAAATTAGCGCAAAACTGGGAAAAATTCAGTCAAGTGCTTCTATCAACCGAGGATAAGCCAATTGTAGAGTTTTCGAAAGAAGATAAACTCTGGGGAGCGTATTTATTAGACGGTAAGCTACAAGGAGTCAATGCACTCGGAAGGTTATTAATGGAACTACGTCAAAAATACGTGACATCTAATGAAAGAATGTATTGTGTAGAACCTGTCAATATACCTGCATTGCTACTCTATAATCACCCAATTGGTATTATTTGCAATACCAATATTTTAGGAGATTTTGACTATACGTTCGAGTATGAAGAATTTGCAGTTTAATAAAATTTGATTTGATAAAAACAATAAGCTGTTAGACATCTAACAGCTTATTGTTTTTCCAAGCTTTCTTATTGTATGAACTTACAAAAGAAGTCTATTCTTCCAAAGTTCAATTAAAACTTCGGCTTGTTGATTTGGTGCTTTTGGAGGTAAGTGAAGTACCCCTAAAATATCGCTCCATAGTTTTTTCGTATCATTTAGATACAGATCTGGCTGTGATAAAAGAAGCTCTCTTCCAACTAAGCCATATTTGGCATTTTTCTTTGAATTTGTATAGCTCCCTACGGGAATGCCTTTAACAAATCCATTCTGACATAACCCTAAAAAAGTACCTTTAGGACACCCTTTGTCTGCCTTCTGTGCCAATTTCAGTTCTAACTCCCATGCTTCTACAGGGCTCATCATTTGGCTAACTGCCACCAAAGTGGCTTTAACAGCAATTTTTGAATAACTCATTTCTATTTTTTTTATAATGAACCAATATGATAATTAAGAAATAGTGAATGTCAAGTAAAATTTGGTTTTTATTATTAGACTTTATTGCAGTTTGTAACTAGTAGGTTTACCATTACATATACTGAAAGTTCAAAACCGTAAATTAGCCCAATTTGAGGTGTTTGTATCTACTGTACGATTTTATCCTGCAATAAATAAAAAACAGCATTAGAGTTTAATAGATTTTGAAATTCTTTGAAAGTTACAACAGAGCTAGAATCAGGGGTTAATTATCTAATGCTTGATTATAATAACATTATTAATACAATAATAAGATATCTATATACACATACTTTACTCCTTAACAATTAGATATTTGTGATTATATAGTTGCGAAGAAATATTGACATTTCAAATCATATAACACTTGACATTTCAAATAAAAAAAACTACTTTTGTAAAGTAACCAAACAAGCAAATCCAAATTTAATTTTAAGCTCTATGAAAGGCATTTCAGAAAGGTTACTTGTTGCAAGAAAGATGGCAGGTATATCTTTACAAGAACTTGCTGACAAGGTATCTCTTGTTCATCCTATAAGTCGACAAGCAATTCATCAATTTGAACAAGGCAAAACTAACCCTGAGCCTTCAACTTTGTTGGCTATTGCTAAAGCATTAGGTGTTGATATCAATTTTTTTTTCAGAGAACATAAAGTATCGTTTGGTAAAATTGAATACCGAAAAAAAGTCAAATTATCTAAGACAGAAGAAATATCAATTCAAGAAAAATCAAAGGATATCTTAGAGCGATATTTTGAATTGGAAAGCATAACTAACTCTTTTCTACATTTTTCAAACCCTCTTGGCGAATTTCTCATTACTAATAATAGCGATATAGAGAAAGCAGCTGATACTTTGAGAGAAAAATGGGAATTGGGAACTAAACCTATTCCTAGTGTACTTGAAATGCTCGAAGAAAAAGGAATTAAAATTGTAGAAATCCCTACTACAGATGGGTTTCAAGGTTTTTGTGCAAAAGTTGATGAACAAATTATTATTGTGCTAAATCAGAATGATAATAGTGTCAGAAAAAGATTTACTGCCTTGCATGAGTTAGGCCATATTCTTCTAAAATTTAGTGAAGAAATTGACATAGAAAAAGCCTGCCATTATTTTGCTGGTGCGTTATTATTTCCTAAAAAAAGCGTTATTGAATCTTTTTCTGCCAAACGGCATAAAATCGCATTAGTTGAATTAATACAATTGAAAGAATACTATGGTATTTCAATTCAGGCTATGTTAATACGATTGAAACACCTCGCAATTATTAATGAGACAACCTACAAATCTATTGTAATATGGTTGAGTAAATCAAAACAAGGAGGGAAAAACGAGCCAGGAGAGTTTCGAGGAGATGAAACGCCAATTCGTTTCAACCAATTACTATATAGAGCCGCAGTGGAAGAAATTGTATCATTAAGTAAGGCAGCTAGTATTGCGAATATATCACTCACAACGTTAAGAAGAAAATTAGCTGGACTTTAGTATGATTTCAGATGCACCAGAAGTGTCTGGATCAAAGACACCTTTAAAAAAGATAGCAATAAATGATGCTAATTTATTTATTGACTTGTGTGACATAAATTTAATTACTCAATTCTTTCAATTACCTATTGAGTTTCATACAACTCAGCTAATTATTGAAGAACTAGAAAAAAGTCAATTTGAGTTAATATTACCCTACATCAAGCAAAAAATCTTATATATAAGAGAGCTTACTCTTGATGAGATTACTGGACTTTCCAAATTAACTCTACAGTCACGTAAATTATCTAAACAAGACCTATCTATTTACTTTTATGCTAAGGAAATAATAGACTGTATGATACTAACTGGAGATAATAAATTGAGGAAAGAAGCTATAAGGCAGGGATTTGAAGTACACGGAATACTTTGGGTACTGATACAACTAGAAGATTATAAAATTATTCAAACAAAAGAGGCTATTGATGCACTATCCGAATTGATGAGTCTAAATCAATGGCTTCCTGTTGATGAATGTCAGAAAATCCTGAACGAATGGGATATGAAATCACGTAAATAAGCTTACAAAACAACAATATGAATAAATAGAAAATGCTCTCCCTGTCGCCAAACATTGTAGAGAGCATTTGCTAAGAAAATAACGATAAAGTACACTTGATGGGATTTATTTTCCCATTAAGGAATCGTTTTGTGTTGAAATAACGCTACAAAGTTAGAAAATGTTATTATAGTATCAAATAGTATCATTGCACTAAATCTTTTCTGCTAAATTCTTCACGAAGGCGTTTCCTGTACCCTATCCGAATTTGTATTATTTTTTATCAACTAAAACCATTTAATATCTATGGCAACAAACGGTAATAGGGGTGGCGGAAGACAAGGTGCTATCCGTCAACGTTCTCAAATTCTGAATCCTAAGACAAAACTATATGTCAAACGAGATTCAAATACAGGTCAATTTATTGATGTCAAAACCACTGGAGGAAAATTCAAGGGTGTTCGTCAGGAAGACTAATTCACTTCAATCATGTTTTTAATTAATCATTATGGTATTCAATTGGGAGACAAGGTTTCTCGATTGAAAAGAGGTGTGCCATTTATTAGGCATTATGCAGTATATCTAGGTGCTAATGAACAGGGTATTCATAGGTTTGCTGAAAATAATGTTAATAATGGAGTTCAGATTGTTACAGCTGATGATTTTTTCAGTAATGCAGAAGCTATCCAAGTTGATCGGACTAATACCAACTGGGAACAGCGTATGAGAGCTGTCAGGCTTGCGGAACAAAAAGTAGGTCAGAAATATAATCTTTTAGATTATAACTGTGAGCATTTTGCGAATGAAGTCACAATAGGCCATCGAAGAAGTAAGCAGGTATCATGGGGACTAGGCATTAGTGCTTTCCTAATAGTAGGAGTTGCGAGTACATTAATAAGTAAGCGTTAATAAGATATTATTATAGCTCTACTAAGTGAGAATTTCTTAGTAGAGCCTTTAAAATTTAACCATTAAATAGAGACATGGCAAATTGCAATATACTTTTTAGTAAATATCATTCTCAAATTTCGCTAACTAGCTCAAAAACTGAGAGAATGAAGAAATCGAAAAATGGGCTTAGACAAAGAATAAGGGCATATTTTAAAGAAAATCATCCAGACTATCATCCTAAGTTCTACATTCAAGGTTCATATAAAATGAAAACCAGTATTCGTACAAAAGATGATATTTGTGATCTAGACGATGGTGTTTATTTTTTCAGAAGTCCAGATGTAAGTGCGACTACTCTACAAACTTGGATTAAAAACGCAGTTGATGGATATACCTCTGAAAATCCTGAACATAGGAGTAAGTGTATTAGAAATATATTTGCTAATGACTACGAAATAGACATACCTGTTTATTATAAAATAGACGACAAAGAATATCAGTTGGCAATTAAAAACACAGGATGGCAGGATAGTGATTCTAAGGCTATAGTTAATTGGTTTAACGAACAAAAAGATAATGATGGCGTTTTAGTTAGAATTGTAAAATATTTAAAGGGCTGGTGTGATGAGAAAAGGAATAAAATGCCAAATGGATTAGCTATGACTATTCTTGCATCAAATGCCATGAAAAAAATTTCATATAACTCTGAGCGTGATGATATTACATTGAAAGATATTCTTAAGGAAATTCAAAAAGAATTAGATAAGGAATTTGCATGTGAAGTTCCTGTAACTCCCTTTGACAACCTGTTTGAGAACTACGATGAAAAAAGAAAAAATAACTTTTTGAGTTGTCTTTCAATTTTTGTTAGCGATGCTGAAGAAGCTGTAAAAGAAACAAATCAACTCAAAGCAAGTAAGCTTTGGAGAAAACATCTAGGAGATAGGTTTCCAGAGGGTGAAAATAAAAACGAGGATATGAAACAATTTGCTGGCATTATCACTGGGGCTAATGGTTCAAATCCTTGGGCTAAATAATATTCGAAGACTAATGATTGAATCTTTCTATGACGAAGCATTAAGTATTCTTCCTAATTACCCTAAGCTTAATGTAGTTAGGGAGAATAATTTAGTAAAGATATTTGGAGAGCTTGACTTATTTGATTTAAACGGTATCCATCAAGATACTTACAATCTTGAAATTATACCTACTGCTAATTATCCATTTGAATTTCCATTGGTGTATGAAATAGGTAATAAAATTCCCAACAATATAGACTGGCATGTGCATACAGATGGGCATTTCTGTATAAAAACTATTCCAGAAGAGAAAATAACATGTTGTAAAGGAATTAAATTAAATGAATTCATTGAATTTGAAATTAAACCCTATTTATTCAATCAAACATTTAGAAGATTAAATGGGTATTTTCTTAATGAAAGATCACATGGTCTTATTGGGGAGATTGAATTCTATCAAGAAGTTTTCAAAACTAAAAGTATAACCAATATTATTAAAAACATACATCATATTCTCACACAACCAGAACCCAACAGAGTTTCAAATTGCTATTGTGGCAGTGACATGAAGTATAGAAAATGTCACCGAGATGCCTATCAAAAAATCAGTAGTATCGGAAGAAATAATCTGGAGGTTTTAATCAGTAGATTGATTTTTTCAGATTTATTTTTTGAAGAAAATCCGTTGTTGGCAACAAGAATTCGACAACGTTATTAACTTCATAAAACTCACAAATAGTTGTTAGGTCAAAATATAAATTTATGCAAATGAAAGATGAATTTAAAATTTTATGTATAGATGGAGGGGGAATCCGTGGAATAATACCATCTAAATTCCTCAGCAAACTCGAAGATCATATTAGTAAACAAAAAGGTGAAGAAACAAAATTAAACGAATACTTCGATTTAATTTGTGGAACATCAACTGGAGGAATAATAGCTATTGGTTTAGGGTTAGGAATGACAGCAAAGGACATACATAAGCTCTATGAAGAGAATGCAATAAAAATTTTTGGCTCTCCTAAAACAGGCTTTTTAAGATTAATTAAACAGTTCTTCTTTCCGAAGCACACAAGAAAAAATCTTAATACAATTCTTAAAAATTCATTCTCAATTTATTCGGAGGATGGAGATACTCGTTTAGGACATTCTAAAACAAGGCTGTGTATACCTGCCTTTAATGCTTCCACTGGAAACACTGTTGTTTTTAAAACCTCCCACCATAAAGATTATACGAGAGATTACCACATTCCTGCATATCAAGTAGCATTGGCTACTAGTGCTGCCCCAACTTATTTTACTCCCTATGAAATAAACTATCAACAAAAAAAGTCAACTGAAAAGGTTAATTTCATGAACATGGTCGACGGTGGAATATTTGCAAATAATCCATCATTAATCGGTTTAACAGAAGCATTAGCATTAGGGTACTCATTTAACCAAATAAAAATTCTATCGATAGGTACAGGCTCAACTACTATTACATATCCCAAACAGAGAAAAGCATTTTCGAGCGGCGCAAGAAGTTGGATTGACCCTTTTAAAGGTGTTCCTCTTATCGAAGTAATGATGCAGAGTCAATCTTCAATTACTGAAAATATTATGAAAGTTTTATCACAAGGTGTTCACCACGATAATACAGAACGGTTTGTTTATCACCGCTTTCAAGATAAATTTAATCATACAGATAAAATAGCTTTAGATGACACAACCTCTGATAAAATTAAGTTAATGAATAGCAAAGGGCGTAGTTTATTCGAAAATGCAAATAAGGAACTTATCAATCATTTTTTTGAAACAAAAATAACTCCATATCAGCCATTCAATAATATCTGACACTCTAAGCTCTGCTTTAATCAATTAAACCATGATACTACTAATAAATATTATGCCTATGAAAGAGATGAAGTATATATTGACATTTTCGAACAAGTAGTGGTGGAGTAGTGATTCAGAAAAGTGAAATAAAGGATATTTTAAGCAAGGAAAGTAAAACATGGGAAACCTTATTTTACTTTCCTTGCTTAAAATAAAATAACGAAAAGCCTATTTTACTTTTGTAAAGCATTTTATTCCTTGAAAGACACTATGGAGTCAACATTTCATTTAGACAAATATATTACAGGTACTAAAGGCATTTATACTAAAATAAACCTTACAAAGTGCAACAGAATGTCAAGTTTTCTGCACCAAAAACTTGACATTCTGTTGCTCCCTTCAATCAAACCATACTACTACAATGCCTAGAAAAAAACGCCCACTTATAGATTTTGACCTTCTAAACAAAAGCGACCTTTACATTAACTCAGCTGAAGCAGCGAAAGCCTGTGGACTTGGTGACAAGCTATTTGATAGAGAAGAGTTTTTAGCCTTTAAAGCAGCACGAATGGCTAGTCAAGAAACGGTGAAGAAAAAGCCCAAAGAGTGATTCAAATAGAACGCCGTTTATACTATATCGGGGCGCTTTTTACTCAAACTTTGATACCCCGTATGCTACCCAAAATACAAATGGGATTTAATACCCTGTTAATCAGAAGGTTTGTACAATCCCGTCCAGACCGCAAAAGCTCAGAAAGAAATTTCTGAGCTTTTTTTGTGTTTAATGCTAACCCCAAAGTCCTTTCTTCTATAAAATATTCATAACTTCAACCTTTTTAAGGTTTATAAATTAGTTCTCAAGCTATTATTCATTCGAGTCCAAATTTTTACCAAATGTTAGTAGTTTTGCGTTTACACAAAATAATTTTCACACCATGCAATCTAATTCTCAAAAAATGACCCTTGGAATTATTCTATTAGTACTAGGCTTTATATCTATTAGTGTTGGGATTATTTATATCAAAAAGTCAAATCAACCAGAACCCAATACTCCAATTAGTGCCGCTCCTACAACGACTCCTGAAATAATGGATGCTCCCAAAAATGATGACTCTGAAAAAGAAAAAGGAGAAGCCTTTGAAAAATTTGTTGTGCAGAAATTCTCTAAAACCTATTTTTCTGTAAAGGAGTGGCGTAGCGACAAGTTTGTAAAAGGACATTATGCAGAAAGCGCCTCCTACCCTGACTTGACGATGGAGTTTAAGCTAAGAGAGCAAAAAGAACTATTTGCAGTAGAATGTAAATACCGTAGCGATTATTTTAAGGAGGGTGTAGAATGGTGTAAAGAGCATCAGCTTAAAAACTATCAAAAATTTGCCCAAGAAAACAAAATGCCTGTTTTTATAGTCATTGGCATTGGCAACTCAGCACACGCTCCAGCAGATTTGTATTGCATTCCACTGAAAGCATTGAAAGAAACCTTTGTGTCGAAGAGTTTTTTACAAAGCTATCAAAAACATAATTTTCAAGAAACTAACTTTTTCTACGATTCACAACATAATACCTTGAAGTAAACCATGAGTCCAATAGCACAGCTACACAAAGAAATTTATGACTTCTTGATGGAATATCATCAGGCGAATCCAACCTTTAAGTTTGCTCCTCGTACACGATCCATTGCCAATGGGAGAGGTTATCAGGATGGTTACTGGTTTAATGGAAATGATGATTATCTATTCATCGGACTTTATAGCCCTAATGATAGCGTCAATAAAACTCGTACGATTGGTATTTTTATTCAGTTACGTCATTCTTTAATACAAAAAGCCTATCTTCTGATTACCTATAGGGATGTTTCACAAATAACTGATATACCTTTTTATAATCAATTGGTTGAGCGTCTTCAACAAAACTCAACGCTTCATCAGGAACGAGAAAACAAATATCAATTACATTTCGAGAATCCCAGAGATTGGCAAACTTGGCTATCAAGCTTCCTTGAAAACCAAAAACCTACTATTGATCAATTTATCAGAGAACAGGGGCGTGAAAATGACTTCTTTATCAATCAAGAATGGTTTAATGAACATACAAGTACCATTAGAAATATTCAAAACAGTGTATCCATACCATTCAATTCATCAGTAACTACGGAAAGAATCATAAATCAAGCGCCTCAGAATATGCCCCACTACCCTCTCAACCAAATCCTCTATGGACCTCCTGGGACTGGTAAAACATATCAGACGGTGGCTTTGTCTTATAAAATTGTGCATCAACTGCCATTGGATGAGGACATTGACTACACACTAGCTAGAGCTTGGTACAAACAAGAATTGGCAAAAAATCACGACCGTCAGGTGGAGTTTATTACCTTTCACCAAAATTATAGCTATGAGGACTTTATCGCAGGCATCAAACCTGCCCTCAATGACGACACCCTTGGCTTTAGAGAACATAAAGGAATTTTCTTTGAGGTATGCCAAAGGGCATTGAAGAATCTTCAACAAGCCACTCTAGTAGATTATCAAGAAACACCTACCTTTCAGGAGGTATTTGATACCTTTATTACAGACCTTATACAGAACGATAGACCTGTTGAGGTAGGTTTAAAGCGTGGTGGTAGTTTCTCCATTACTAAAGTTAACCCCAAAAATATAGAGTTTAAAAAACAAAACGGAACTTCAGAACATACGCTGAGTATTCAAACTATAGAAGAGATATATCTCAATAAACGAGAGTATTTGACAGGTTTATCTACATACTACAATCCCTTAGTTGAAAAACTAAGAGAAATTGCAACTGGATTAACAAGGACAGTTCCTGCTCAACCGCTCAAAAACTACGTCTTAATCATCGACGAAATCAATCGTGCCAATATTTCAAGGGTTTTTGGAGAGCTTATTACGTTATTGGAAGAAGATAAACGTTGGGGGAATGATTTTGAAACAGAGGTTTTGCTTCCTGATGGTTTTACCAAATTTACTGTACCTAAAAATCTATACATAATCGGCACCATGAATACCGCGGATAAATCTATTGCTTTGCTAGATATTGCTCTCCGCCGACGCTTTGAATTTATTCCTTTATACCCCGATGCATCAAAGGTTAAGGATGAATATCAATTATTTTTCAATAGCTTAAATCAGCGTATCAAAGATAAAAAGGGGATAGATTTTTGTATTGGACATGCCTACTTTATGCCTCCTCAAGATCGTAGTTTTGATTTTGTTAAAGCAATGAATCAAAAGGTTATTCCATTGCTTATGGAGTATTTTTACAATGCCCGAACTACTCAAAACGATGTAAAACAGTTGCTTGAGGATGCCTTAAGTGTATCTGGTTTACCTTTACGGATTGAAGAAAACATGTTCCAAATTAAGATTGTAGCTTCATAAATTCAAAGTCTTTACTACTTTTATGAGAATAGATACATTTGAATTTGGCAATACCTTTTGCATTCCTGATAACTACGTTGGGGGCTTAAAGAACTATTTGAGTGAGGTTTGGAAAAATCGCCTAAAATACCAATCCTTCGAAAATGTAGAAGATGATACCAGCGGCGCAAAAGAGTATGAAAGGATTTTTCATTTTGATGGTAATCAATTGCGTGCTAAAAACTATATAGGCTTTATCCAGTATCAAGATCTTCGAATCAATATTTACCCTAAAATTGTTGCTCAGCAACCTCACAAAGAGGAGATAATTCCGAAGGTTTTATATTGGTTATCGTATAGTAATCGCCTACAATTTCCTTTTTCAGAAATTTCGTTAGAACAACAGCCATTTGATGATTGGCTGGAAGCTTATATCTATTTATTTGCGCAACACGCACGTGAGGTTTTAAGTACTCAGCCCTATCATACCTATCAGGAAGTAGTGGAGGAAACAAGTTTTCTAAGAGGAGGTTTAGCTATTTCGGAATATATTCAATCTAATTTGTCCACTGGTCGACACCAGTATTTTCAGAGCAGACATGAGCCATTCCTGTATGATAATTTGTTTAATCGTATTGTCAAATATGTAGTTAAGCTGTTACTTTCGATTACACAAAATACCAACAATCAACATACGCTTCATGAACTACTGTTTATCCTTGATGATGTCACGGATACCGAATGTCGGGCACAAGATTGCGACAGAGTAGCGCTCAATCCCCTTTTTCAGGATTTAGGACTAGTACTCTCTATGGCAAAAATGTTTTTGGAATCAAGTAGTATCCATCATTCAAACGACCAACATACGATGGCGTTATTACTTCCGATGGAGGTAATTTATGAGGATTTTCTGAGTGGATTTATTAAAAAGAATTTTCCATTTCGTAACCCTATTTCTCAGAAAATGGGATTCTTGGCGAGCAATGAGCTATCTCAGCAAGTGTTTGCTACCAAGCAAGATATAGTTTTATCTTTCCCCAAAGTAATTGTGGACACTAAGTACAAAATCCGTCAAAAGCAGGATGTAAAGCGAGGTGTGTCTCAAAATGATTTGTATCAAATGGTTGCTTATTCCATTCGTAGTAATGTTGAGAACGTAGTTTTGCTCTACCCCAAAGCATGGAATCAGAATAGCTCAATCGATACCTTTACCATTGAAGATACATTAGCCTGTCCACCTCGAAAAATTCAAATCAAAGCCGTGGATGTGGATATTTGTGTGGATGATGCTCAAATTAATGCTCAACTAGCGAATATTTTGAGTGTAGACTAAAGTCAGTATATTTTAATCTTTCCACAAAATCCCTAAACATATCAAAATACATTTTAATTTTGCTAAATAGAAACAAAGGAAAGTCCGTTTCTATTTAGCATTCTAGGACAACAATGTCTTTTTCATTACCAATACCACCATCTTATTTATGACTGTAGGAATTTTATTTTTGATTCTTGGGGCGATTGTTTTTGTGTTTTTAAAAAATGAAAATTCTACCAATAATACCAAGCACTACGATGATTATGAAACCGATTACTCCTCTACTATCGACTATTCGCCTGAACATGAGAAAGGAGAAGCCTTTGAGAAATACGTAGTTCAAAAATTTTCAAGAAACCTTTTTAAGGTAAAAGAATGGCGTGGCGATAAGTTTGTGAATGGGCAATATGCAGAAACTACCACCTATCCCGACCTTACCTTAGAATTTAACTTTCGTGATGCTACCCAGACTTTTGCGGTTGAGTGCAAATACCGTAGCGACTATTATCGCGATGGTATTGAATGGTGTAAGCCCTATCAGCTCGACAATTATAGGCATTATGCGCAGCGTTTTCGTATCCCCGTTTTTGTGGTTATTGGCGTTGGGTATTCTCCTTATGAGCCCGACGAATTATATGTGATTCCGCTCAAGGCTTTGCATCAGACATTTGTATCGAGGTCATTTTTGAAACATTATCAGAAATATAATTTTCAAGAGTCTAACTTCTATTTTGATCCTCAATCCCTCTCTTTACGCTGATTTGATATACTTTTTGGCGTCTTTTGCTTGGTCTTTAGATGGTTCTCTTAAATTTGTAGTTTGCCTTATTGGTAGAATATTTTTTTTGAATCATTTACAAACCTAATATTAAATCGTATGCCTTATTTGATACTCGATTTAGAAATGTCTGGCCAAGAAGCTGGCTATCATGACATCATTCAGATTGGCGCTCTTTTAGCAGATAATGATTGGAAGGTACTTTCCAAATTTGAAACGCTCGTATATCCAGATAACGAAGAAACATTTTCGAGTTATTCCGAAAAAGTCCACGGAATTTCATTAGAAGATTTAGAAGATGCCCCTTCCTCGTACGATGCCTTAGAGGATTTTGAGGCGTGGATTCGTAAGACGCTTCGCCGCGACAGCCATGAGCGCTTGCACGATGTCGTCATTTGTGGACAAAGTGTTATCAACGATATTAATTTTCTCAAAGCTACCTACGATGACCTCAATATTGATTGGCCATTTTCTTTCAAATTAGTTGACTTGATGAGTATTTCGGTATTGATGTTTCAGGTATTTGAAAACAACAAAATGGCAACACCCAAGTCATATAGCCTCAAGTCTGTTGCTGACTACTTTGGCATCCACCGTAAAGACACTACGCACAATGCCTTAGAGGATGCCGATATTACGTTTCAGTGTTTTAAAAAGTATTTTGAGTTGGCAAAACAGGCAAAACTTCCCACCAATTCTTAACGCCAATATCATTGTTTAAAGCAGGTAAAATTAAAATAATTTTACCCGCTTTAGCTCTAGGCTTTATGCGGTAGGCAAAAGTTAAATTATATTTTCATGAAGTAATAGAATCTTTTTTGCCTAATGCTTACTGCATAAAGCATATTAATGCAACGTTATTTTGCATTAATACTTACTCGCTCTAGTATTATCGCCTGACTTTGAATCTTTTATCTTCCTTCGTCAAAACTTCTTAGATTTTTGTATATTGCTTTTCTATAACTGAACACCTGACCATGAGCTCAACCTATTTTGTGGATTTGCTTCAGACCATTCGGGAAGAAGAAAGCGCTATCCTTTATAATAACCTCCCCAAAATTTCGGATGCCGAAAAGCAACAAGCTATTATCTATCTTAGAAAAACATATCAAGAGGAATGTATATGTTATCCGCATGGTTATCCCCCTTTTGATGCAAAAGCAGCCTTGTGGGGCGCACAAATACTCTATATTTCTTGTCAATTAGTCTTATTCAGAAAACAAAACCTTGAGGATATACAGGCTTTATTGAACGACTTCTCTAGTCCTAAAACACCAAGTACAGTACTTTCAGCTGACTTAATGCTTCGGTTTCTTCCGAGTGTAATCGAAATACTCCAGTCCTTAACGCCTGAAGATCCTTTGATAGAACTATTAACCCAATTGCTGGAAAAATGGCATTATTCGGGAATAGCTTTTCTACTCAATAGTGAAAATCTTTCTTTCGAAATTGAACTTCAAGATCCTTGTCTTCGACAATTGTATCTTGATAGAGTTATCGAAAACTCAAGAACAGATCTCATACAAAATTCTATATTAAA
Source organism: Flectobacillus roseus (assembly GCF_030056595.1). Taxonomy (NCBI): domain Bacteria; kingdom Pseudomonadati; phylum Bacteroidota; class Cytophagia; order Cytophagales; family Flectobacillaceae; genus Flectobacillus; species Flectobacillus roseus. Next base: position 509,158 of record NZ_JASHIF010000007.1, read on the forward strand.
CCCTTTCTTAAGAGCCAACTATGGGATTCATTACCAACACTTTACCCGCTAAACAACTTCATTTACACATGAATGCTATTGACCAATTAAACCAAGTTTTGGAATACCTTAAAAAAACCTTTGTAGGAAAAGATGAAATTATAGATTTACTCGGAATTTGCCTTGTAGCTCGCGAAAATGCCTTTTTACTTGGTCCTCCAGGCACGGCCAAAAGTGCTATTGTTCGCACCCTATCACAATGTATTGTCGACGGAAATAATTTTGAATACCTACTCACACGTTTTACTGAACCTAGTGAAATTTTTGGTCCATTTGATATTAGAAAGCTTAAGGAAGGTGAACTCATTACCAACACAGAAGGAATGATGCCAGAAGCATCGTTGGTATTTTTGGATGAAATCTTCAACGCTAATAGTGCTATTCTTAACAGCCTCCTCATGGCCTTGAATGAGCGCATCTTTAGAAGAGGTCGAGAAACTAGATTGCTCCCTGCGTTGATGTTTGTTGGTGCTAGTAACCAACTGCCACAAGAAGAAACGCTCAATGCATTATTAGATAGATTTTTGATAAGAATAAACTGCAACTATGTGGCTCCCGATCAATTAGAACAGGTATTGATTCAAGGTTGGAAACAACAGAAAAATCCTATTCAAGATATTCCTAGTATTACCCCAAATGCGATCAAGGACTTACAAGCCATGAGTAAAAACATAGATTTGAGCCCTATTCGTGCCCAATACGTCGATTTGATTCATAGTTTGCGCAATACAGGATTTAGTGTATCAGATAGGCGAGCGGTTAAAATCCAAAATTTGATTGCAGCATCTGCTCTATTGGCTGATAGACAAGAGGTTATTACTTCCGACCTTTGGGTGATGCGCCATATCTGGGATACCGAAGAACAAATTGAAACCCTGCAAGCTATGATTGAGGGAGTCATAGGAAATGAACCTATTCCTAATAGCCATCCTCAAGCTTTTCAAAATGCTTTACCTGATGCGGAGGTACTTATGCAAGAAATTATTTCATTAACAGAGCGCTGGGAACAATCAGCAGAAAATTGGGAGGAGAAAAATCTGATTAAAGATCAGCTACGCTTTTTACAAAATCGTAATAACTGGTTGCAATCAGAGGAAAAACGTCGATATATCCAACAAAACATAGATGCATTATGGCAAAAAATCTTGGCACAGAGTTAGGGGCTTTTTACCTATGCACTTCTACTAAAGAAGAGAGTTTTTGGGGTAGTATCCGACATTGGGAAAACGTGAGTATTGCTTATGAAGGCGATAATATTTGGCTAAGAGGATTGACATTAATACAAACTCAATCTGTGGAAGTAATGAGTTTGCTACACAAGCAACTTTTTGTCCAAAAAGAAGGAAAACTCTTTAAAATAGGAAGCTTATTACCTGAAAGAAGCACCCCAGATTTAGAGTGGATACCTCTCAAAAAAGCTATTGGTATAGAGTTGCCGAGTTTTAATTTCAACTTTTTTTATTTATACGAAAAAGTAAGATTTGATTTGGTTCAAGCAACACAGCTACGGGAGTCTGTAGCTATGCTCGTGGACTTATCGGTACTGAAAGACTATGTAGAAACCGCTCCAGCTTTACGGCTATCGGTTTTAAAGTGGGTCATACTGGGAAGTCAACAGGCTTTTTTATTGGGAACTCCCCTCCTACCAATGCAAGGACTTAGTTTTTGGCAAAAAGGAAGATGTTTTTTCCCTGATGGTCTACAGCCAGAGTTCCCAATTTTGTTACCTACACTAGAACAAAAACTCGGTAGCAATCCACTAGACTATCTGGTATTCAACTCCAATGGTCAAATACTTACAGTTTCAGCCTATCAGTTCAAGCAACTTTCGAGAAGTTCTTTTAGACTAAGCTATGAGAAAATCCTTACATCACACTAACTATTAAACCACATTGCCTATTGAATCATATGAATAAGCTAGAGTATTATTTTCAATATCAAGACTATTTTTGGGAATGGGATGTTGACTCCACTATCGGGCAACTTTGTATTTCTATGCCTCATGGTGATACGATTATCTATGAAAAACAACTTCTTGAAACCCTCAATGTACTGTCAAAAACAGGTATTCCCCGCTTGGGTACACTATTGTTGTTATTCATCGCAACAAGTGCAAATGGTCAACAAAACATTGATAAGCTCTATTATCTGTTTTTAAAACTTGACAATGGGTTGCAAGGCAATAATATTGTCGGTGATGCTATTAAGTTTTTACGTCTTGTCTCCAAACTACCTGAAACGCTAAAAAGAGGTAGTCAACGGATATTGGTTTTTCAACAACTCTTGGAGGGTAGCCACAACAATTTTGCGATTAAGAAATCTACCCGCATACTTGATAACTTGAGTTACTTTTGTAAAAGTCGAATCGATTTTCCAGAAAAACAACGATTCAACAGTAGCGTCTTTGAAAAAGATGTTCGTCCCATTGCACTACTATTCAAAAAATACCCTAATGCTGAAAGCATAGTAGCCAAACTAAGCAATCTCCACGAGATTAACCTTGAGGATTTTGAGCAAGAAATCGATCCGTCAGACGATAACCCTATGGTAGATTGGCATGAAGAGCTATTATCCAATCCTAAAACTTTTCATACCGCCGCACTAATCAAAAGCTTATGGGCAGGATTGCATATACCATTTCAAGGAGATACTCCTAGTCAACAACCCTTGGGTGGGGTTACCGATTTGAGCAATAAAGGCAACCTTGAACGTCTGCTGTTATCAGAACTTGCCCATGAGGATATAGTGCTTTTATCGAGACTAGCGCATAGCGAAGCGCTTTATTTACAACGTGAACTTCCTCCACAAAACAACCCTAAAAAGCGAGTATTTTTAATAGATATTTCGATTAAAAATTGGGGAACGCCCAAAACACTTGCTTTCTCTATTTGGCTGTCATTGCTCAAGCATCCAAAAGCCAAAATGTCGACAGAATCTTTTGTCATTGGCAATGATTACACCGCCATTTCAGCTGATAATATTGAGTCGATCATCGAAGGACTTGACCTTCTCGATTACTCGCTTCATGCTGGCAATGGTATAAAAAAGTTTTTCGATACTCAATCATTCAAGAAGTCCCAACAAGAAATCTTCTATATTTCGAACAAAGCATCGACTACCTATCCAGCGATACAAAAAGAATTATCATTGGTTGCACCGATGATTAACTACTGGATTTATGTAACTCCAGAAGGGAAAATAGAGATTCATTATCAGCAAAACAAAGGTCTTAAGCCAGTACAAGAGCTCTTGTTACCCTTGAAATCACTTTGGGAAAAAACACCACCCATTAGTAAGCAGACCACACCTCAAAAGAGAGAGAGAAACAGCAATGCCTATCCAATATTGATACCTCCTCAGCCTCAATTGGCACGTTTCACCTTCAAGGCTAAAGATGGCAATACCTATTTTATTGTTGCCAATGCCCTTTGTAAAGCGCTAGACGAAAACAAAGGTTGGGAAGTATTACTTGATCGTAAGGAAATGGCAGAATCCTATGCACTAGGAATCAATAACTCAAATGAGGTGATACTGCTAGCGTTTGTACATTCACAGAAAAAATTAAGTATTTACAATATCAATACAGGATATTGGGACTCTACCGAACTTGCTAGTTTTAAATGGAAAAATCTCTTTTTTGATGGTAATCATTTCTATATGATACAGAAAAAAATGAAGTACACTTATGTGTTAGAGAACGGAGAATCACCTCAAACTGGCGCTATAAAAATCGAGACATCTACAGTAGAAACAAATGATTTTGAGACAACAAAAAAAGTAGATATTCAAGCTAAAAAATTAGAGACAAAGTCCAGTATCAACTTTCTTAAAAACATTACTGAGGTAGGTATTAGTAACGAAAATAAAATTTTATTAAATAGACATAGTTTGTCTCTTGATGATGACCATAATATAGTGACTATTCAATCAAGCCTCTCGACAAGCATCCGTCTAACCGCCCAAGCGTTAAAGAATGGCGTTTTTGAATTTCCGAATGGCGCTAGAATTCATACCAATACATTTGGACTGTGTATCCTAGAAAATACAGCTAAAAATCAAACTATTTACTTTCCAACAGTGATGGAAGAACCTATTGCCATGAGTACCAAAGAGGATTGTTGTGGCAATACTTTCTTTTTACCCAACCTTCCACTCAAGGAATTAGAGGTAAAGGATTTTAGGAAAAAATATATAGATACATTTATTCAAGATATCATTAACCATGGAACTACAACTTAATCCTCATCAACAAAATCTGTCTCTCAAGGCAGGTTTGTTAATTGCTGGAAGTGCTATTAAATCTTGGCTTTTTGAGCTCCAATCCTTAGGATTAAGTCTTGAAAACATCACCTGTTTTCCCATTCCTGATACTACCCCCAATAGTCTTTGGGGATGTTTGGTGATTATTCCCGAACAGCATTTTCCAATAGATATTCGTCAGCATCAAATTATCTATCAGGCATTTAGCAAAGTATATATCCCAGAAAAGTCAACAGTATTCCCTTCACTCACAGAAGAGGATGCCTGCTCTTTATTTTCTCGTATGTCTGTTTTGATACATCCTTACTTAGGGTTTATTGAACTTTCAACACCTATCAATTGGATAGAAACAGTACAAACCCCTGATTTGTGGGAGACAAAACCAATAACTCCTGCTAATAGCCTGACATTACCTAGTAGAATTAAAACCTTACTTATAAACCCTTCAGAAAGTACTGATGAAATTATTTCACGAATAGAAACACAACCAACACCAGAAAAACCTCTGTTAGACAAACCTCTCAATATCTTCGAAAAAGCGTTATTACTGTTCTATAAAATCATTATCTCTATTGCGTCGAATATATTGCTCAGTTTTAAGGCTACCTCAGCTAGCGATAATGCGCAACAGCTTTCGCGTAAAATCAAAGAGGATTCTTTGTTGACAAAGATGCTTGAACACTTTAATTCATTAGAAAATCGTAATCAAAAATACCTTGATAAACTGTTTGATTTATTGGCAAAAAATCCCTTGGAAGCACTCAAATATGCCATTCCTATCGACGACGGCACCCATAGAGGTTCTGAGAATAATGGCTCATTGGGGTTTTCGAAATATCGAGATTCACTCGCATTATTTGGCAATAACACATATTCGTATGGTGGAGGAAGTACAAGTATGTCAGACGGTAGCGTCGAAAGATTACGAAGACAATATCGTGGAACCGCCGAACAACTTATCCGTGAAGAAAAATACACAGAAGCGGCCTTTATTTACCTAAAATTATTGAAAGAATATTATTCAGCCGCACAAACGTTGGAGAAGGGAAAAAAATATCACGAAGCAGCTTCTGTCTATATCAAATACCTTCATAATTATCATCAAGCAGCTATTTGCTACGAAAATGCGAACCTTATCCATAAAGCAATAGAATGTTATATAAAAACGGAACAATTTGAAAAAGTAGGAGATCTATATGCTAAAATCGAGAAGCATGATGAAGCGATATTGTACTATCAAAAAGTGGCAGACAATTATCATACAGCGGGTCAATTTATAAAAGCATCTTTGGTTTACAAAAATAAGATGCACATGTTCGATAGAGCTCAAGAAATCTTATGGGAAGGTTGGGAAAAAAATCAAGATGCGTTTAATTGTCTTGGTTTATATTTCGGTAATATATCTGATGATACTTTGTGTTGGCAGAAACTTCAGCAAGTGTCCGCTTCATTAACTAACAAACAATATCATTCCTTTTTAGATTTACTTAAAAATGTCTTTAAAAACCGTTTGGAGCTTCAACCCAACATCAAAGAATTAGCCTATGAAATTATTTCAACGCAACTTAAAAATGACTCAAGCATAAGCACCTACCTTTCTTTTTTTGTGCCTAATGACCCACTTTTGATAAAAGATACTATCAGATTCAGATTAAATTCCCGATTTTAAAAGTAAAATTTCTGACTAAAAAGGTGCATTTTAGGCTTATTTAGCCCCACTTTGATTTTTTTTACAAAAAATTTCAAATTTTTTCATCTTCATTTTATTCAGATAATGAGACAGTTATGGCAACCATTACAAAAAACTTTTCAGAAAGTGCTTGAAGTGAGTTTGCATTGTAAGAAATAAGTACTAATTTTGCATCAACAAAACGGTTTGGTAGTTCAGTTGGTTAGAATACATGCCTGTCACGCATGGGGTCGCGGGTTCGAGTCCCGTCCAGACCGCAAAAGCTCAGAAAGAAATTTCTGAGCTTTTTTTGTTTTACTTTTTATTGAATATTTTCAACTATAAACACTTATATTCGACGTACTTTATTTTTATTCTATTATTCTTTTTTTTCTAATTAGATTTTAATAACTTTAGTCTACACAATACAGTAAACATCACTTTTTATTCCTGTACTTCATCAAGATAAAACGTCCTTTTGATACCCTCTTTCAATCAGGACATTGCTATTTCACTTTACACAACATTGATTCATTTGATAAAACAATCGCAATAAATCGCTTATTGTCGTTTGTTGGTAGTATGTACCCATTTTATCTTAGTTCATCTCGGCATAATTTGTACCGCCAGTACACTATGCTTTTATAGTTGTGTAATTTATGAATAACAATGCTTACCTCCTCATTAACCCGCTCAAGGAGTCGTCACTTGACCTAGCGAACAAAATCAAAGAACTTACCTCAGGAAAGGTAGTTATGGCGCCAAATATCGCAGTAGCTCAATTGTACCTTCAACAAGAATTGTACAACGCGATTTTTCTTACTTTACAACCAGATCAAGATATTCAATCTTTGATTTATCAGTTGCCGTCCAGTATTCCGATTGTGGTAGTTAGCCCAATCAAAGAATTGGCGTCAATAGCTTATGAGTATGAAAATATCGTCGACTTTATGCTTTACCCTTCTAGCGAAGCGCGTGTATGGAGAGCTTTGAATAGAGCTCAATACACTCCTATTCTTTCAAACACACGTATAGAGGATAGCTATGCTTTCATAAGAGCTGAAGCTCAAATGCTAAAATTCAACTTTAATGAAATTGAATATTTCTCTGCATTTGGTAGCTATTCAAAAATACATACAAAAGACGGTGTTCTGGTTATTAACGAGCCTCTCGATGTCTTGATGAATATTCTGCCTAGTGGTGTGTTTAGACGAGTTCATGATGCTTATCTTATCAATATCTATAAAATAACGGCTGTGGATTCGAAAAGCTTTTTTGTTCATGATAGAGATATTCCCATTGGAAAATCTTATCAAAAATCCATTAACTTCCTTTTTAATGTGAAAGCCCAATTTGTATAAATTACGATTGCGTTATTATACTTTAGGCAGAAAAGCTTCCGTGAATTCATAGGAAATATTTTTACCGAAAGCGCATAACTGAGAGCCGAATACCATAAGCTAAAAGTATAAAAGCGTGCTAGCCTAAGGCCTACGGATTATAGGCTAGAGCATATTAATCGTTAATACTTAAAAATGGTTAGGAATACCTTCAAATCGAAGTACTCCTAACCATTTTTAGTATTTCACAAATGTATTATTTGATTATAAACACTTTAAGTCAAGGCTTAATTAGCCGTAATTTTAGTTTCTACAATATTGTTATCTACACGACCTTCTCCACCCGAGCCATACAGAATAGTTACTGTGATGTTTTGACTAGTATTGGAAGGAATACCTCCTTTTCGAGTGACAGTAAACCCAATTTTCTTAAAACTATTTTGAGGAATACTAACGCCTGGTTTTGCCGTTACGGTAATAAAGTTTGTGTTTTCTGAAAATGTCCAATCACTGTTACTATTGGTGGATCCTCCCAACACATTGGATGTTCCTGTGTTGATAGAATAAGTAATATCAAACCCAGAGATTTTGGTAATTCTAAATCCTGTGATATTGCCTGATACATTTTGGACATTATTTTTTTCAAAAACATTTACCACAATATCCCTTGCATTGGAAACACTTGTGAATTCCAAGCTATTTATTTCGGTAGTTGGGGTCAAATCTGGAATTGGCGCATCTTTCCAGTCGCTCGACGAACCATCAGATACATTTGGCACACCATCACCATCGGTATCACAATTTCCAGTACAATCTATTTTGCCATCCTCGTCCAAATCCCAGTTCGGATTTAGACCAGCCTCTAATAGGTCCGAAATACCATTATTATCACTATCTACGTCATAAGGATTAGGCTTACCATCAAGATCGGTGTCGGGAGGTGTAAGTCCCAAACCCGCTGCTGCTGCCAGCGGTACACCCTGTAGGTTAACGGGGCCATCAACCATTCCGTCCTCATTCAAATCTATGCCCAAAGTTTCAGCCACATCTCTGATACCGTCATTATCGCTATCCAAATCTATTCTATTGGGAGTTCCATCTCCATCGGTATCAGCACTAAGTTGGGCATTTTCAACGGTATCTAAAATACCATCATTATCGTCATCCAAATCTGTTACATCCGCCAAGCCATCTTTGTCTGTATCCAAAGGACAACCACTTGGTGCAATACCTGCTACCAATGGGCAAGTATCTATTTTATCGTTATAGGTATCACCATCAGTATCTGGATTTTTGGGGTCTGTGGTAGTCAAGTCTGGAATACCGTCGTTGTTGGGATCTATTTCTTCTTTGTTGGTAAGTCCATCGCCATCACAATCCAAAGCTTTCCACGCCAATGTGGTGGAAGCATATACTTGGTCGACACTATTGTAGCTACAACCATCTTTCGGATTGGTATTGTCGAGCGGTGTTAATGCATTATTATCTGTACCAGTAAGCTCTTTGTAATTGTTTACGCCATCTCCATCACAGTCGGCAGTGCGCCATAATGTGGAAGTATTGGCTAATATTTGATTGGTAGCATTGTAGCTACAGCCATCTGTATAGTTTGTTCCATCTGTTATTTCTTGAGAATTAGAAACACCATCACCATCCATATCAGGATTAGATTCACGGTAGTCTGGTGTACCTGAGCTATTGAGGTCTGGAGGAGTTGGGCTATTGGCATCACCATAACTGGTAGAACCATCGACGGAGGCAATAATTCCGTCGGCATCGAGGTCGAGGATACTATCTATTTTGCCATCACCATTTATATCCAGAGTTGCAGGATTACTAATGCCACTTTCGAGCAAATCAGATATACCATCATTATCGCTGTCTAAGTCGAGGTAATCTGCTCCTGTTGCGCTGTCGCTATTGAGAGGTACAGGATCGCTAGTATCGCCCCAGTTGGCACTTCCATCGGCGCTACCCATTATACCGTCGAGGTCACTGTCGGTTCCATCAACGATTCCGTCGCCATTGGCATCAATCAATGCTGCATTGCCACTTTCTATAATATCATTGATTCCATCGTTATCGCTATCTAAGTCATAGGGATTTTTGCGGGTGTCTAAATCGGTGTCGGACAATAGCAAGCCAGCACCAGCACTCGCTGGTATCCCTGTTCCTCCAATGATACCATCAGCAATTCCATCAAAATCAATATCGATACCACCACCTTCAATTACATCGTTGATGCCATCGTTATCACTATCTAAGTCGATACGATTTGGAACACCATCTCCATCGGTGTCAACATTGGCCTGTGCATTTTCTACAGTATCCAAAATACCATCGTTATCATCATCCAAATCGATACTATCTCCAACTCCATCGTTATCAGTATCAAGAAATACTGTAAGCGAAGTGGTGCTGTTGTCATTACCAGATAAATTACCTGTCGTTTGTGGACCATTAAATCCTAGTGTACCAGTGATGGTTAGCGGACCACCGACGTTGACACCAGTATAACCAATCTCAATTTGACTACATGTTGCAGGGGCAATCGGTAGCGTATTTTCGAGACGAATATTCGACCCATCGTTAGAAAGTACTGTCCAACCTACGATATTCACAGGTACGATCGAGGACCCAACCAGTGAGCTTGGAAGGCTAATGAGGGGTCTTAACTTATTGGCCGCAGCCGTTCGGATACCACCATCGTTGTTACAAATATCAATTATGACTCGCCCTGTACTAGAGCCTTTGGCTACAGCAGCAGGTTGATTCAAAATATTTATACTAACATCTTGGGCGGCCGCTATCCCAGCAATACAGCTGAAAATAGCACAGAATAATACTACTCTTGGCAAAATGTACATAGTATAGATTGTGTTTGGTAAAAAATAAACGGATGTGAATTTTCCTTTACGAGATAGTTCCAAACAAGGATACTTATGCGGCTAAAGTGCGCAGATGATTGCGATAGAGATTCTAAACAATTGGATAATCCAATAACAATATCTACTTAGTGCGATTCGTGTTTTCTTGTTTTGATACTAGAACATCTATTTATTCAACTGCCATTTTTGATTGTTTTTTACAACTTTCTGTAAATAGCAATAAGCTCAGTAAAATTAATGTGCGGTTAAGTTTACTGAACAGTTTCAAAATTTGATGTAAGGATAAAGGAAGATTACACTAGATATTCTTCATTGATACCAATAAAGAACATGATTATCTATACAATATTCGTGCCGTAGTTATCTGGCTTATTTAAAAACCTTTATAGCTATACGTAATTACCGCTACCCTACATCAAACCTTAGCATTAGTGATTTTTGTCTATATTCATCATTGAGTACTTTTCTAGATTCAACGCGATTCATCTGAGCAATTTTCTATCAATGGAGCATCTGAAGCGTCTTTTATTTCAAACAATTTTCTAATTATTGGCTTACATCATCTATCTTCACGGCAAAAAACGATTAAAATATGTCAGTTAATTCTTTCATTGAAAAAATAAAAACTAATCCCGAGACTATCGAGTTTCAGGAAGTGATTGCGGTAATTGATGCCTCTTATCAATTTCAACCAACAAAATTTCGTAATGGAAATACCGTTAATGAAGCAGGTCAAAACTCAGGTTCATGCAAGGTATTTTCATTTGCTAAGCTCAATGGTTTGAGCAAAGAAGAAACGTTGGCTTGTTTTGGCGCTTTTTATCGTAACGATGTGTTGCAAAATCCAGAAGGTACAGACCACCAGAATATCCGTAATTTTATCGAGTTCGGTTGGGATGGTATCGAGTTTGAAGGACAAGCCTTGCAATAACTCAGAGCTGTCGGATAGCGACTTTCGCTGCTTCATCTATGAGCACAAAGCTGGTAGCCGACAGCCAAATACATCATGTGCTTTTCGACGAAAATCCTTAAATTTGTGAATTAACGACGACCATAAGAAATGTTTGCAGAATTAGAAAATCCTTTGTTTATCGATCCCCACGAACTTGACCAATATTTGGCCGACGGGTGGTTTAGAATGGGGCAAAGTGTTTTTACGACAAACTTTCTCAAGTTCAACCACGTATTCTACAGTGCGCTTTGGCTTAGAATTAATCTTCTTGAAGCTGAATTTCCTACTACTAAAAGTAAACTCCAAAAGCTCAACAGCAAATTTGAAGTAGAAATACAGCCTGCTCAAATCAAACCCATTCAGGAAACTTTATTTGATAAATATCGTAGCCATATTACCTTCGAAACCTCCAATTCGCTGGATCAATTACTTTTTAACAATACACAAAGAGATATTTTCAATGCCTACGAGGTAAATGTTTATGATAAAGAAAAACTGATCGCTACTGGTTTTTTTGACTTAGGTCATGATAGCGGCGCGGGTATTTCTTGTTTTTATGACCCTGATTACAAAAAACATAGTCTAGGCAAGTATTTGATGTTTTTGAAAATGGATTTTTGTATCGAGCGTGGACTAACATTCTTTTACCCAGGCTATTTTGCACCAGGTTATCGCTTATTTGACTACAAACTTGACCTTACCAAATCTGCGATGGAATTTCTTGATTTTCGCGATAATCAGTGGTATCCTATGTCAACATTTTCTGCAGACAATACCCCCTTGATTGAAATTCAAGAACGTTTGACTGAACTACAAATGCTGATTGAAAACGCAGGTCAAATTAGCAAAGTATATCATTATGAGTATTTTGACGCTAATCTTGTCCCTTCGCTTAATGGCTTAGGCTTGCTGGACCACCCTGTCATGTTGGTATGTTTTGAAAGACAACCCAATCAAATTAATCCTATTGTACTGTTTGATATTCGCAAAAAACACTATCAACTTTGGCTTTGCAATAGTGTGTATGGTATGACCTATGAGAGCGAATATGATAATTTTTACGGAGAACATTTATTACATCCTTTTCGTCATCTTGTTAGCTGCGATACGGCTGAGGCCATGGCACAAGTAGTGACCACAGCACTAGTCAAGGTCGATGACTAGATCATATTTAACCCAATACAATTCCTTCATCAATATTTTAAAAAAGTATCCTTGTAGATTTATAAAGCCAATTTTAGCCCAAGAGAAATTATTGGCACATAATTAGCTTATTTCAGATAAACGACGTATTTTACAATACAATTGCAGAAATTAAGGGAGCATTTTTACCTATCGATTGACAATTACATTATAAAGCGTATCCCTTAAGACATCGAGAAAACAATCTAACCAAGCGACTATGAGGTTCTTGAGTGGAACAACTAAGCACATCCATCTCTTAAGACGATTGGTGCTTATCATAAGTTTACTGACTACTTTTGATACAGTTTACGCTACTAATTCGGGGCAAATAGATTTGAGAAGTGTAAATTTGGAGGAACATGCTCCCATTTCTTTAGATGGAGAGTGGGCCTTTTATTGGGAAAAACTTTTTACACTTCAACAAGTTCAGCAACATCAACCCGACTACTTTATCCATTTCACCAAAGTTTGGAATAAAGTCCCTCAACTCAAAGAGACTGCCAAGGCCTACGGCTATGCAACGTATCATTTGAGATTGCTTATCGATGCAAAAAAGACACCAGTTTTGGCCTTTTCTATACCCTCCATATATACCAGTTATCGTTTTTGGGTCAATAACACAGAACTAGCCCACAATGGGATAGTTGCCAAAGATAAGGATCATTATAAGCCTCAATGGCTTCCTCAGGTTCAGTCATTTGCTGTACAAAAAGATACCCTAGACTTGGTCATCCAAATCGCTAACTTTGATCATTATAAAGGTGGAGCCTCTCGCCCCATTAAAATAGGAGCGCCTAGTCGTGTATACCACGAGCGTGAGCTAGAATTAGCATCTGATATGTTGCTCACAGGGATTTTGGTGATGGGCGGTCTGCTGTTTTTTGGATTGTATCTGATGGGACAACACGAAAAGGAAGTACTCTATTTTGGCATATTCTGTTTGCTTTTTGTATACCGAGTAATTGGCGTAGACAATCTCTATTTTTTTCATTATTTATTTCCTAGTCTTGACTGGCACCTGACCATCCATCTCGAATATGGTGCTATGTTTCTGAGCATATTCATTTACAGTTTATTTTTAAGAAAACTTTATCCATACGAAACCGACGGCCTTTTTATCTATTTTATGGCAGGAGTAAGCTTGGCATTTTTCATTATGATGCTTGCCGCTCCTGTTCATGTGTTTACTTATAGCGCTAACCTTTTCTATTATCTAGTATTAGTTTTTGTTGGATATAATTTCCTTACGGTCATAAGGGCTTATATCAACAAACGCCAAGGCACCATTTATGCGATGTTGAGTATGGTTTTCTTCGGACTAGCTATCAGCTTGAGTATTTTAGGACATTATCAAATCATAAACTACTATCCTATTTATTTCTCGATGGGATATCTAGGATTTATCTTTTTCCAAAATCTTATTTTAACATATCGCTTTGCCTTTTCATTACGTAACTCCAAAGAATTAGCCGAACAAGGAGCGAGAGCAAAATCTGAGTTTTTGGCCAATATGAGTCACGAAATCAGAACTCCCCTGAATGGTATCATTGGGTTTACAGACTTGTTGATGAAAACCAAACTTGAGGAAACTCAACGTAAGTATATGTCGACGGTTTCACAATCGGCACATTCGTTATTGGATATTATCAACGACATTCTGGATTTCTCGAAAATAGAAGCTGGTAAATTGGAGCTATCCATTGAAAAAACAGACATTTTCGACTTAGGCAATCAGATTATCAGCATGATAGCGTTTCAGGCAGATAGCAAAAAACTAGAAGTTCTTCTTAATATTTCTCATGATATCCCTAGGTTTGTCTGGACAGACCCTGTTCGTTTAAGACAAATTTTGGTCAACCTATTGGGCAATGCCGTAAAGTTTACAGCGCAAGGAGAAGTAGAGTTGAAGATTGAGGCCTCTCAGAGCTACAACGAAGGAGAATGGCATTTGAAATTTTCGGTAAGAGATACAGGTATCGGGATTGACGAGGCCAATCAGGCTAAGATTTTTAATGCTTTTTCACAGGAAGACGAATCCACAACACGGAGGTTTGGTGGTACAGGCTTAGGCTTGACTATTTCAAACAAACTTTTGGGCTTGATGAAAAGTACCCTTCAACTCAAGAGTAAAAAAGGTCTCAGTAGCACGTTTTATTTCGAAATCACTGTTAAAGCCGAAGAAGGCGACCCATTGCAATGGGATAATTTGGAAAAATTACAAAAGGTATTAATCGTAGATGACAATGCCAATAACCGACATATTTTGAAAGAAATGTTGGCGATTAAATCTATTGCCTCTGATGAAGCGGAAAATGGCATTCAGGCCTTAGATTTTATGAAGGAAGGCCGTCAATATGATTTGGTGTTGATGGACTACCACATGCCATACATGGATGGTCTCGAAAGTATCAAACACATACGAAAACTACCTGACTATACCGCAGATAAACAAGATATTCTTTTGTTATGCAGTTCATCCGACAATCAAGAAATCATTGATGCATGCCGAACCTATTCGGTGAAGCAAAGATTAATGAAACCAATTGGGTTAAATACGTTATTTAATGCCCTGTCACAGTTGGATTCGCTTCATGCAGGAGAGAATCTAATACTAGAAGCTCCACAATGGCTGAGTGCAGAAAAAGTCAATATCATGATTGTGGAAGACAACCCAGTAAACATGATGCTTGCCCGAACGATTGTAAAAGGTCTTTTGCCACAAGCCAAACTTTTAGAGGCAGAAAATGGTAAAGTTGCCGTAGATTTATTTAAGCTCAACTGGGTGGATATTATCTTAATGGATGTTCAAATGCCTATTATGAGTGGTTACGAAGCAACCCGTTTGATTCGTGAGCATGAAAATGGCAAAACGAAAACACCAATTATCGCCTTAACTGCAGGAACAGTGAAAGGAGAGCGAGATAAATGTTTGGAGGCAGGAATGAATGATTATATCACCAAACCCATTGTGAAAGGAGCTTTGGAAAAAGCCCTTCAAGAATGGCTCAATCTTGAACCCCACTTGGCACCAATAACGGTTGTAGAAGATCGTGTATCTTCTACCAATGAAAAAATACACTTCAATAAAGAGGATTTGTCTCATAGACTAGGTAACGATACTACCTTTATGAGTCAATTACTCGAAATAGCTGATAGACAATTACAAGAGTTTTTGGTAGAGTTACATGAATTATTTGCCAAGCAAAATCTCAATGGTATCAAGTCCCTAGCACACAAACTCAAGGGAACTGCCTTATCGAGTGGGTTTGATGAGTTAGCCCATTTAGCCGAAAAACTAGAGAAACGAGAAGAATTTGACCATGATTATTTTGAGCAATTAATCAAGGAGTTAGAGCAAGAAGTTCTTATTACGAGAGGGATTATTGCGAAGGAGATGTAGCTTTCTATCCCCATAAAACAAATAAGGTTGACGAAAATTTCGTCAACCTTAAACCTCAACTTTATTTTGTAATCAATATTTCTTTTGTAACACCAACAATGGAATTTGCGAACTGAGCGTCAAGTGCTTGATAATGCTTTCGTGGAAAAGTTTTTCGACAAAACCTTTTGGGCGTTGTGCCAAAATCACGGCATCTGGCTTCTGATTTCGAATGTATTTGTCGATACCTACAATGGTGTCGTCTCGATATAAATTGCGGAAAATGATTTTTTCGCCTCCGAATTCCTCTTCCAACAAATCGATGATTTCACTTGACGGGAATATCTCTGGACTCAAGTATTCTTTTACATGAACCAATTTGGTATGATCTATTCCCAATAGCGCTCCAATGTTGATAATTTTGTTGATACAGCCCACTTCATCTCCTTCTAAATCACTGGCATATATCACTTCTTTAATGGTCTGAATCGTAGATTGTTGCGGGATAACCCACACAGGAATCTTACTTTTCTGGGCAATACTCAATGCTGTTGACCCAAACAGATTGGCCAATACACCTCCTTCTCCTAAACTTCCTATTACCAAAAAATCTGCTCGAACTTCGGCTGCCGCCTCCAAAATATTGTCAACAGGATTGCCAAAAACCAATTTTGTTTCAAGCTTATTGGCTAGCACATCTCCATATTTTGCCAGCATATCGTCCTTGGTTTGTGCCAACAAAGTACGTGTTTCTTCTAGCGCTTCTTGCATCAAACCTTGCTGAGGCAAAGGCAGTACAAAGGGAGTCGTAGAAACAGGCGATTCGTAAGCATGTAACAAGATAATCTTTGCATCGATAAGCCCCGCCAGCGATACCGCAAAGTCGGCAGCATGCTTGGCATTGAGACTAAAATCTGTTGGCAACAAGATAGTTTTCATAGCTTTATCTGTTTTGTTGAGCACAAATCTCCTTCAAAACTGCTATAACTTATATGAGTTCAGTTAGCTGATTTTGTGACCTTTATCAGTAACTCAGCTACTGATTAAAGTCATTATTTGTACCCTTTAAACTCATTCTATTGGGCTATTTCTTCTTGAATATTTGCTATCAAAACAGGGGATAAAATTTGAAATATTTATGGCAAGTCACACACAAACACCAGTCCTTATGTTGTTCTACGAAACTCATAAGGAAGAGTTGGAGGTTTTTGAGAGACTCAAAAAAAACAATCCAGCTATTGCAAGCTACCTTGCGGTTAGTGTAAAAAACAACCCAGAGGTAGCCAAAACTTTCAAGGTGACTCAATTGCCGACCTATTTAATTTTATACAATGGGAAGGAGTGTTGGCGTCATGTTGGAAATGCAAATATCGATTTACTGAAAAACAATCTAGCCTTGATTGAACCCATCAATCGTGAAGCATTCATATAATACAGGCCTTTTGTCCTGATAGACAAAAGGCCTGTAGCATTTGAACAATTATCAACAAACGACTTGCACTTCTACCATTAAGCACATTGTCCTTAGGCAAACCTGCCGAGACCCTTCTACAACTATCGCTATTTTTAGTAATACCCCCTTGATTGAAAGGCTTGGTACAAAAGGCATTTCCAAGCATTTATCCTTTGCCTAACCTAAATCAATAAACAGCATGAAATCGCAATTTTACCTTCAAAAACTATTAACACTTTGTCTCATTATTGGAGTGACATGGAGCAATACTTCTATTGCTCAAACACAAGAAGATTTAAAATCCTTTATTCAAAAATTGCATTCTGACCAAGCTTACGCTAAAGAATTACAAATAGAAAATCCTGCCGACGTAGTAGCATTTTACCAAAATTTAGCTTACAAAACGATTTGGCTAGAAGGTACATCAGATTATAAAAAAGAGTATCTTGATGTACTCGAACACGCTTCTGACTATGGACTCAATCGTACCAAATATCATTATAGTTATTTATCCACTAAGCATCTTCCGACGTTAGAGTATGAGCTTATCATGACACACTCCATCATGGAGTTTTATAAAGATATTGCCAACGGCATTACGTCGGTAGATTGGTCCTACAACGGTTTGGGATATAATAATCATTGTCTCAACCCTACTGCGATGCTCCTCAACACCTACGCTAAAGGAAGTGTCAAGGATGTGATCTCTTTTTTGCAACCGCAATCTTTGGGCTATCAGGCAACGCAAAACCTTTTGACTCGCTTGAATACTTTTGTTGAAAATGAAAGCTTTCAAGAACCTCTTGTCAGTCAGGCCGCGACACTATTAGAAAACAAAGAGCTCATCAAAAAGCTCTATTTTCTAGGCTTTTTGCCTACAATAACCGACGCTAGTATTCTCAAAGAAGGGATGATTACGAATGCGCTGAAAGGCTTTCAGTCATTATATAATATTGTACCAGACGGTATTCTTGGTCCAATCACATTGTCAAAATTGGCGATTCCTTTAGTCAAACTACGTGCGCAGCTCATTCTTAATCTCAATCGTTGGCGAGTAATCAACTGCCTTGATAATCAACGATATATCCAAATCAATATTCCTTCTGCTACTTTGGCGCTCTATGATCGAGACAGCTTGGTGATGCGCATGAAAACGATTGTCGGCAAACCAATTACCCCAACGCCAACGCTTTGTTCTGAAATCAATAAGATTACCTTTTTCCCTTACTACGAAGTTCCTAAAAATGTAGCCATCAACGAGCTATTGCCTGTGCAGCAAAAGGAACCTAGTTTTTTTGAGAACAATGGCTATCAATTAATAGATGAAAAAGGGTTTGTGCTAGAGGCCAATAGTATTGATTGGAGCACTGTATCGAAAGACTATTTTCCTTACAATGTCCGTCAGGTAGCTGGCTGTGATAATTCATTAGGATTACTCAAATTTGACTTTGAGAGTCCGTATGCGCTGTATTTGCATGATACCAATCGTAAAGATTTGTTTAGTAAAAATAAGCGCTATCTGAGCAATGCCTGTATTCGTCTTGAAAAACCTTATGAATTAGCAACCATGATTTTTCAAGATAGAAATCTGGTAGATGAGTTTGTCAAAAAGCGCTTTGAGCCACATTTGAGTCCCACAAGCTTTGGTTTAGAGAACCCAGTAAAAGTATTTATCACCTATATCACTGCCGACGTTGACGATTTTGGCAGTTTGGTGATTTATGAGGATATCTATAAAAAGGATATTTTAAAATAGGGGAATAGGAATCATCACAATTGCAGATTGAAGATTTCTGATTGCGGAATTTTGTTTCTTACAAAAAGGAGGATATATATCCGAAATCCAACATCCAATATCCGACATTGAAAATCATTAGTATCGCCTTGCCTAAGTGCTCAACTCTTTCCAACAAAAATCATATATCCTAATGACTTTACTCTTAGTTTAGGGATGTACAATAAACCAAATTTGTACTGTAATCAATTGCTAATCAAGCAAGTCAGATTACATTCTTAGTATAAAACCGACCAAGTCTTTTTTATTTTTTCTATAACAAAACAAAACCTTTATCATCATGAGTACTATCGAAAACCTGGAAGTTGATCGTTCATTTAAGTATCAATTCTATCACCGTGAAAACAGCGAATGGCTCAAATCTTTGGATTTTTTCAAAGAAGAAATTAAATATCTAAAAGGGCTTATTGCGAATGTTAACAAGAAAAATACTTCGCATGAGGTACAAAATGAAACCTTTATTTTCAATCGTGAATTAGACAGTCTTGCTGGCGATATCGATACTGTCAATCAGTCAATCATTGAAGAAGAATGGGGATTTGATGATGACGCCATGGGTAAAGACTTTTTACTGGGTGAAGAAATCTATAATCGTCATATTGTTATCCGTGAGAATTTCCAAAAAGCTGAAAAGGCTTTCTATGATATAAAACATCGTTTGTACAGATTTTTGTGTAAATCGTTGTAAAACCAACTGTTCGTTTTGTGCAGTAAAAAAAGCACATTTCTTACAAAATATTATTACTTGTTAGTTTGGGATGGCGAACGGTTTTCTTGGTTGAGGAAACCGTTTTTTTAGGTTCTCCGCCATTGTTGGAGTTTTCTCCAAAAATCCCACAAACTGCTTTTTTCACTTTGACTTTTATCAGTATTACTTATGACGAATGTTCTATGATAGGTTCCTAAAATGCAGGAACTTTGACATATCAAAAATGACAAACGCTATGGAAAATGTTCTATTTGAGCCAAAAACAAGTTCGTTAAAGTTTGAACTTTATCACAGAGAAAACCAGCAATGGTTATCTAATTTGAGCTTTATCCGTGACGAAATTCAGTACTTCGAAACTTGGATGGAACATTTGCGAGAATTGAACCTATCAAGAACATTACAAAATGAATGGATTGCTTTGGAGGAACAATTTGCGCAAGAAAGGGTAGAGACTCAAGCCTTGCTCAAAGCCATCGAACATGAAGAATTTCTTTTTGGATTGGAAACTCAACAGAAGGACTTTCAACTAGGCGAAGAACATTATCTAAAGCACCGCAACTTACGAGTTCGCTTTAGGGCTATCGAAAAAGATTTTCATACAAGTAAGCACTCATTTTATGAATTTATGACCGACATCATGAACTAGCTATGGAAACTTTAAAATTTGAGTTATGTCATTTTGAAAACACCAAATGGGCAGAAAGTTTGACTTTCTATGCTGATGAAATAAAGTTTTTTGTCAAGTTGCTCAATGATGTTTTGCAACACAATACGGCTGAAAACATTACCACAAAGGCAGAAGACTTTCTGGCGTTATTCAAGCATAGCAAATCAGAAATAGAAGCCCTAGCTATTGCGATTTTGGCACAAGAAAAATCCTTCGCCGAATACGCTCAAGGCAAACAGTTTTTGTTTGACCAGCAGGTACAAATGATTCATGAGCGTCGTCGCTCAGCGTTTCAAACACTCGAAAAAGACTTTATTTTACACAAACATCAATTGTATCAGTTTTTATCGAATGTGCTATAAAGTTATTAGTTAATCGTCTATCTGTTCGAAAACAGATTCGTAATTAAAAGTAATGATACGGATAAGACGAAAACTTGACAACTTATTTAATGAGAAATAACAAGTGGTTTAGAGATAGATTTGAATGGCTCCCTTCTTTAAAGGAAGCCATTTTTGTTTGTATAAAGAGCTTTAAAAACGCTTAATTTAGTGAATTGAGATTGGGTGAATGAGTAATTATTTACCAGTAGAGACGTAATGATTGTGTCCTAAGCCGAATAGTATCTAGCTATGGTAGTATCAAAACATGAGTCATCCCGAATTTTTCGTAAAGACTTTTAAAAAAGAAACCTCCTTGTTTACTTTGTGAATCACGACAAACACAAACAAACAGGAGGTTTCTATGCATAAAGCATTTCTACAAAATAATGACATAAAATCGAGTAAGTCAAGACTCTCTCATTTACTTCTTCATAAACTTGATCTTTATCTTTCAGAGGTTCAATTATCCTTAGATTCTGTTCTGGATAAGCGTTTAGTTCGTACTTTTTACGATTTAATAGTTGC